>JAEUQE010000940.1 GCA_016789785.1 Bryobacterales bacterium
CGTTGTAGAGTTTGGGGATGAGGACGGGGCCGCCGGCGGTGAAGCCGTACTGGTGGCGGCGGAGGACGGGGCGGACGGTGCCGAAGCGGTTGTTGACGAAGCTGTTGGCGTTTAGGAAGTCGTTTTGATGGTAGTAGTAAGCGGTACCGTTAAAGCGGTTGCCGCCGGACTTCGTGACGATATTGACGGCGCCGCCGCCGGTGCGGCCGAATTCGGCGGAGAAAGAGTTGGTTTCAACGCGGAACTCCTGAACCGCGTCGGGCGGAGGGGAGAAGGCGACGCCGTTGAAATCGCCGATGGTGTTGACGGCGCCATCGAGGAGGACTTCGTTGGTGGAGGTGCGTCCGCCGCCGACGGAGAAGTTGGAATTGAAGACGCCGCGGCCGCCGCGGGCATCGCCGACCTGGGTTTTGGCGACGACGCCGGGCGCGAGGCGGACAACGGCCATGACGTCGCGTTGGATGAGCGGGAGTTCGTCGAGGGTTTGGGCGTTGATGGTGGCGCCGACGTTGCCGGTTTCGGTTTGGAGGAGCGGGGCTTCTTCGGTGACCTGGACTTCGGTGGCGACGGCGGCCAGGGTGAGGGAGGCGTCGAGATTGGCGGCCTGGTTGATTTCGAGGGTGATGTTCTTCTGAACTTGTTTTTGG
>JAEUQE010000941.1 GCA_016789785.1 Bryobacterales bacterium
CCGCCGAAGCACGCCAGATCGCGCAGCTGATGCGCGAGAACGAGCGCCTCAAGAGCCAACTCGACAAGGCACGCCTGGTCATCGAGGTTCAAAAAAAAGTTGCCGCCTTGCTGGGCAGTCCGATCGACGACACACACGACAAATCATGATGCGCGGCGCCGACGAACTCGCCCCGACTCTCGGCATGGCCGCCGCCTGCCGGGCCGTGGGCCTCTGGCGCGGTGCGCCGGCCCGGGCACGCGCACGCACCCACCGCGACGCCCTTCACGGACCGCAGCCCCGCCGCGCGGCAAGGCCCCGTCCGCCGCTGGCGCTCGCCCCCCTGGAGCGGGAGGCTCTGCGCGAGGTGCTCAACAGCGCGCGCTTCTGCGACACGGCGCCGGCCGCGATCCACGCCACGCTGCTCGACGAGGGGTGCTATCTGGGCTCGGTGCGCACCATGTACCGGGTGCTCGCCACCGACGGCGCCACGCGCGAACGCCGGCGTCAGCTCACCCACCCGACTTACGTCAAACCGGAGTTGCTGGCCACCGCCCCCAACCAGGTCTGGTCCTGGGACATCACCAAGCTCAAGGGGCCGGTTAAGTGGACGTACTTTCACCTTTACGTGATCCTCGACATCTTCAGCCGCCAGGTCGTGGGCTGGC
>JAEUQE010000942.1 GCA_016789785.1 Bryobacterales bacterium
CGTCATATCCGCCGTGATAGAGCTTGCCCATGCCTTGCACAAAATAGCCGTTGTTTTTGAAACGCTGCGGCAACGTCACGACATCGGGAATGGCCGTGCGAAAGTGCGTCACCAAATCCCAGACTTTGGTCGTGTCGGGACGCGTGCCGGTCAAGAGCGAAGACCGCGACGGCGAACACACCGCTTGCTGCACATACGCGCGATCAAAAGTCACGCCCTGTTTGGCCAACCGATCCAGATTCGGAGAGTGTATGTATTTGCTGCCATACGCGCCGAATTCGGGGCGCAGGTCATCCACGGCGATAAACAGCACATTGGGTTTGCGCGGTTGTGATTGGGTTACGGGCGAACCAAACAGCGCTGCGCCGACAACGGTCAGCGCCAACAGCAAGCAGAAACGGGTGAACAGAATCATGATTTCCTTTCAGCGCAGCGGGGGCGTTATTTGACCTTCGCCCAGACCTGGCTCAGCACGGGTTTGATAATTGCCGTGAATGCGACATAGGCCGGTTCCTGAAAGTGCAATTTGTCGGGCAGGTAAAGTTCCAGGCGCGGTTTGCCGTCGCGGTCAAAGAGCGCCGGGTTGACGTCAATGAAACCCAGCCGTTTGTCTTTTTCGCAATCGGTTTTGATTTGTTGGTTGGCGT
>JAEUQE010000943.1 GCA_016789785.1 Bryobacterales bacterium
GCACGCCCCCCTTGGTGCCGGTCTTCTGCAAGCGCTGTACGGCGTCGATCAGAATCTCCTTCCTGATGCCTCCCTCGGCCACCTCTAGCCCGTAACTCTTGGCGAGCCGCTCGATCTGCAGCGCGACGACGTAGGCGATGTCGATCCCCTTCATCGGCGAGAACGTGAACACCGTGTCGATCCGTGACAGCACCTCCGGCGCCAGGGCGCTGTCACCCACCGAAAGCAGGTCCTTTACCTTGCGATTGAGTTCGTCGAGCGTTCCGGTGTGCGCCTCGGCCAGTTCCCCGATCTCGCGTGAGTTGGCGTTCGAGGTCAGGATGAAGATCGCGCCGTTCGTAGGTACCTTGAGGCCGTTCTGCTGGTCGGTCAGGAAGCCGTCGTTCCAGGCCGACAGGAAGCGCTTCATCACGTCGGGATGCGCCTTCTCGATTTCGTCGAGGAGGACGACCGAGTTGGGCGAGCGCAGCAGGGCCGATGTCAGACTTCCCTCGCCGCCGACATGCCCGCGTGGTGCGCCGAAAAGCGTGCTCGCCGCGAATTGGGACTTGCCGAGATCGGCGAGTGAGAAGAACAGTAAGCTATCGCCGCCGCCGTAGAGCACATCGGCAAGTGCCTTCGCGAGCTCTGTCTTTCCGACGCCCGG
>JAEUQE010000944.1 GCA_016789785.1 Bryobacterales bacterium
CCTTCGGGACCGGAGTAGGAATCGAGTTGAGTGCGGAACGCCTGCGTGTAGCCTTGGTGAAAGTGCGGCCGGGTGGAGTGGATCTGCTGGCGGTGTATACGATCGAAGATTACGCGAAGCGCTCGGCGGCGGAATGGGGCAACGAGTACCTGGCGTTCCTACGCCAGCATGGCGTGGCGCATCTGACGGCAGCGGTGTTGCTGCCGCGGCGCGATCTGATGGTGCGCGTGGTGGCATTACCTGGGGTGCAACCGCGCGATTTCGAGTCCGCATTGACGCTGCAGATCGACACGCTGCATCCCTATCCGGAAGGCGAAGCGGCATGGACTTGGGCACGGTTGGGGAAGACGGCATCGGCACTGGTGCTGATCGCAAGGCAGGCGTACGTGACGCGGTTGACGGAGTTATTCGCCGAAGCGGGAATCAAGATCTCAGCGTTTACGGGGAGTGCAGCAGCGATGTACGGAGCGTTGCGCCTGTACGGTGCTCCGCCGTCACAGGGATTCTTGGGTTTGATGGAAACAGAGGCTGGAGTGGAGGCGTATGGAGAGAGCCCCGCCAAGCCGGCCTATTCCGCCGTATATGAGCAATCGTGGGAGCGCGCATCGGCGCTGGCTTCCGCCGAGTTGCGATTGACGGGAGAGA
>JAEUQE010000945.1 GCA_016789785.1 Bryobacterales bacterium
CGGCCACTGAGATCCACCTGCAGATCGCCCAGGTCCCAGCCCTTGCGGCCGGCGTACATCCTGAGCGTCATCGCCACGCAGGCGCCGAGCGCGCCGAGCAGCATCTCGGTGGGATTCGGGCCGCGGTCTTCCCCGCCCACGTCGGCGGCTTCGTCCGACACCACCGAGTGATGGCGAACCTGGATGTTCTGGGCGAACGGGCCGCCCGCGGATGCGACGTGCACGGTGGTCATGCGGAGTGAACCTCGGGCGCCGGTCAGGCGCGGTTGATCATGAACGACGCCATGTGCTCGAAGAACGGCCGCAGCACGGCCGCGGCATCGTCGGGAATCTCGGCCTCGACCAGGGCGCGCTCCATGAACGTCACCCACCGGTTGCGGCCCTCGACATCGATGGCGAACGGCATGTGACGCATGCGCAGGCGCGGATGCCCGCGCTGCTCCATGTAGCGGGGCGGACCGCCGAAGCGGCCCACGAGGAAATCGCGCAGGCGCGTTTCGGCGCCCTCCATGTCCTCGGCCGGATACATCGGGCCGAGGATGTCGTCGCCGGGCACCTGCGCGTAGAAGGCGCGCACGAGACGCGCGAACCCCTCCTCGCCGATGCGGGCGTAGACCTGACCTTCGTCGAGCGGCGTGCTCATC
>JAEUQE010000946.1:0-405 GCA_016789785.1 Bryobacterales bacterium
GTCCCAGAGAATGATTTCGTCGCGGGCGTCGCCGGTAACATCGGCGACGTGATAGGCAAGATCGGGATGGCCGTCATCGGGGAACATTACGACGCGGCGGAGGCGCCCGTCCACCATGCCGCCTTCACGGATGTTGCCTGAGAGTAACGCGTATTCGATGCCGTCGCCGCGCCAGTTGACTGGGGCGAGATGGGTGGAGCCGGGGGTAAGCTCTTTCTGTTCGAGGATGCGGGCATCGGCATCGAGCACGCTGACGATGCCGGGATTGCGCCAGAAATTGGCGATCATGAGTTGCAGGCCTTTGACGTCGTCGCGATACCTGGCGACGCTTTGCGTCTGCGTGTGGCCGATGCGAAGTTGTTTGAAGATCTGCCCGTCCCGGCCGATGACGACCAGGCCTTCGTC
>JAEUQE010000946.1:415-643 GCA_016789785.1 Bryobacterales bacterium
CGCAGATGTAAACGCGCACGGGACCATTGGGATCGCCCGAGTAGTTGCCCATGGAGATGGCGTCCGGATGGTCCTTCATCTTCTCGTCGTGGGCCCACAGCGCTTTGCCCGAATGGTTCCAGAGGCCGTAGCCGATGACGAATTCCTGGCGGCCGTCGCCATCCATGTCGTAGGGATAGGGGTAGTGCCCGGTTTGGGCGCGGCCTTCCCAGAGGAAGCGCAACTGGG
>JAEUQE010000947.1 GCA_016789785.1 Bryobacterales bacterium
TGCACTGCGGTGCACACCTCGATCAACAGCTCCAGCCGGCCCCGCACCGTCGGCTGCGTGCGAGCCACCCAATCGGGCAGTGGCTCGCCGTCGACCAGTTCCATCGCCAGGAACGGCTGTTCGCCGAGCGGCGAGGCGTAGCTGCCGGCCTGCAGGATCGCGGCGATGCCTGGGTGCTGCAGGCGCCCCAGAGCCTCGGCTTCGAGCGCGAACCGCGCTTGCGCTGCGGGGCCGCCGAGGCCCGGCGCGAGCACCTTGAGGGCGACCTGCCGCGGCGGGTTCTGCTGCTCGGCGCGATACACCACGCCCATGCCACCGCTGCCGAGCACGTCGAGGATGCGGTAGCCGGCGATCTGCGCGGGCAGCAGCGCCGGTCCGGCCAGCGGACCGCGCAACTCCAACAGGTCGTCCTCGCGCAGGAACGGCGTCTCGGCGTCGAGCTGCAGCAGCTGCTCGACCTCCGCGCGCAGCGCCGCATCGCCGCCGCAGCCGTCGTCCAGCAGGCGGAGCCGTGCCGCGCCGGTCACCTTGCAAGCGGCGAGGAACAGACTCTGCACGAGTTCAGGGCGGTCCGGCATCGGGCGACGGATGGTAGCGAGTTGCCGGGCGCAAGGTGCGACTCACGTCGTCGATCACTCGGCG
>JAEUQE010000948.1 GCA_016789785.1 Bryobacterales bacterium
GACGATGGGGACGTTCAGGACTCCCCGCTCCACCAGGCCGACCAACGCGGGAAAGGTCTCCAGCTTGGCGAGGTCGCCGGTCGCTCCGAAGATGACCAGCGCGTCCACGCGATCCACATCCATGGCACGTTCTCCTGTTCGTCCTGTCCCTGCTGTCCGGTTGTCGGGGGTGCTCAGCCGAGTCGTTCCAGCACGTGGTCCCCGACGCGCAACGCGTTGGCGATGGCCGTCAGCGACGGGTTCACCGCGCCGATGCTCGGGAAGAAGCTGGTGTCGACGACGTAGAGGTTGTCCACCTCGTGCGCCCGGCAGTCCACGTCGAGAGCGGAGCTCGCCGGGTCGGTACCGAACCGGATCGTGCCGGCCTGGTGCGCGGTCGCGCCGATCGGCATGCCCTTGTGCATGTAGATGTTGTGGCTCAGCAGGTGTTTCTCGTGCATGCCGAGGTCGCTGAGCCGGCGTTGCAACTCGTGGCGCAGGCGCTTGAGCCCCTCGAGGTTGTTGTTCTCGTCGATGGTCAGGCGGATCCGGCCGTCGTTCTCGAGGGTGACGCGGTTCTCCGGCTGCGGAAGGTCCTCGCCGCAGAGCCAGAGATCGACGGCGTGGTGGGCCAGCACCTCGAAGGGCATCCCGGGTGAG
>JAEUQE010000949.1 GCA_016789785.1 Bryobacterales bacterium
CAGGCGCGCGAATCGTTCGAAGAACTCCGGTGGTCGCCCATCACATAGAACGATTCCGGCGGCACGCGCGTGGCCGGCACCGTCAGCCGGTCCCGAAACTCTTCCGGAACATACGGTTCATTCACCGTTTTCCCGTTCAGGCGAACTTCCCCATCCAATACTTCCACCACATCCCCGGGCACACCGATTACGCGCTTGATGTAGGATTTCGACGGGTCGCGCGGAAACCAGAACACCACCGTATCCCCCCGTTCAATTTCGCCAATGCCGAAGCGGTAGAGAAACTTGTTGATAAATATCCGTTCCTGGTCCTGCAGAGCCGGCATCATGCTGGTGCCTTCCACCTTCACCGGTTGGTAGAGGAATAGAATGATGACCACAGCAATTACTACCGACAGCATCAGGTCGCGCAGCCAATAGGCGGCGCCCACCAGCAGGTGTTTCGTCTCGGTTGGCTTTTCCGCCGGGTTGTCCATCGGCGGCGGGGGCTGGTCAGGCGTCATGATTCCCTATTACGCTGAATTGTACTCCGAAATGCGAACGGCGCAAGCAGCCTTAATCATACCGGCTCTTAACGAGGCAGATTGCCTGCCCCGTTTATTTGACGCGATTCCTCCCGATTTGTTTCGCTGGATTCTG
>JAEUQE010000094.1 GCA_016789785.1 Bryobacterales bacterium
ATCAATAAATGTTGAGCTCAACATTTATCGACGAACTCGGCTACCTCTCGCTCGATCAACAAACATCCAACTTGTTCTATCAAGTCATCTCCACGCGTCACAGCAAGAAGAAGAGCACCATCATCACGACCAACACGCCCTTCTCCGAGTGGGGCAACATTCTCCACAACACTACGATTGCCACTGCCATTGCCGATCGTTTAGTGGAGAACTCCGAGGTTCTGCTGCTGCAAGGCCCGAGTATGCGTGGCGAAGGGCTCAAGGAACCTCAGCAATAGATCAAGGTTGTTACGGTAAAGCGCCGCGCTGTGTCGATAACCCGTGCGGAGGAGTCCGGCGGCTAACTCCACAACGGCGCTGCTCATGGGAGCGGGGGCTTGCGGGCTCCCGCTCTTTCTGTTTCTATCTATGTTTAACTTCAGCGCCAATCATCTCACTTTGCTCCAACGCTTCGAGGGCCGCAACTGCGTTGTCTTTCTCATGAGAGACGACTCCACCCGGCGAGTCTATCGGCTGCATGACTTCTCTAAGGCTCAGCAAATCGTCTACGGACACTACTATTGCATTGCCGGAAAAGTGAACAGCGCCGACAAACTGTATCTCGTCATCGAGTCCGTCAAGAGAGATTCCAAACACGGCGAGCTTTCGACTGTTCCGGCTCCTGCGGACGGCGCGGGAGGGTTGGCTATGCGGTAAGGGCCGCGGCGTTGGCCGCACTGCCTGGACCAATCCACCGCTCGTTGACTGCGACGGCGCGGTCAGCAGGGGTGCGCATGGCGGCGGAAAAATGGCTCCACGGCTCCGGCAGAGCGGCGAAAGTGGCCTCAGTTCAGACCGGCACTAACATTGAACTCGCCATTCACGTTTTCGGCTAAGATCCAGGACCCGTTACTGTAGTCCCAGGTTTCCATGCGAGAGGTGTTCTGTGTCATCGAATATCTCCTCGGTCGAAATCTCCCAAGTTCGGGATTGCAGCTAGCTTGGCACGCGAGCGGCCACATCGCGAACCGATTGAAAATGCGAGGGATTCAATGTCTTGCCACTTCTTGATAGGGGGGTGGCTCAACAGGACTGTTGGGATTTCGAGTCACGCACGGCGCAGCAGGCAGGAAATGGCCTCCAGGCTCTCCTGGAGTTTGTCATAGACGGTGTCCAGGGCCTTACCCCACCGGGCTACGGTACTCGCGGGATCGATCTCGAATGTCGAGAGGCTGTCCCTAAGCTTGAGCTCAAAGTCCCTTCCCCCCCGATGTGCGTCCAGTTGCCTCAGCCCGTTCAGCGCAAAGAGTGCTTTCAACGCCTCGACGCGGGACGCCGCGTCCCACCGCGAGGCGACATCGGCTCGATTACCTGTTAGATCCAACCCCGTGTCGATCGAGATCTCAGCAACCTGACAGATAACCTCAAGAAGCTTGAGAGAACGAAAGTCCTTGGTCTTCTCGCGGGGAATGCCGATCGTGTCAACGGTTTCCCGGAGGTGACGCTCCTTGAGTCCTTCGAATGGCTTGAAAAGGGCCGTGCAGCGCCCAAGAAAGTCCTCCCTGGACATACTGAGGAAACTTACGTTTCCCAGCGGTTTGAGTTCGGACGTCGTCCACCAGCCGTTCCTTGAAACCTCCGCACTGTCGTATCCACCGAGTTCTCGCTGACTGACATGCACTCCAAGCTTGTTCGCCACTTGCGTGAGTGCTTCGGTAAGATTCAGCAATGCCATCACGAAATCCTCGGCTCTTGCGCCAATGTGCCGGCCGCCGTGGAGTTCCACGTCTCGGGCTGCCACCTCCTTGCTGACCGCGTAGCAGTGAACTTCCTCAATGATCGCCTTGGGGGTACCCTCGTAGAGCTTGAGAAGTTCTGCCTCGATATGGTTCCTTCCAAATCTCCGGCAATAGCTCAAGCCCCACCAATTCCCGTGGCTCACGCTTCCGGAGGACGGGTGGATCTCGTAATCATCCTTTCCCTCGAACCGTTTCAGAAACTCATCGCGAATGTAGACATAATCCATGGGGCGCAAATGGCGAATCTGTTCGTCGCTCAGGACGCCGTAGTCCGGCCAATCCAGCGTGGGTCGTTCCTCTTCGGTGACCGGTTTGACCCCGGGGGGTAAGATCAGCCGGCAACCGGCAACCTGAGAGAGTTGGTCTTCGTGCTGAGGTGGGATATGGACTCGCCGCAACCAGAATCGCCGGCCGGGCAACTCGGCATTCCGCCATCCAGTCGGGCCGACCGCTTCATCGAACGCCGTATCCCCGGCCGAGTACCGCTCTTCGTAGTACACGCCCAAGGCAGCGCACTCCTTGAGGCTCAGGTAGTCCTCAAGATATCGACGCAGCACGCTAATCGATGCCGTGGTCTTCGGCATGTAAACCGGATGCACGATCACCACATCGTAGGTCGGCCCACGCGGGTCGTCCCAGTGAATCGACCCGTCGTTGCAGGTGCGCGGAACGAGTCCGTAGCACATCAGGAAAGCGTTGTCGGGAACCAGGACCTCACGGTCTTGGACGCGCCAAGTGTGCACAAGCGCTTCATACTGCTGGCCGACGATTGCGCCATCTACCCAGAAATCATTCCTGCGTGCTTGACCCAAATGTGTCGGCCGCGGTCCCCAGCATCGCACTTCCTGTCCGATACCACCAGGGGTATTGAGGATCGCACCGACTTCGGGAAGTGGGACCAGCGCCGTATGGAGGCATTCAAACCCCGGATAGGCACCGCTGGGTTCACTCGACACCCGCGCCACAAGGACGTGCCCGTCAGCGGAATTCGAATACGGCTTGCTAAGGTGACGTAATGATGCAGGCCAGAAATCTACTTCCAGTCTTTTGACATCTTCCACAAGAGAGATCCTCCAGCGTCCGTATCATCTCACGATCATTCTCGCAAGATCTTCCACCCGATCATCTATGAAAGCGCCGCTTGTCACAGATCTTCCCCAACTCAATCTCCCTTGTTTTCAACACCCGCCCCCAGAATCCGCCAAAGCTGCCCGAAGCCCTATGCTACCGTCGAATCGGAGGCAATCCCTCCGCACCCAATTCAAGGAGCATTTCCATGGAATCCAACGCATCCGCAGCGAAACTCGCGGCAAATACAGCAAATGCACAGAAATCCACCGGTCCCACCTCCGCCGAAGGCAAGGAAAAGGTCTCCCAGAACGCCCGTAAGCACGGACTCTCTGGCGCGAAGTTTTTCTGCCCGGAGCACCTCCGTCCGCTCCTCGCCGAGATCGAACAGGAATACCGCCAATCCATCCGTCCCGTCGGCTTTCTCGAAGAAGACTCCCTCCTCCAACTCCGCAACGCCCGCTTCAACATGGAGCGTGCGCAGATCCTCATGGAAGAACTCGGACGCGAAGCCGACTCCCGTGGCGTCGACCCGCTCGCGGACCCCGATACCCGCAAGGACTACCTTCTCTATCAGCGCTACTTCAATCAGAACCGCTCCGCCATGCAAGCCGCCATGCGCGAACTCCGAAAGCTCCAGTCCGAGCGTGTCCTCCGCGAACAGCACCACGCCCACGAACATCACCCCGGCCTCGCCGACTTCGGCCCAACCATGCGGCTCTATCACCAACACATGCGCAACAAGCAGAAGCAGCAGCAAGCCCAGGCCCAGCAGGCGTTTCATGCTATGTTGCACCAGCCGCTCCCCGGCGAACCCGGCTACCGCGGCGACCTCGACCCCGCCAACGAAACAAACCCACGCCACACTCGCGCCGCCTGAAAAACGCACTCAATTCCACCAATAAGGAGCTAAATGTTCAAACAACCAGGAATCAGCCGCCCGCGAATTCGCCGCCGTCTTCCTTCCAAACCGGCTCAGTGTGTCCGCGTACAACCACCCTGTAACGCTTTGCCGCTGGCTGCACTATACTCCTAGCACACAAGTCTGGAGGGGCTTGACCATGTTCAGCAAACCTGGAACCAACGCCGTGAACGGTACGACTTCGTCGTGATCGGCTCCGGCTACGGCGGCGCGATTACCGCGGCGCGGCTCGCCAACACCGACATCAATCCCAAACCGAGCGTCTGCATCCTGGAGCGTGGCAAAGAGTGGCCCGTCGGCTCCTTCCCGAACTCCGCGGAGAGCTACGCCGCCAATCTGCGCGCCCCCGGCAACCCGCTGGGTCTCTACGAAATGCTCAACTTCGACCAGATCAGCGTGCTCAAGGGCTCGGGCCTCGGCGGCACGTCGCTGGTGAACGCCAACGTCGCCATCCGGCCTGACAAAGAAGTGTTCGAACTCGGCGGTTGGCCCAAGTCGCTTACGCTCGCCGAACTCTCCCCCTACTATGCTCTCGCCGAAAAGACCCTCAACGTCACGCCGCATCCCCGCGCGGGCTCGCTCGCCAAGGTCCAGGCACTCGAGCGCCGCGCCGTCGAGATCGGCACGCATGCCGAGCATCTCCCGCTCGCTGTGAACTTCACCACAGGCCCGAATCCGCAGGGCGTCCACCAGGAAGCCTGCACCGACTGCGGCGACTGCGTCTCGGGCTGCAACGTCAGCGCCAAGAACACGCTCTACATGAACTACCTGCCGCTCGCCCGCCAGGGCGGCGCCGAAATCTTCACTCAGGTGAAGGTCGAGTCGATTGAAAAGACCGCCAACGGCTGGCTGGTACACGGGCGCTGGCAGGAGACCAACTCGAAGTCCAAGAAGTTCACAATCGCCGCAGGCAACGTCATCCTCGCCGCCGGTTCGATCAACTCCACCGAGATCCTGTTGCGATCGGCCGCGCTGAACAAGCTCAGCGTCTCACCCGCGCTCGGCACGCGCTTTGGCGGCAATGGCGACTTCTTCGGCCTCTCCTACAATGGCGATCACCGCGCCAACACGCTCGGCTTCGGAACGCCGCCAGTCCTGCCCCCTCAGCCCGACCGGCCCGGTCCCAGCATTGTGGCCCTGGTCCGGCACAACAGCGGCGCGACGGTGCTGAATCGCTTTGCCATCGAAGACCTGTCGTTTCCCTCCGCCGCCGTGCGAGCCGCGCAGATCGTGTTCCCGCTCGCACCCCGCGAGGATACCGATAGCGGCGATGAGACCGCCGAGCGCAGGCGCATCGATCGCGATGTGCTTGGCCGCGACCCTCTCAACGGCGCGCTCAACCACACCATGCTCTATCTCTGCATGGGCTTTGACGACGCCCGCGGCACCTTCGAATTCGAGCGCCCGTTCTTTGAACGCGACGGCCGCATCCGCATCCGCTGGGATGGCGTGGGCGAGCAGCAGGTGTTTGCCCGCATCAACGCCGAGATCCGCCGCCACGCCCGCGCGCAAGGCGGCAGCTTCGTCGAGAATCCGCTGTGGAGCTTCCCCGGATTGCGCCGTCTGATCACCGCCCATCCGCTCGGTGGCTGCCCCATGTCGGATGACTTCACCGCCGGCGCGACCGATTCCTACGGGCGCGTCTATCAGAAGGACGGCACCGTCCACACCGGGCTCTTCGTGGCCGATGGCGCGCTGCTGCCAAGCGCGCTTGGCGTGAACCCGTTCCTCACCATCTCCGCCGTGGCCGAACGCATCGCGGCGAAAATCATCGCGAACCTCAAGGGCGAAGCCTACCCCGCGCCGCCCGTAGCCGTCGGCTTCTCGCAACTCAGCGCAATCGATGTGGCGGAACGTCGCGAGGCCGAACTGGAGCGTATCTTCCAGTCCGCGCCTTCGCTCGAAATCGGCGTCATGATGAACCAGGGCGGCCCCGCGTCGATTGATGCTGCAACCAAGTCCATCCGCAACGACGACGCCTGGAAGGGCTTCTTCCCGAAGCACCACATCCTCAACCAAATGTCGGGGCTCCTCTACACGGGCTTCCAGAAGCGCTTCCGCAAGGAAGGCTCGCGCTTCACGGGGCTCACCAGCGATACCGATGGCCGAATCCGCGCCCGCAATTCGCTTGAACAGCTCGACCTCACCAAGCAAACCGGCGACCTCGCGCCCGGCCGCTACATCCTGCTGCAATACCTCGATCCGCCATGGCAAGGCTTCTACGACGTGTTCAAGGTGATCCACAAAGATCTCCTCATCGGGCGCGTCTATCTGGGGAGTTATCCGAACGGCCGGCGCATGTTCACCTTCCCCATGACGCGCACTTATGGCTTTCACCAGATGAAGGTCGACGATCACCGCGCGCTGTGGGACTCGGAGTCCGTCACCATTCCCACCAAGGAGCAACTCGCCGGCGTGTGGCGCATGGACGTGATTTCCAATGCCAACCAGGCCGGCGGCATCGCGCGGCTGACCTTTGACCTCAAGCCCGATGGGCGTCTCGAGAGCCGCTACCAACTGGCCGGCCTGATCGAAGGGCTGGTGCTGCCCAGCTTCACCGCCAATCATTTCCAACTCACCGACTTCACCGGTTTTCACGACGAGATCCGCCGCGTGGATGCGGACACGATGATCGGGAAATGGGTGATGGAGTTGCCGCCGGAAGCGTCGGCGTTGCCTGCTTTCGGCTCGCTCGGCATCTTCCATCAGGAGGCGCCCGCACCTGGAGATCGCCGCCCGCGCTTTGGCTTTTACTATCTGCTTTCGCGCACCGGCGAATCCGACGCGCCGACGAACACACTGCTTGCGCCGTGGCGCGATGCGCAACTCCCCGCCGGTCTGCAACTGGAGTTTCAGGAAGAGATGGACGGCTGGTACTTCCCCGGCCAGTCGACGCCGGGGCCGGGCCGCGAGGCCGACTTGACGCTTGCGTCGCGCGACCGGAACGGCGCCATCCCCTGCCGTTTCAAACTCAACTTGCGGGCAGCCGATCTCAACGAATTCGTCGACGGCGCAGAGCATGAGGCCCGCGCCGAGGGCACCCTCACGTTTGCTCGGTTTGGTGCAAGCGCGGGTGAAGCGGTGTTCACCCTTGATGCCTCCCGCTCCACGTTCCAGTATCTGCGCGTCAACCCCGCCACAGGCGAGGCCGAGATGCGCTATCACCTCGAGTTTGACGACCCCTCCGGAGTGCGCCACCACTTCGATGGCCGCAAGTACATGCAGAAGGACGAAGCGGGTGGGATTCGCGGTTTCCAAGAGCTGATGGAGGACTACACCACGCTCTACGTGCACGTGACCACTCCGCACAACGGCGCGGAAACCGGCACGGCCTACCTGCGCTTCCGCACGTTTGAAAACATCGCGGCGTTTCGCAGTCTCACGCAGTTTCTCTCATCGTTCCGCGTCACCGGCACGGCGGATCCGCTGCTACGGTTGCGCGGGCAGATGAAGTTCGCTGCCTTCACCGGGCAGTTCATCCAGCGCGAGTATGACCCGGCCGGCGTCACCACCGGCGCCTTGCGCGAAGACGTGCGCACCGAGGTAGTGCGCGGCGCCGCGGAGGCGGACTTCTTCTCCACTCAGACCGGTGAGTCGCTACAAGCCATTCTGCGCGCGCAACCCACATTGCCTCTCGACTCGCTCATCAACACGCGCCGCGAACGAGTGGACGTGGCGCGCCGGCGCATCTGGCGCGATGTGTTCTGGAAGGGCTCGTTTGCGAAGGACTCGCTCGCGGGCGGCGAAGAGCGGCTGCGCAACTCCGCGATCGCCGCCGGTGCAGCCAGTGGAGCCTTTACGAGCGGGGCGTTCTGGAAGCGCTTCGATGCGGTCACTGCTGCGGGGCTTACAGGTCATGTAGTGAACTACGATCTCCACTGGCTGCCTGGCAAGCCGATCGTGCGCGAAGTGGCCTATCCAAACGCCACCCGCCGCTACTTCGACAAAGGCGACAAGGTGTTGCTACTTACTTACACCAACGAACCGTATCGTGTGGTGTACGACACCATCAAGGTCATCGACGAGAACAGCGCCGTCGGCGTGATGCATCTCGGCGAGTTCCCCGACGGCATCGAGTTTGCCACCTTCGTCATGGAGCGCCACAACTATCCGTTTGAGCTGATGTCACGCGAAGACTACCGTCTGCTGGCGTCGGATGCGTTCACGCGCGTTCCCACTGCGGCCGAAGCTGCCGGCGAATGGACCGGCCGGCTGATCTCGCTGGCGCACCCCAACCTGAGCCTCATGCGAAAGCCCAACCCGGTGCGTATGGAAGGGGCGATCGATGGCAACGGCGCTGCCCGGTTCCGGCTGGGCGGTTTGGCCGAGCCGTGGTCGGGCGGCCCGATCTCCGGTCTCAGGCTGGTCGACGCAGACATGCTGATCGGGCGGTGGGATCTGGGCGTGGATCTGGGCTGGCTCGCCGCGCTACAGGACTGTGTCGAGCCCGACGGTGGCCGCTTCTGGGCCCACTTCGTCCTGACGCGCAAGCGATGAAGTCGCGGTCCGCACACCGCCCTGCCGCGCCCTCGGCTGGCTCGCCGCGCTACCGGACTGTGTCGAGCCCGACGGTGGCCGCTGCTGGGCCCACTTCGTCCTGACGTGTAAGCGATGAAGTCGCGGTCCACACACCGCCCTGCCGCGCCCTCGGCTGGCTCGCCGCGCTACAGGATTGTGTCGAGCCAGACGGTGGCCGCTTCTGGACCCACTTCGCCCTGACGCGCAGGCGCTGATGCGGCCGGCACGGTAACGCAGACTCCAGCCACCCGCAGCTTCATCAGGTTTGTGATCCACTGCCGGGCGGCACGTTCGTAAGACCTCGGCGATCGCGCATTTTCGTTCACCTCGCCCTGCACGAGACAAGTCAGTCTGGTCTCGGCGCGGGCTCATAGGCAAGCGCCACGGTGAGGTGCGCGGAGGCAAGTACCACGCAATCGGGCGTCATCCCAACCGCGACCTCCACGCGCCGTACCGCGCACCAAGCTGTGCGACCCGGTCCGGTTGAGCCGGCGCGAGATCGTTGCGTTCGCCCTGGTCCGCTTCCAGATCGTACAGTTGCCACGGATGCTTCGAATCGGGACGCACCAGTTTCCAGTTGCCGGTCCGCAAGGCCTGATGCTTCTGGTATTCGAAGTACAGCGCATCGTGAACGGGCTTCGGATCCCCCCGCAGTGCCGAGGTGGGATCGCGCCCGTCGAGCAAAGGCTCGCCCGGAACGGGCACTCCGGCGGCGGCCAGCGACATCGGCAGCAGATCCATCGCGCTCAGCATGACCTTGCAGTCCGCCCCTGTCGGCGTCACGCCCGGCCAGCGAGCCATGCCTGCCACGCGGATTCCGCCTTCCCAACAAGTGACGCCACCGTCGCGGAGCGGCGCGTTGGTCTGCACCTCCAATCCCCGCTGCGGCAGCATGAACGCACCGTTGTCCGACCCGATGTAGACCACCGTCGAATCCGTCAACCGCAAGGCCTCGAGCGCCGCAAGCACGCGCCCGATGGCATCGTCCAAGGCTGTCACCACCACCCGGTACCGCTTGCGGTCATCCGTCTCCTTGGGCGAGTAGCCATACTCGGCGAAATACTTCTCCGGCGCCTGCCACTCCGGACTCTCGCCGGGACTTAGATTCGCCTTATTCGGAAAGTGCGGCGAATTGAACGGCAGATACAGGAAAAACGGTTGGGAGCGCTTGCGGCGCAGAAAGCCAATCGCCTCGTTTGCGAAGAGATCCACGGAGTAGCCCTCCGCTCGGGCCGGCTCCGTCCCACGATACATATCGAGTTCGCCGTTGTAAATGTGCGAGTAGTAATCGATGTTACCCGAGCGGTGCCCAAAGAATTCGTCAAATCCCCGTTCCGTCGGGCGGCTGCCGGGTGCGAAGCCGAGGTTCCACTTTCCGAAGCAGGCCGTCGCGTAGCCGTAAGGTTTCAGGTATTGCGGAATGATTTTCTCGCTATGGGACAGTCCGATGCCTCTCTTGTTTTCATCGGGACGCAACTGATAGTTCAGGCCGCAGCGGATCGGATGACGGCCCGTGAGCAGGCCCGCGCGGGAAGCCGTGCAGGTGGGCGAAGCGCAGTAGAAATTGACGAACCGCACTCCCTGCGTCGCGAACCGGTCCAGATGGGGGGACTTGATCTCGGTGTTGCCGTAGCATCCGAGATCGCCATAGCCGAGGTTGTCGACCGTGATCAGGAGAATGTTGCGCCGGCGGACCGGCTGGGCCGCGAGCGGCAGCGAGGCGAGTGTGCTGGCAAATGCGCGTCTGGTCAACATCGGGTCCATTCCGGAAGCGGCAGCATTCCGTAAGCGTACCTGATCGCGGATGGTTCCAGCGGCGATCCCAGGCCTCCCGCTCCCCGGTTCGAGTGGTTTTCTTGCTGGCCCTCGCACCGGATCGCGGTTAGAATCGAAGTAGCAAGCTTGGGAAGCGGAGTGTGTAGACCCTCCGCCCTCCCCAACGTCAGGAAAGGGATGATGCCGGCGCACCCCCTCAGCCCGACCGCCCCGGCGAGCCAACCTCGCCGCAGCCGAGGAGTTTCCTGCGAATGAGCCTTCCTCCGCCGCAACCTTCCCCGCCAGCCAGTGTTCATGACAGTGTGGTGGCTGTCGCAAATCTGGAACGTGATGCCGAACTGATGCTCCGGGTCAAGGATGGCTGTACCAGCAGCTTTTCCTTGTTGCTGGAACGGCACCGGCTCGCGGTGATCCATTTCCTCTATCGCATGGTGCAGAATCAAGCGGTGGCCGAGGAACTCGCGCAGGAGGTTTTCCTGCGTGTTTACCGGTCCCGCACCAGCTATGAGCCGACCGCGAAGTTCACCACCTGGCTGTTCCGGATCGCTACTCATCTCGCGCTCAACAATATTCGCGATGGGCGGTACGAAAAGGGACAGGAAAGCCTCGACAACGAGGTCGCCGATGGCTTGGCGAGGCAGGTGCCGGATCGCTTACCCACCGTGGAACAGTCCCTCCTCAAGGATGTTCGCCGGCAGGAGATCCGCCAGGCCATTGAAGCTTTGCCCGAGAAACAACGCGCCGCGGTGCTCATGCACAAGTATCAGGAGATGGAGTACTCGCAGATCGCCGGCGCGCTTGGGTGTTCGGAATCGGCGGTCAAGTCGCTGCTATTCCGCGCCTACGAGACCTTGAGAAACAGGTTGGCCCATATGGCCCCATGATGACGGATCGCGCAAGGCAGGCTGGGAATGAAGAGAGAGAGAGCAGGCCAGGGAAGGGAAGTTCGTGAATTAGGGAATCGCAAATGGCACTTACAAATTACAACAACAAATTACCGTGCCCTTTGACCTCCGGCGAGGCCGAGGCCGCAATCCTACTCGACTACTGTAACCGCAAGCTGGATTCCGAATCCACCGCGATCCTCGAACGGCACATCCGTCAGTGCCCGGATTGCGAGGCCTTTGCCTCTTCGCAGTCGCTGTTGTGGCAGTCGCTCGATTCCTATGAAGCCATGCCCGTCTCGGCGGATTTCGACCGTGAACTGTATGCCCGCATCGACGCCGAAGAGCAGCGTCCCACCTGGAGCAAGCTGTGGAACCGGCTGTGGGGCCGGATCACGATGGGCGGCACGCTGACCGGTGCGCAACTGTGGCGGCCCGCACTGCCAGTGGCCGCATGCCTAGTGGTCGCCGCGGGGCTCTACTTCCGTCCCGGCATGGAGGGCGGACTCTCCCACCCGTCCATGAATCCGCTCAGTGAAACGGGCGAGGTGGTCATCCAGGCGGAACAGATCGAATCCGAACTCGAAGACATGGAGATGCTGCGGGATCTCGGCGCGTTGGAGGCTGGCGGACAGCGCCAGATGTGAGGGCCCAATGACTCCCCGTTGGTTCGTCCCCGTGGTCGCCGCCGCGATCCTGATGGGAGCGCCCCCCGACGCTTCCGCGCAGCTCCGCAAAGGTCCGATTCTGCCCAAGGCCAAGGCTGGCCGCCAGGCCAAGAAAGGGCAGATGATCGACAAGTTCAGCGAAATGTCGCCGGAGGAACGCCGCCGGGTTCTCGACAAGCTTCCACCCGAGCGCCGCAAGCGCGTCGAGGACAATCTGAAGGACTATAAGAATCTGTCGCCCGAGCAGAAAGAACGTCTGCAGCGCTTTCAGGATTTGCCGCCGGAGAAGCAACGGGCCGCGCGCAAGGTATTTCGCGACATGAACGCCTTGCCGCAGGACCGCAAGCAGGAGGTGCGCCGCGAGTTAGTCAAACTCCGCCGCATGACTCCCGAGGATCGCGAGACCCGCTATCAAAGTGAAGAGTTCCGGGGCCGCTTCAGTGCGGATGAGCGTAAGATTCTGGAAGGGATGACGGACCTTATCCCGCCGGAGTAAGGCGTTAATCCAACTTCAAAATGATCGGCTTCCGATCGTTGAAACCAACATCGATCGTCCGGACTGCGCAGACCTTGGCGCCATCCAGCAGCGAGAACAAATAACGGCCCGGCGGCAAGTCATCGAACTGATAACGTCCCCGAAAAAGGCGGTGCAGCGATGGGCTCCGGCTGAACGCACAGTGCAAAGGAGTAACCAGCAGATCCGGGCAGAGGCTGGTGGATGTATCCCCTCCCTCGATCTGAACGCTTGCGGAGTTCTTATGCCGGTCACTAAGTCCGCCCAGCGGCAGACAGAACATCAGCCGCTGCGTGGATTCGGTGATTTCCAACGAACGCACTACGCTCTCAAACCCTTTTACAGTTACTTCGAACACCCGCTTGCCTCGCCTGATCTCGAATGTTCCCGGAGTTAGTCCTCGCTTCGGCCTGGCGCCGTCAATCTTCATGTCGAAACCGGTCAGCCTGCCGCCAAACGGATCGACCGCGGTGATCTCAACAGTGACAGGCGGTAGTATCGATTCGTCAAGCCGGACGACTTGATTCAACATACTCAGCAGCACCAACACGAGACTCATGTGAACCGTTGTCTCCTTTGTTCGATTACAGACTGCGACCCAGGAAACCGTGAACTCAGCCAATCATACTTCAACCCGCCGCTGACCAACCCCACGCACTTCCGGCAACGCGCCCGCCACTCATGAGATGCTGAAAGTTCCGCCCCGGCGCGCCCGGCCGGAGTTCGCATCATGACCCCCGTGTCGAAACCCGCAATCCGCCGCCGGCTCACCGCGCCAGAGTATGTCGAGGGCATTCTCGCCTGTGACCGCGTGATCCTCGCCCGAGCCATTACCCTGATGGAGAGCGACCTCGACTCGGATCAGGAACTCGCCGCCGAGGTGTTGGATGGGTGCCTGCCGCACACCGGCCGGTCCCGCCGCGTGGGCGTTGCGGGCGTGCCCGGCGCCGGCAAGAGCACCTTTCTCGACGCGCTCGGCATGCACCTGATCGTGGACCGGGGCGAACGGGTAGCCGTGCTTTCCGTCGACCCATCCAGCCCGATCTCCGGCGGCAGCATTCTGGGTGATAAGACCCGCATGGAACGCCTTGCCGCGCAGGAACGCGCATTCATCCGCCCGTCGGCCTCGCGGGGGCACCTCGGCGGCGTCGCGCGCCGGACCCGTGAGTGCATGCTTCTGGCCGAGGCTGCCGGCTTCCAAAACGTTTTGATTGAAACAGTTGGCGTCGGCCAGTCAGAAACCGCCCTGCGCACCATGACCGATACGTTCCTGCTGCTACTAATTCCCGGAGCGGGCGATGAATTGCAAGGAATGAAGCGTGGCATCTTGGAGATGACCGATCTGTTGGCCATCAACAAAGCCGACGGCGACAACCGGGAGCGCGCGGCGCAGGCCCAACGCGCTTACGAATTCGGCTTTCATCTTTTCAGCACACCCGCCGATGGGTGGCACCCGCGCGTGATGACGTGTTCCGCCCTCACCGGCGAGAGCATCCCGGCGGTATGGGAGGTCGTACTTTCTCACGAAGCCCATACCACCGCCAACGGCGCCCGTGAGGCCCGCCGCCGTCAGCAGGCTCTCGAGTGGATGCGCTCCCAAATCCAGGAGCAACTGGAATCTGAGTTTCGACGCCACCCCGCTGTCCGCGCTGCCATGCCGGCCATGGAGCAGCATGTTCGTGACGGCCTCTGGTCGCCATCGCACGCTGCACGCCGTCTGCTGGCGTTGTTTCATCGAAAGGACTGACTAAGCACTGATATGGCACTTCCGTTTCCCGTTCTGACGGCTGAAGAGGCAGCCGCAATGATTGACCACGGCTCCACCATCGGCTTCAGCGGCTTCACACCCGCAGGCTCGCCGAAGGCCATCCCTCTGGCGCTAGCCAAGAAAGCCCAAGCCGAACACGACGCTGGCCGCCCGTTCCAGGTTGGGGTAATTACCGGCGCGTCCACCGGTCCTTCGCTGGACGGCGCACTTGCCAAGGCGGAAGCCATCCGCTTTCGCACGCCCTACCAGTCCGACCCGACCCTCCGCGCGCAGATCAACTCCGGCAAGGTCAGGTTCGTCGACATGCACCTGTCGATCCTGCCGCAGATCGTGCGGTACGGTTTTCTCGGTCCGGTTCACTGGGCGGTGGTGGAAGCCGCGGAGGTGATGGCCGGGGGCGGGATCGTTCTGACGTCCGCTGTCGGCGCCGCGCCCACCTATCTCCGCCAAGCCAGCCGCATTCTGATCGAATGCAATTCCTTCCACACCCCTGACCTGCTCGGCATGCACGACATTTTCGAGCCACAGGATCCACCCACGCGTTCCGACATCCCGATCTTCCACGCCGATGACCGCGCCGGCTCGCCGATCTGCCACGTGGATCCGAAGAAGATCGCGGGCATCGTGTACACCAATGCGCCCGACGAGAACGGCGCGTTCAGTGACTCTACTCCCGTTACCGAAAAAATTGGCCAGAATGTCGCCGATTTTCTGGTGGATGAGATCCGCGCCGGCCGCATTCCTTCGACGTTCCTGCCGTTGCAATCCGGCGTCGGCGACATCGCCAACTCCGTGCTCGGCGCACTCGGCCGGCACCCGGATATTCCCGACTTCCAGATGTATACCGAGGTGCTACAGGACTCCGTGGTGCCGCTGCTCGAAAACGGCCGCGTGAAGTTCGCTTCCACCTGTTCGCTGACTCTAAGCGACGAGATGATGAAGCGGATTTACGGAAATCTCGATTATTTCCGAAAACGAATCCTCATGCGTCCGCAGGAAATTACAAATCACCCCGAAATTGTGCGGCGCCTGGGGATTGTTTCCATGAACACCGCCATTGAGATTGACGTTGGCGGGAACGTGAATTCGACGCACGTCATGGGACAGCAGATGATGAACGGGATCGGCGGGTCGGGCGACTTCACACGCAACGCCTATCTGTCGTTCTTCTCGTGCCCGTCCACGCAGAAGGGCGGAAAGATCTCGACCATCGTGCCGCTGGTGAGCCACATGGATCACAGCGAGCATTCGGTGCAGGTGGTGGCGACCGAGTGGGGTGTCGCCGATCTGCGCGGCAAGGATCCGCACGAGCGTGCGCGGCTGATCATCGACAAATGCGCGCACCCCGATTATCGCGAGCCGTTGCGTGAGTATCTTGCCGTCGCCCGCAAAGGCCACGAGCCGTTCTCCGCCAACCACGCTTTCGCCTTGCATCAGAAGTTCCTCGCCGATGGCGATATGCACGGCGTAAGCTTCGGCGCGCTGGTCGGTTGATACCGCCCGCTCCGGAAGTGACATTGACGGAGCGGCCGCAAACGAAGAACCATCGGAAGTCGTGGGGCTCGGCATCGAGCCAAGCCCCCCTCTCCGGCTCCCGCATTCGTTGCCATTCGATCTTCAGGAAATCTTCAGACTTCCTCCATAGTGCGCAACGCCCAAAAGGCCGCACTCTGGTCTCAGAAGCCTTGCCCGCAACCGGGCAGGTGCTCATCACCGACAAAGGAGTCTGGGAATGAACCGTTGGATGAAACGAATGTGTGGAGCTGCGATCGTCATGGCGATCCCGTGTCTGGCACAGGAAGCAGGCAGCCGCCCGTGCACGCCGGCGATGCTCAAGGGCGCCTACCTGGTGACGATTAGCGGCACCAGGCCCGCGCCGCGGGTGGCGCCTGGCGGTACGGGGATGGTAGGGACGATCGAGGCCGTGACGGGAGTTTTTCTGCAAATGTTCGACGGCAAGGGAGGGCTTACGCAAGCGAGCCAGGTCGTGGTGAAAGGCGCCATCAGCGGCCTCTTCCCGGATGAACCCGGCGCAGGGACTTATGATCTCGATGCCAATTGCACTGGTTCGTTTACGGTGCGGCTGCCGCAACTGGCGGCGCCACTGGAGAATCGAATGATCGTATTCGACAATGGGCGGCGCTTCAAGGCGGTCGTTGTGGCGCCACAAGCTCTCATGATCTCCGTCGAGGGCGTGCGGGTGGATTAGACGGCCGATGTAAGTCCCTGCCGCAACCATCTACAATGAGGGCTTGGCGCCCTCAATCTATACTTTCGGCCCTTTCGAACTGGATGTGGAGGCCTATCAACTGCGCCGCAACGGCGTTCCGGTCAGGCTGGAGCACCGGCCAATGGCCCTGCTGCTGTGCCTGCTCGAACAGCCGGGCAAACTGGTGACTCGCGAAGACATCGTGGACCGCCTGTGGGGACGCGATGTCTTTGTCGACGTCGAGGCCGGCATTCACACGGCAATTCGCAAGATCCGTAGGGCTCTGGGGGACTCGCCATCGCAACCCGCCTACCTGGAAACCGTTCCTGGCAAGGGGTACCGGTTCGCAGGCGACGTGAAGGCGAGCCCCACTGCGCCGCCGCGCACTTGCGTGGCTGTGCTGCCGGTGACGGTTCTCGATTCCGGGCCGGATTCGCAGTATCTCGCCGACGGCATCACCGAGGAAGTCATCGCCGCGCTGGGCCAGTCTGCTCCCGGGCACATTCGCGTCATTGGCCGGACTACTATGATGCGATACCGCGGCGCACAGTCTTTGTCTGAAATTGCCTCCGAAGTCCGCGCGGACTTTCTCGTGGAAAGCTCCCTCCGCAGCGACTCGGATGCCATCCGGCTCGTAGCGCGGCTTCTGGGCGCGCGAGATCAGGCACAGCTTTGGTGCGGCACGTTTGATGGCGAACGCCGGCACAGCGTGTTTGCCCTTCAGCGTCAGCTCAGCCTTGCCATTGCGGGTCAGCTACAGGAGCAGTTATTGCCTGGAACGGAGACGTTCTCCCGCCGCCAGCCCGCGCACCCGGAGGCGTACGATTTATACCTTCGCGGACGTTACTTGTGGCACCAGCTCTCTCCTGATACAACGCGCCGGGCGATCGAGCATTTTCAACGCGCGGCGGCGCTCGACCCAAACTACGCGCTCCCTTGGGCAGGCATTGCCGTCAGCATTGCCGCGAGTCCGATTACCGGCGATGCGCCTGTGCTGGCGGCTCTGGATCCGGCCCGGCATGCGGCGGCGCAGGCGGCACGGGTGGGCCCCGGCCTTGCCGAAACCCACACGGCGGCGGGATTCGTGCAGTTCTGGCTGGAATGGGATCTTGGCGCTGCGGAGGACTCATTCCGGCGTGCGATCCGGATCGACGGCAGCGATGCGCTTGCGCACCGGACGCTTGCCATCGTGCTCGCCTACCAGCAGCGGGCGGCGGAAGCCGAAACGGCGGCCCGCACAGCTTGCGAACTGGACCCACTGAATGCCGCCAACTTTGCGTTGGCCGCACAAGTGGCCTTCTTTGCCAGGCAGTGGCCGCGGGCTGCGGCGGTTGCGCGCCGGGCGGTGGAGATTGATCCGGGACATTGGGTAGCCCACTTACAACTTGCGCAAGCCGCCGAGCGCCTGGGCGACTACGAAACCGCGCTGCGAGCGCTTGCCGGGGCGGAGCCGTTCTGCGGCAACAACAGCAAGGTCGCCGGACTAAGAGGCTTTATCCATGCCGTCACCAGCGAGAGCGCCAAGGCGCTGGAGATTCTGGATCAACTGGCCGCACGCCGTGCCAGCCAGCGATTCGTTCCGCCTTACTCGGAGGCGCTGATCTGGCTCGGTTTGCGGGACTTCGACCAGACGTTCCGCTGCCTGGAACAGGCGCTCGCGGTGCGCGACGTTCACTTGAACTTCCTGCTGGCCGACGCCAAGTGGGACCCGGTTCGGAGCCAGCCGGGCTTCTCAGATCTCCTGGAGCGGTGCGGGTTCCGGCGTTGAATCGGACGTAAGCGGCAGCTTCCCCGAGTTGGGCCAAGACCCGGCTACAGGAACCGCGAATCAAAGGCACAGGGAAACAGATCTGCCATCCGGTGCTCGCGCGTTTCACCCTGCAGGTTCACCAGCAGCACCTCCACATCGCCGCAAAACTCCCACAGAATCTGACGGCATGCCCCGCATGGCGGAGTAAGTTCCTGTGTATCGGCCGCGATCACAATTCGCCGGAAATCCCCAGGCTTCGAACCTTCACTCACCGCCTTGAATACGGCGACACGCTCGGCGCACACTGTCAGCCCGTAAGTGGCGTTCTCCACGTTACAGCCGGTGTGGATCGCGCCGCTTCGATCCTCCAGCGCGGCCCCCACCAGGAAATTCGAGTACGGCGCATGCGCGCGAAGCCGCGCACGGATTGCCGCCTCGATCAACTTGTCCCACGACCCTTCCGCCATGCGCAGTCTCAGGAATCCAGTCTCGGAAGTAACTCCCGCAGCAGCCGTACCAGCGTATCCCGCACGCGCGCGCCGGTCTCCAGCACCTCATCATGGTGAATCTTCTGCGGCAGGATTCCCGCCGCCATGTTCGTAACACAGGAGATCCCCAGCACCTTTACGCCCATGTGATTCGCAACGATCACTTCGGCCACGGTCGACATGCCCACCAGGTCGGCGCCGATGGTCCGCAGATAGCGGATTTCAGCAGGTGTCTCGTAGCTCGGGCCCAATAATCCCGCATAGACGCCTTCCGCGAGACTAATGTGCTGCTCGGCGGCTACTAACTTCGCCACGTGGCGGTAGTGCTGGGAATACGCCTCGCTCATGTCGGGAAAACGCGGCCCAAGCGAATCGTCGTTCGGCCCCATCAGCGGGTTCGTTCCCTGCAGATTGATATGGTCGGAAATCAACACCAATGCGCCTTGGTTGTAATTGAGATTGATTCCGCCCGCGGCGTTCGTAAATACGATGCTCTTCACTCCCAGCCGCGCCAGAACACGGACGGGGAAAGTTACCTGGGTCGCGGTGTAGCCCTCGTAAAGATGCGCCCGCCCGGAGAGCACAATTACTTCGAGCCGTCCCAACCGGCCAAGCACGAGTTTTCCCGCGTGGCCCACGGCCGTCGATCTCGGCCAGTGCGGAATCTCCGAGTAGGCGATTTCCGTGCGGTCCGTCAGCACGTCGGCGAAAACGCCCAGACCACTGCCCAATACCACCGCCACCGTTGGTGTGCGAGGGAGTTTCGCTTGTAACCAGGCAACCGTTTCCGGCAACAAAGACATAACGTCACCGCCTTACAGCAGCATTCCCGCGATACAGGCCGACATGAAGTTCGCAAGCGTTCCGGCCGCCACCGCCCGTATGCCAAGCCGCGCCATATCCGACTTCCGGCTCGGAGCCAGCGCGCCGATGCCGCCAATCTGAATGGCGATTGAACTGAGGTTCGCAAATCCGCACAATGCGTAAGTCGCGATGACGAAGCTGCGCGGATCCAACTGTTCCCGGATCGGGCCAAGCTGCAGGAATGCGACAAATTCGTTCAGAACCAGCCGTGTGCCCAGTAAGTTCCCGACCTGCTGCGCGTCCTTCCAACTTACGCCCAACAGCCAAGCCACGGGAGCGAAAATCAGGCCGAAGAGTTTCTCGAGCGATTCCGGCAGGAACGGCAGCATGCCGTGCAGCCAGCCGAGCATGCCGTTCACCATGGCAATCAGCGCGAGAAACGCGATCAGCATCGCCCCGATATTCAGCGCCAGATGGAGGCCATCGCCAGCGCCCCGCGCCGCGGCATCAATCACATTGACACCTGGCTTCTCGATCTCGATGCGCACGGAACCCCGGGTCTCTGGTTCGTCCACTTCCGGCATGAACATTTTGGCCAGCATGATGGTGGCCGGCGCGGTCATGATGACGGCGGTGAGAAGATGCTTGATTTCCACGCCCGCGATCTTCACGTATGCGGCCATCACCGCGCCCGACACGTGGGCCATGCCGCTCACCATGATGGTGAATAACTCAGATTGCGTAAGATTGGGCAGAAACGGACGGATGGTGAGAGGCGCCTCGGTTTGCCCCATGAAGATACTGGCCGCGACGTTCGTGCTCTCGGCGCCGCTGGCGCCCATGATTCGCAGCATCAACCATGCCATGGCCTTGATGACATGCTGCATGATTCCGAAATAGTAAAGAATGGAAAACAATGCCGCGATGAAGATGACGATTGGCAATACCTGGAATGCGAAAATCACTCCGGTCTTGACCGCCATGCCCTGCTGGCCCTCCACGGCGAAGGAGCCTGCTTTCGCTCCCAGGGGACCGAACACAAACTGACTTCCGGTCTCCGCATACTCCAGTAGCGCGTTCACGGCCACGCTGGCCGCCTGAAACACCTTGCCGAAATCCGTTTTCAGGACCAGGAACGCAAAGCTGAACTGCAGGCCCAGGCCCCACAGCAGCAGCTTCGGCTGAATCGCCTTCCGGTGCGAGGAAAAGAGCCATGCGGCGCCAAGAATGGAGACAAGGCCCAGCAGGCCGGTAAAGCGGTCCACAGTATTCGTCCCTTAGATGAAGAAATGCCCAGCTTACTGCAAAGATACCGCTGCGCGCGGACCACTTCGAGTTTCGCGGTCCGGACTAACCCACCACTTCGAGAATCAACTCGCGTTCTTCCGGCGACTGCTGCGAGATACGGAAAGCGTCTTCCACTAACTCGGCTGCCTCTTCCACGTGCTCCTCGCGAGTGTAATAGAGACGGCAGAGCACGCTGCCGGCATCCACCTTCTGGCCGACCTTCACTTCGAGAATCACGCCCACCGCGGGATCAATCGAGTCTTCCTTCGTCTCGCGGCCGGCGCCGATCATGTTGCTGGCCTGGCCGATGAGGGCGGCCTCCACGGCACTCACGTATCCCGCGCGCGGCGTGTAGATCTCCCGCATGCCCGTTGCGTTCGGCAGCAGTTCGAACCGGTCGAGCACGTGAGGGTTGCCGCCCTGCGCGGTGATCACTTCCTTGAACTTGCGGTAGCCCGAGCCATCGAGCAGCTTGCGCTGCGCCAGTTCGCGCGCTTCATCCAACGTCTCGGTGACTTTGCCGAGGAAAATCATGCGCGACGCCAGTTCGAGCGACAACCGCGTGAGATCCACCGGGCCCGCGTTCTGCAGGGTCTGAGAGACCTCCATGATCTCGAGCGCGTTGCCTACCGCGAAACCGAGCGGCTGATTCATATCCGTAATCAGCGCCTGGACGCGCGTGTTCATGCGACGACCGATGCCCACCATCATCTGGGCCAGACGCCGCGCGTCGATCTGCCGCTTCATGAACGCGCCGGATCCCACCTTCACATCGAGAACGATTGAATCGAGCCCAACCGCGAGTTTCTTCGACATGATGGACGAGGCGATGAGCGGAATCGACTCCACGGTCGCCGACACATCGCGCAGCGAATAAAGCTTTCCGTCGGCGGGCGCAACCTCGGCGGTCTGCCCGATGAATGCAAGGTTGTGCTTGAGGAGTTGCGCTTGGAATTCTTCAATCGAGAGGTTCGTGCGGAAGCCGGGAATCGCTTCGAGCTTGTCCAGCGTGCCGCCCGTGTGACCGAGTGCACGGCCCGAGATCATCGGTACCGTGACACCCGCCGCAGCCGCCAGAGGAGCGGAGATCAGGCTGGTCTTGTCGCCAACGCCACCCGTGGAATGCTTGTCGACCTTCACTCCGGGAACGGAACTCATGTCCACCCGTTCGCCGGAATTCAGCATGCATTCGGTGAGGGCGGTGACTTCACGGTCGGACATGCCCTGCCAGCAGACGGCCATCAGAAAGGCGGACATCTGATAGTCGGGAATTTCGCCGCGAGTGTAGCCGTCCACAAGATGAACGATCTCTTCCGGGGCCAGCTCTTCGCCTTCACGCTTGCGGTAGATAAGGTCAACTGTTCGCATTATGAGACCTTTAGCGTATCACCCTGGAAGACGCAATGTAAAGGGGAGAGGTCCGCTCAAGCGGATGAGACACAAGGACTTGTCTTCGTCCGAAACCAGATTGCCACACCTGTTGCGCAATGCCGGGCGGATTAGCGGTCCGGTCCGAGCGGCACGGCGGCGACGATCGGCTGAGCCGTATACGTCCCCGAGATCCAGGGAGAGATGACCCGATAGGGGTAGTTCACGATGCGAACTTCCAGGCGTGCCTCCTCGGTGCCTGTGTCGCGGATGCGCACTTCTACGTATTGCGGAGCAAGCTGGTATTGCGGGACGGAACCTGCACGCTCCGCTGGCGTTCCGTACAACACGAAGTTCCGCACAGCGCGGACGTCGATCTCGTCTAGTGCCGCGCCCCATCGCGCCGCGGTCCGCGCCCGATCCGCAAGCGTGCTGTGGACGAACAGAAAGTGCCCGAAGTCGAAGATGCCCAGCAGGAGAAACGAGAAGGCCGTGAAGACGAGGGCGGTTTCCAGCATCACATGCCCTCGCTGGCGTGAACGGCGATGCTTCATGGCGTCTCTCCCGACTCCGGACTTCCGGCGCTCTGGGTTCCTGCGCTCCGAATTCCGGCGCTGGCGATCTTGCCGCGAGCGGGGGGCGCGAAGCGGCCCAGGTAAGGAAAGGTCACACTGGGCTTGCCGTCGAGGGTGTGCTTGGCGAACACCGCATCGATCACGTACGACTTCACCTTCACCGTGACGAATGCGGGCACTCCACGCTCCAGAGTTGCCTCCACCTCTACCATGCGCGGGTCCAACCCGACGACCAGCGGCATCGCATTCGCCGCCGGGCGGATTTCGCCGTAGACCACCATGTTGGCCACGGCCTCACGAAACTCGCGGGCCGGTGAGGCGGAGTCCGAATCGTAAGTCCGCATGGACGCGTATTGTGCGCCGTTGCGCAGCGCGGTCTGTAGCGTGTTGTACCGGAAGAAGGTCAATCCGAACTCGAAGGTGCCGGCAAACAGCATGGCCATCACGCCGACAGACAGCGCAAACTCCAGGATCACATTGCCTCGTTCGCTCTTCACTGGATCAGCCTCACGGTGTAGATTCCCGGTGGTCCCGCGCCGGGATGCACCGAGTTCGGAAGAGCGGCCCTGCCTGTGTATTCCAGCCACCCTGATCTACCCGGGGCGCCAAGAAAAAACATTCCGGCCCCGGCAGTGACTCCGGTCGCGGCGTCGACCAGGGGCAGGCGGACTAACCTGCGCCCGTTGCCGCGGCCCGCTTGCAAATAAGTAGAGTAAGTGGTGGATAACACATCGCCGTCCTGGGCCGGCCTTGCCGCGATAAGCGCATCGGCCTCCGGGGGAATCGGGCCGGCCGGCAGCGGCTGGCCAATCGTCACCGGCCCGCCGGCGGCGTCCGGATCTCCATGGTGATCAGCGAGGACGCGCTCTTCGAGAGTTTTCGGCCGCGCATCGCCCCACCAACGGGTTGCGGCGCGAAGTTTCAACGTCTGGCCAGGCGACAGTCCAAAATGCGGCGCAGCCCCGGTTACAGGCACTGCCAGCGGGAACAGCCCTTGGTGAAAGCGCTGTATCGGAGTTTGTGCCGCCGCCGCGCTGGCCGCGATGAGTTGCGAATCCGCTGGAACGAGTGCGGGAAGAAAAAGTAGTTTCTGTGTCACCGACACGGTCAGGCGCACCCGCTGGTAACCGCTGGGCAGGCGGGGAAGCGATGTCCACTGATCGGGGGCGGCTTCGGAAGCAAACTCCAGCACGTAGCGCTCGAATCGCCGTGTTCCGAAGTCCCAGCGATTGCGATTCTGCTCCACGGCTTGGCGGGCCGCTTCGATCCCGGCGGCAGTGCCGTCGAGTCTTCGTGCGGCGTCGAGAACCGCCGAATCCACGAAGGTCTGGGCTTCATTCTTGTTCAGAAACAGGCGCCCGACATCTACCGAGAGCCCCACCGCGCCAAGTAGCGCCACGGACCATATGGCTAGCGAAATCAGCGCGATGCCGCTCTCGCGGTGCAGCCCGGCGTCGCGGGAGGGACGGGGGAATCGTAGCCCGGAAGGGCGGCCTGAGTGCGCGCAGCGCTCCACTCCTGATACTTCGGCGGTTGAGGACGTTTTCTGTACCTCAGCCACGCCCGCCCAGCTCGCGCCGCGCACGTCACGGTAGCGCAGGGCTTCATCCTGCCGCACCGGGAATCGTCCCGGTGCAGGGCGAGGTGAAAGAAAATGCGCGATCGTCCAGGTACTAACGCCCTCGGCCGCCAGGGGCGACTCGCCGGCCCCGGGCACGGGCCTCAACGCGACTGTCGAGGCGGCAGCCTGAAGGCTCCATTACCGTAGCCGGGTCCCGACTCCTCTGGCGCTTGGCTCCGGCCAAGAGTGAAGAGCATTGAGCCTTGGCCTGAGTGGCCGCGAGACGCGCCCGCGGCCACTCCCGAAGTCTACTTCCCCGCCGAAGCGCCCGATGCAACGGACACAGCCACCGTCTCCGCACCCCGCGCCGGACCGCGACGGTTCCCCCGCCGCTCCTCCCACATCACCAGCAACACGCTCGCAACAAAAATCGACGAATATGTTCCGGCGATGATCCCCACGAACAGCGCGAATGCAATGCCATTCAGCACCTCGCCGCCGAGAAAATACAGCGCCAGACACGCCAGCAGCGTCGGACCGGCGGTGAGCAGCGTGCGGCTCAACGTCTGGTTGATCGAAAGATTCACCAGATCCACCAGCGGCATGCCTCGCACCTTGTGCCGGTTCTCGCGCACGCGGTCGAACACCACGATCTTGTCATTCATCGAATAGCCGATCAGAGTCAACAGCGCCGCAATGATGTTGAGATTGATCTCGCGTCCCGTCAGCGAAAACAACCCAAGCGTGATCACCACATCGTGAACCGTCGCAATCACCGCCGCCGTTCCCGAGACCCATTGGAAACGGTAAGCGATGTAGATCAGCATGCCCGCCAGCGCTCCCAATGTGGCGAACACCGCCTGTTGCCGCAATTGCTCGCCGGCCTTCGGGCCCACCAACTCCGCCGACCGCAAATTGAAACTCCCGGCTGCGCACTCCTGCTTCACCGCCGCAAGCACACGCGCATCGCCACCGGTGAACTGCGCCAGTTCCTCCAGGTTGCCGATGATGCCGCTCTTCGTTCCATCGCGATATGCCAGCACGCGGTCCACGAACTGCTTCACCTGCTCCTCGCCGAGCACTCCGGCCAAGGGGCCTCGCAGCCGGTTCTCGATATCTGCCCGGCTTGCGTTGTTCAAATCGAGCTTCGCTCCGGTGTTGCCGTACTTGTCACGAAGAGTCTTGCGCACTGCCTCGCGCTGCTGCTCCAGGCTCGCTTCATCCGCAATGCCCGTGCCAATGATGAACTCTCCATCCTGCGTTTCCTGTACACTCACCTCGCCCTTCAGTTGCGAGGACAACAACGTGCGCACTTCGTCGATGGGTGGCTTCGGGGCGAAGCGCACATAGATCAGCGTGCCGCCGCGGAAGTCGAGACCGTACTTCGGCCCGCCCTGCCAGATGAGGCTGCCAATGCTGATGGCGATCGCCATCAACGAAAGGCCCAGCGTCAGTTGCCGCCAGGAGAGGAAGTTGAACTGAGCGCGTTGTGGGGCACTCCAGTTGCCGATGCTCAAACGGTCGAGCCGCGGGTTGCGCCAAAGCTGAAAATCGAACATCGCACGTGACACAAACACCGCCGTGAAGAGATTCGCGATCAGGCCGATGACCAGCGTGACGGCGAATCCTCGCACCGGGCCCGTGCCGAACACGAAGAGAAACGCGCTTGCGACCACCGTGGTGACGTGTGTGTCGATGATGGTGACCAGGGCCCGGTCGAAGCCCGCGCTGATCGCCATCGCCACCCCTTTGCCGGCGCGCAGTTCTTCCTTGATGCGCTCGAAAATGAGCACGTTCGAATCCACCGCCATGCCGATGGAGAGCACCAGACCCGCGATGCCAGGCAGTGTCCACGTCGCGTCGATATAGCTGAGCGAGGCTACGGTCACAATGGTGTTCAGCAGCAATGCGCTCACCGCGTTCCAACCGGCGCCGCGATAGTAGGCGATCATGGAAGCGATCACCAGCAGCAATCCCACCAGTCCCGCGGTCACTCCCCGGCGAATCGAATCCGCGCCGAGCGACGGACCTACCGTCCGGTCTTCAATCACCTTCGCGCTCGCCGGCAGCGTGCCTGCGCGAAGATTCAGCGCGAGATCGGCGGCGTCCTGTTGCGACGCCATGCCCAGAATGCGCCCCTGATCTTCAATGCGGCCTTCCACCACCGGAGCGCTGATCACCACCCGGTCCAACACAATGGCCAGCCGTTTCCCGATGTTGGCTTCCGTGAAGCGGCCAAATCGGCGCGCGGCATCCTGACTCAGCACGAAGCCCGTATCCCAGCGCCCCGGAGCATCGCCCTGCTGCGCGCGGGCATCGCGTATGTCGCGGCCCACCACCGCCGGCGAACTCGCCACCAGCCACCAGCTTTCGCCGCCGTTATCGGTGGATCGCGCCGATCCGCGCAGCAATCGCGTGCCCAGTGGAATCACACCGCCATGATCCGCATAGGCGCTCTCGCGAGTCGCATACGGCCCACCCTTCACGGCGCTCAGTTCCAGTAGCGCTGTGGTCTGCAACAGATTGCGGACCCGCGAGGGATCGTCCACGCCCGGCAGTTGGACCAGCACCTCCGCGTCGCCACCCTGACCGCCACGCAACTGCACACTTGCTTCCGCCACGCCGAGACCGCTGATCTTGCGCTCCATGGTGCTGACAGTGCGATCCAGTGTGTCACGCCGCAACGCGATGGCCGCCTCCGGCCGCAGGTTCAGACGATAGGACTGTGGCCCATCGCCGGAAAGAATCCACTGCGCGCCGGCGACATCGGTGGCCACACGCCGCAACTCGCCCGCCTGCTCGTTGGGCACGTTGCGCACCTGGATTTGGATGGTGTTCGCAGTTTCCACCGACGGCGGATCGTTGCGGTCGATCGCGTCGTAACGGATGTTCTGCTTCGCCAGCGATTCCTTCAGACGCTCGATCAATTGGTCTGCCTCGGCCTTGAATGCGTCCTGCACCTGAATCTGCATGACGATGTGCGCACCACCCTTCAGATCGAGGCCGAGGCGTATGTTGCGGTTCCAGTTCTGAGTAAGTTCGGCGGCGGATTTCGGGAATCCGATCACACCAAAGATACAACTCAGGATAACGATCCCGGTAAGGATCCACTTCCAATGTAATGATTTCGGCATAATTCTCCCTTGGCTCACGTAGTACCGGGGCGGACCGACCCGCCATCAGGAACACGTGACAATGAATAGCCCGGCGGATTCGGCTTTCCACACGGTCTGCCGTTCGCCGGTCGAGTAAATAAAATGGTCCGATTCCGCCCTGCCGTGGGACAAGATTCCGCCTTGCGTGCGGGTGGAATCAGCCGGATCTGTAAGTGGAAATAAGGGAGAACTAAGCGGGCGGCGCTCGTCCGGAGTGTGGATGGCGGAGGGGCGCCCGGACTGCCCACGCTTCCCGGAACTCCAGCGATGCGCACTCGCATGAGAGTGCGATGCTCACCGCGTCCGAAAGGCATGCGGGCAGGGGGACGGTCGGCCTTGGATTCGACAGGTCCGCCCGCGCATTGGTCCAAACCGCTGAATTGGAAGGGACTTGCGTGGGTCCGAAACCACCGGAACGGCCCGAACTCTGAAGCGTGGCTTCGGCGGCCGGTAACGGCCCCGGAGTGGAAACCGCACCGCCCAACCCGAACAGGCAGAACGCGAGCGCAGCCTGCCACAAGATTCCGGTACGGGTTGCGTTCATTTGATAAGTGCGCGCGGACTTTCCTATGATAGCAGGCTTTCAGTTCTTAGCGTGTAACATAACGCTCAAGTCGCGGCTAACCTGCCAACGGAGGCCCCGCGGCTCTGCCCGGGTGGCAGTATCACTTTACATATCCGCCATCCATCGGCACACTCGGCCAACCCGCCTGATCGTCGAGAGTAGATGGACCTCTGGATGGATGAGTCCCCATCCGTTTGCGGCGTTGCCCAGTCAACGCGGCCGCCAAAAACGCCGCAGCCACGTTGCAGTGGAACGGGGTGTTAGGCGCACTGCGAGTTGAACGGAGTGGACCCCCAGCATCGCGCATCGTGAAACCCGGCGCGCGAATCGGTCATTGCACCTTCTGATAAACCTGCACGCCGTGCCGGCCCCGGCTTTCATAAGCCGTGTACACCAACCCGTTGGCATCCACGGCGGCGGTCTTCACTCCATCCATGCGCCAGGAGCCGACGTATGCGCCGCGCGAATCGAACTTCACCACGGCATTCCCACGATTCCGGTCGCGTGCGGCCAGATAGGTATTTCCTTCGCGATCCGTAGTCATGCTGTGGAAGTGGATCCAATCGCGAAAGCCCGCCGGCGCGAACTCGAATTGGAATTTGCCATCGGCCGTGAAGCGCTGCACGGGTCCCCAGTAATTGGAAACGATCAGGTCGCCATTGGGCAGAATCCCGAGCCCGTGCGCTTCGTGAAACTCGCCGGTGCGTTCTCCCTTGCGGCCGAAGTCGTAAAGCAGCTCGCCGGTCAGCGGCTGGAACACGCTCACGCGGTTGTTGTCCACATCCACCACGAAGAGCTTGCGGTAGTCGTGCGAAAACTCCAGGCCGTGGGCGCGCACCAGTTGACCCTTGCCCGATCCGCGTCCTCCCCACATGCGCTCGAATGTACCGTCGGGACGGAAGACCTGGATGCGCGCATTGTTGGCGTCGGAAACGTAGATGCTTCCGTCGCGGTGCACCCGTGCATCGCGTGGTCCGGCGAATTGTCCTGGCCCGCTCCCCGGCCCGAGGCCGATCTCAGCGAGCCACTTCCCCTCCGGCGTGAAGCGATGCACGCGGGAGCCAATACTGTCCACCACAATCAGATTGCCCTGATTGTCGAGACACAGCCCGTGGACTTCCTGCAAGGGATGCGGCATGCCGCCAGGATTGATCCAGCTTCGGATGAGCTTGTACTGTTCTTCGGGCGGCGGCGCCGTGCGCAATGGATCCGGGAAGCTGACCAGGTCCACCTTCACCTTGCCTTGATCCACGAGCTTTGACACGGTGTAAATGCGCTGATCCGCGCCGATCGCGATGGACTGCGCCCAATTCGGACGGCGGCCATCGTCAAGCACAATGGCGCCGTGATCGGTATAGCGCGCGGTGGGAATGTGATAAGTGACCAGGCGGATCTCTTCGCCCGCCGGGGTCCCCGTAAGATAGTAGAGCGTGTGGCCATCCGGTCCAAGAGTAAGACCGAGGTAACCGTAGCGGAACGCGTCGTACATGCCCATCTCGCGGGACTTACTCGATGCAATCCGCTCGCTCAGGTACATCTCTTTCCCGCTCGAGTTGTAACGGAAGAGCATGCCGCTCCCTCCGTGCACACCGTAGAAGACATTGCCGGGGCGGTAGAACACGGTCTGGCGCCAATTGTAGGCCATGCTGCCGGGCGCGTTCGGGTCCCATTGTCCGAAGCCGTCGCGCCGCAACGTGACTCCTTCGGCGCGCCGCAACGTGTTCGATTGCGGATCGTAGAAGAGTAAGTCGCCATCGGCGGTGGAGAAACTGGCGTGGCCGATCAGCGGATCGACGGCGATGGAGCGGCTGACCACGCGGAACTCCGAGCCCGAGCCGCGCTCGCCTTTGCCCGCAGTGAGTCCATGGTTTTGCAGCTTACGTGTGGCGAGATCGTAAGTGAGAAACAGCCCGCTCGGCCAGGTAAGTCCGTATAACTTACCACGGCGCGCGTCCATGCCCATGGTGAGGATGCCTTCGCGATCCGGGGCCAATGCCAGGTCTTCGAACTTGCCGGTGGAGAGGTCATAGGAAAGGAAGTGCCCGCCGGGATAAGGCTGGTAGCCGGGTGGCGGATCGCCGACGATTTCCTTGCCGCCTTCGTGCCGGTAGTAGCCAAGATGGGTCGCGAAGTACAGCTTGCCCTGGTGTTCGAAGAACGGGACATGGCTTTTGCCTTGAGGCACAGCTTTGCGGTCTTTTTCGCCCACCGCTTCGGTGAGATCGCCGAGGAACTTCGTCCGGCCGGCGGCGGGATCAAAGGAGAACATCCGCGAGCCCGTACTGATGCCCTTCGAGCAGAGAACGTAGTAGAGCTTGCCGTCGCTGGCGGCGGTGAGCGCGTTGTAGTGGTCGTCGCCGGCAGGGAAGCCGGAATCGTGCCAGCGTGCGGGAAGCACGCCGCGCGGGTCGGACTTGGGCTCGGGCTGCGCGGCGGCGGAGAAGGCAAGAAGGAAGAAGATCACGAGTCGCATGACGGTGTTCGAAACGGGGGTCGTGTTGAATGTACACCGTTTTGGGCTCTGGAGACAAACTCAGTGCTGCGTGAAGCCTCGTAACGAGTGTGGCGGCTCGGGAGATGGAGGATTTCGCGGGCTCTCCA
>JAEUQE010000950.1 GCA_016789785.1 Bryobacterales bacterium
GGATGAGGAGGACCCAGTCGAGCTCTCGGAAGCCCGGCCGCACGATCAGGATCATGCCGACGAAGCCGGCGGCCACGGCGCCCCAGCGTGCCGCGCCGGCCTTCTCGCCGAGGAAGAGGACGCCCAGCGCGATCACGATCAGCGGCGAGGTCGCAGCGATGGCGTGGGTGTCGGCGAGCGGCAGGTAGCGGAAGGCCACGACGAACACCGCGGCCTCGACGACGGCCAGCAGCGCGCGGCCGAACTGCAGCAGGGGCTGGGTGGCGTCGCGCCCATCGCGATACTGTTTCTGTCCATGATAGCGGGCTGTCTGACCCGTCCAGGCGTTCTTCAGCTCCATCGTGATGAGCGGTAGACCGTTGATGAACAGAACGACGTCGATCTCTTCGGCAGGGTTGGTCTGCGAGTAGCGGACCTGGCGCGTCACGCTGAAGATGTTGGCGGCGAAATTGTCGCGTACCTTGGCCGCTGAACTAGCCAAGGGTGCGGGATACATCAGCGCAAAGAAGGCGTCATCGACGGCAAGACCCTTCTTCAGCAAATGCAGGACGCCATGCTTCTTGATGAGTCGATCGAAGCGTTCGAGGATTTTCCGCTGCCAGTCGCTCGGATTGCGGTCTTTGAGCTTGGACAACTCCT
>JAEUQE010000951.1 GCA_016789785.1 Bryobacterales bacterium
CTGGGGATCTCGAGTCCACCCCGTTAATCCTCTCGGGAAGGCATCACATGCCAACAACTTTGCTCTCGCCGCCTAATTACTAGGCAGCCGTCCTCCGCGGGCCGCCCGCGACTGCGGAAGGACGCCACAGCGGGCTGGCAGAAGAGGCTCTCCGACGCGCCGAATCTGCGAGAAACAATCGACGGTGGTCGCAGGGCAGCCGGTCCGTGGGCGGCCCTGCGATGACGAAAACCACGGGCTACGCACGTAGAAGCTCTCGGCGAGCGGATTCCGGGACGCGGGTTCGACTCCCGCCGCCTCCACCAGCCTTCGCGCGCGCCGCGGTCCACTCGGCCGCGGCGCGCCGGGACTGTTTTACACCTCGGCCCCGCGCCCCGGGCTGCGCGCGCGGCCCGGGGGGCCGGCCGCGGGCCGTCGAGCGTCGATAGCGCTCGTTCGCGAGCGCGCCCTTGCCGCGCTGTGCCGCGAACACCAATCTACGGAACGTTCCCGCTTCCCACGCCAAACCTCACGAGGCGCCAGCATGCAGACCGTCAGCCAAGATCTCGACCTCCTGTGCGTCAACACGTTGCGCACGCTGTCGATCGACGCCGTGCAGAAGGCGAATTCCGGCCACCCCGGTTTGCCGCTCGGCGCC
>JAEUQE010000952.1 GCA_016789785.1 Bryobacterales bacterium
CGCCGCCATGGCTGAGGACATCGGCGGATAGGCTGCCTCACAAGCTTCGATGATTCCCTTCTCGCAATTGCGGCAGTCAGCCTTCCATCCTGAATTTAGAAGTCCCGCTTCAATACTGTCGCAATCGCACGTCACCACCTCTTGGCAAGGATGGCCGCCGGATTCTTGCGCTGCTCCTTCTTGTGACGATGGAAGTGCACAAAACACCAAAGCGGCAACAAAGCAGTTCACCAAGCGAAGTCGCATCTGGCCCCCCGAGAGTGTCCGCATAGACTTCGCGGCATTCTGGCATAAGATAACGGAGGGAGAAATGTGCGAGGGATAAGATGGGAACGGATTTCTCGGGCAAGACCGCCGTGGTGACGGGCGCCGGTCGTGGCCTAGGCGCCGCCTTTTCGGTCGTCCTCGCCGATCTCGGCGCAGAAGTGATCATGGCGGGGCGCAATGCCGAGAATCTCGCGGTGGCAGCCGAGTCGATCCGCCTGCGCACCGGCAAGCGGCCTCAGACACTGCCGCTCGACCTTTCCGATCCCGGCCTTGTCACGCGCACCGCCAAGAAGATGCGCGATGAGATGGAGAAACTCGACATTCTCATCAACAATGGCGCGCAGTGGCTACCCGGCTCGATGACCGAG
>JAEUQE010000953.1 GCA_016789785.1 Bryobacterales bacterium
GTCAGAGCACGTCGGCGGCGGCGCAGAACACCAGGTCGTCGATCCCGAACACGTCCTCGATGGAGCTGCTGTAGAAACGCACCTGCGTGTAGGTGTCGGCTGTGCTGACGAAGCCCCAGAAGTACAGCGCGCCGCTCGCCGCGTTGACGGTGTGGTTGATCTCGTACATCGGATCGCCCACGATCGGCAGTGCCGCCGCAGGCGCCGTGAAGGCCCCACCGTAGCGGGCCCGGCGTGTGAAGCGGATCTCGTCCATCGCGCCGTTCCACCCGTTCGTGCCGGCCTGGTTAAGCCCGATGCGGATGCCGCTGGAATGCGTGGCCAGCGGATCGAACGTGCCGCTGCTGACCTGTGCGCCGTTGATGTAGATCTTGGTCGTGGTGCCGCTGCGCTCGATTGCCCAGTGGAACCACGTGCCCATGGCCGGCACGGCATTGCTGGCGCTGGCCAGCACGGTGGCCGAACCTGACCAGATGCCAATGCTGCGCGTGCTGGCGTTGACGAACGGCTGCCACCAGACCGAATAGAAGATTCCGAAGCCCGCGCGGAGCACCGTGCGCGGCATCAGCCGGTAGGCGACGCCGATGCGCGGCTGCCAGTTGGTCTTGTCGGCGATCACGTTGCGGCGGTTG
>JAEUQE010000954.1 GCA_016789785.1 Bryobacterales bacterium
TTCGAAGGCTATGCAAGCCTGTTCGGGCGGGAGGACCTGAGCCGCGATATCGTCATTCCAGGCGCGTTCAAGGAAAGCCTTGCGCGGCGCGGACCACGCGGCATTCGCATGCTGTTCCAGCACGATCCCGCCGAGCCGATCGGTGTGTGGGAGCAGATCGAAGAGGACCGCAAGGGCCTGTTCGCACGCGGTCGCCTTATGCGCGACGTGGCGCGAGCGCGCGAGGTGCTCTCACTGATGAAGGCGGGCGCACTCGACGGTCTTTCAATCGGCTTCAAGGCCGAGAAGGCGCGGCGTGATGCCTAGAGTGGCGTGCGGCGCCTCGAGCGCATCGACCTTTGGGAAATCTCGATCGTGACATTTCCGATGCTGCCTGACGCGCGCATCGACAGTTTCAAGGACGCGCCGTTCGCGGGCGGCTTTCCGACCGAGCGCGAAATGGAGCGCTGGCTCACGCGCGCTGCGGGCCTAACCCGCGCGCAGGCACGCGCCATGATGCGCGACGGTATCAAAGGACTTCAAGCCCTGCGGGACGCGGGCGCGGAGGTGAGCGGGGCGGTGATCTTGGCCGAGCGCATGCGGGATGCGGCGCGACGGATGAGCGCGGGCCTCGGTTGGAAACCACACGAGGA
>JAEUQE010000955.1 GCA_016789785.1 Bryobacterales bacterium
ATCGCGGTCCAGCGGATTGTTGAAGTTCTGCACATAGGGCCGGGCCGGGTCAAGGTTGTTGGCCGCCGGCCACAGCGGCAGAATTTTTCGTGAGACGGCATGAATGCGGGCATCGGGAATCCGGTTGCCGGGGAAGGGAGTTCGCGTCCCCGTGCCCACCTGTGTCGCTGGATCGAAAATGGTGGCAAGGCCGCTGAAATCGCCGTTGCGCAATGCCGCCGACGGCACCTGGAAACCGCGCGTATTCGCCCGCCGCTCTTTCAGAGCTTCCCAATTGCCGAACAGAAACAGCTTGTTCTTCACCACCGGCCCGCCCAGTGAAAAACCGAATTGATTGCGCCGCAGCGGCGGAGTTCCCACGGCAAAGAAGTCGCGCGCGTCCATCGCGTTGTTGCGCAGGAACTCATAGGCCGATCCATGCAGTTCATTGGTGCCGGATTTGATGCTGACGTTGATTACCGCGCCGGCTGCTCTGCCGAACTCGGCCGAATAGTTTGCGGTCTGCACCTTGAATTCCTGCAGCGCGTCCACCGATGGCACCATCACCGCCACTCCGAACAGCGTCTCGTTATTGTCGGCACCGTCCAGCATGTAGTTGTTGTGCTCTGCCCGCTGCCCGTTTACCGTCAGTG
>JAEUQE010000956.1 GCA_016789785.1 Bryobacterales bacterium
TTTGTCGTTTTGTCCATGACAAAATAAGAAAAATTGTCCATCCGGACTCGGCCTTCCGGCGAGCGCGACAGGAAGATCGGCGCTGCCCACGCGCAACCCGCCGAGGCCTTTGATGCGCTTCCCGGCCGCGGTGGGACTGGTGGCGCTGCGGCACTGTCGCGGGGCCGGGCGCCTGCACTCCCTCGCTGCCCCGCCCGACAGCGCCATCACGTGCGTGGCCGGGTCAGGCGCTCGGCAAGCCCTCGGCCCACGGCCGCAGCGCCGTCCCGGTCCACTGCAGCAGGCGCGCCTCATCGGCATCGACGCGTCCCACCAGGCAGCCCTGCCACCGAAACAAAGTGGAAACACCAAACCTCCAATATCCATCGGAATTTGGTTCGGAACACCGACCGTATCCCTTGTCTCCGCCTTGCGGGCACGCTAAATTTGCTTTTCGCGCCGCACCAAGGAAGGGAAGCATGACCTCGTTTCTTGCCCGCCTGCTTCCCAAGCCGGGAATCGGGCCGGCGCTTTACTGTGTTTGGGCGATCGTCGCCATCGGCCTGTCGATTGGCCTGTCCGGCCTGTCGCCCGAGAGCGTCACTCGCCTGCTGGTGATCGCGCTTCTCCTGGGCGAGTTGGCCTTGCGCCC
>JAEUQE010000957.1 GCA_016789785.1 Bryobacterales bacterium
GACGGTCATCCCGTTCCCGCGCGAGCCTGCGGCCGGCACCGATGAACGCGGCGAGCTGCTGGAGGTGCTGCGCCGCAATCGCTGGAACATCAGCGAGGCCGCGCGCGATCTGGGCGCGTGCCGCGCCACCGTCTACCGGCGGATGAAGCGGCTGGACATCGTGTCGCCGACGCAGACCGACTAGCACCGTTCTCCTGCAGTGCGCATGGCGTGACCATGCGACCCGACGGCCCGTCCTTGCGACGGGCCGTCTTCGTTTGCATCGCCATCGCATCGCCGCGCGCCAGTGGGTGCGACACCTGTCGCAGGCGACTGCGACAGCTGGTCGCATGCAGGTGTCGCATGTGCATTGCACTGCCGCATGGATTCGACGGCCTGCGCCAATGCCATCGGCATCAAGTCATTGATTCCACACGCATGCACGCGCGTGGCTCCGTTGCACTGCAACGTGGCACGCGGCTTGCGCTACCTCCTGCGTGGACCTGATGCGCCTGCGCAGCGGTGTCCCGGAACCACCGTCGCCGCGCGGACAACGATCCGCTGACCGGCCGGTCCATTCACTCGGGAGGGAAGCACCACCATGAAGAGAGAGACGATGCCGTCGCTGCCGCGCCTGTTGCCGCTGGCCCT
>JAEUQE010000958.1:0-359 GCA_016789785.1 Bryobacterales bacterium
CGCGCTGCCAAGTGCCGGTATTTTCTCCGGTGGCCTGGGTGGCGGTGTTAGCGCCGGACGTGCGTTGCCGCGTAATATAAGACACGTACTGCGTGCCGTTGGCGGGGATGTAGGCGACCAGGAAACTGAGGGTGATGACGCCGGGTGTGTCGACCCCAAGCCGGTCGAGCGCCAGACCTTGCGGGTCTGTGAGCTTGATCCAGGCGCGCACTGTGCCGTCGGTGGCGATTTCCGCCTTGGTCACTTTCATCACAAGCCCGGGACGAACGAAGCTGGCAGTTCGCTCATCGGCATAGAAGGCTTTCTCAGTGGATTTGAACTTAGACTGGCTTCCACCGGCCACGAGGGCGGCTGCGATC
>JAEUQE010000958.1:369-629 GCA_016789785.1 Bryobacterales bacterium
CCAGGAATCCCTTGAAGTAGGTGTTGGATTTCATATGAGGTTGGATCCGGTGTGGATGTGTTGAAACATCGAAGACTCGAATCCGGATATGCAAACGGGGGGCCAGTCTGAAGGCGATGTAAAATGTTGTAAAACTAGTGGGGCCCCGAGTCAGGCCGCGCGGGTTTTGCCCCAATCTCTCACAGAGATGGGCCTAGCGCCCCATCACCGTCCCAGGGCAGCTTCAACGGCTTTCAGTGCTAGAGGTACCATGACTTCAT
>JAEUQE010000959.1 GCA_016789785.1 Bryobacterales bacterium
GAGCTCATGGGCGGGACGTTGACCGTCGTCAGCTCGCCGGCGCAAGGCTCCTTGTTCACCCTTCGCCTCCCTGCTGAGCGCGTCGGTGATCGCGTCTCGCCCCCGCCGGATAAGGTCCTCCCGGCCCGGGCGCCGGCGACGGGACTTCGCATCTTGGCGGCGGAGGACAATCCGACCAACCAAGCCGTCTTGCGGGCGCTGTTGGAGCAAGTCGGGATGGCCCTGACCGTCGTCGGCGACGGCCTGGCCGCCGTCGAGACCTGGCAAAGCGATGCGTTCGACCTGATCCTGATGGATGTCGAAATGCCTCGAATGGACGGGCGGCAAGCCACGCGGGAGATCCGCGCCGTCGAGGAGAGTCGCGGGCTGACCCCGATCCCGATCATCGCCCTGACCGCCAACGCCATGCCCCAACAGATCGAGGACTATCTCGAGGCCGGCATGAACGCGGCGGTCACCAAGCCCATCAATCTGACCCAACTGTTCGAGACCCTGGCGAAGACGCTGGCAACGCCCCCCGCTCCGCGACGCACGCGGCGGAAGGCCTGACGGTAGCTCACGCCTGTCGATGGAGCTTTCCTGTCGTATAGTGTGTGAGGAGCACGGAGGCGCGCGGCGATGTACATG
>JAEUQE010000095.1:0-28561 GCA_016789785.1 Bryobacterales bacterium
TGGCCCCGGCGAGAACCAGTGTGTCCTCAGACGACGTCAAAACCGATCGTGCCGTGGCCGAGAAGGGGGAGTCCGACGGCGCGTGCCTGCCATAGAGCCGTCCAAGACCTTCGCGGTGCAGAGCTACCTTTGGCTCCAAACCAACAGCCCTTCGAAAGAGATCTTCCGCAAGATGTGGCTCGCTCTGCATAAAGCAGACTGCGGCGTGGTGAAGCACCATGCCACTGGATGACTGTGCCACTTGACGGAGCCACGCGGCTCGGATCTGCGAAGATTCTTCCGGACGGACCCTTGAGGATTCGTTCAGCAGGAATCCCTCCCATTCCGGGCGATGCTCCACCATCCAGAGGATATGCTCGATCCGGCGCGCAACACGGTCCTGGCCGTGCGCGATCAGATAACCCCGGGCACACACGTTGCTCGGGTCGCGTTGCAGCGCATCTTCGAGTTGCGCGATCTGCTGGTCCGAGAGTGAGTCCGGACCTGCGTTATGCCACTGCGGCACAGGACCAACGTAAGCAGCCTGTACGTTGCAGCCAACGCGAATCGGCTGCGGCGCCAGGGGACGCTGCTCCTTGCGAATGGGTGGTGGTGGCGGGACGACTTCCGTCAACTGCGCCATCGCGAACAGCAGGCACCACATTTGCGGAGGGATCCTTCTTCTCAATCTTACCGGGACATCGATCGGCCGGTGAACTGGCGCCTTACAACTCTTTGAGCGCAGCCATCAATGTGTCGATATCCGCTTCGTCGTTGTAGAAGTCCGCCGACACACGCAGGTTGCCATGCCGCGCCGACACCAGCACTCGTTTCTCCCGCAGAGACGACACAAGCTTGCCGGCATCCACGCCTTCGAAGCGGGCCGCGACGATGGGAGTGTCCTCATTCGCGATGCGCCCACCCGCGTAAATCAGCCGCTCGCGCAAGTACGCCGCCAGCTCCAACACACGCTGCTCAATCGCCGCCGGGCCGATCTCCAGCATCATGTTGACCGACGCACCCATCCCAAATATCGCCGGAAACGGCAGAATCCCGCCTTCGTAGCGCTCTGCCGACTCCTTGAATTCCGGGCTCCCATGATGCAGCGAACTTACTTCCCGCCAGCGCTTGTCGCTTCGCCACCCGATGGTTGAAGGAGGCAACCACTTCCGCACCTCGGGCCGCACATACGCAAAGCCCGCTCCGTTCGGGCAAAGCAGCCACTTGTAGCCATCCACGGAAAGCATGTCCGGCTGGACCGCCTCGCAGTCAAACATCAACGCGCCCACGCTCTGCGTCCCGTCGACATACGAGAACGCCCCCGCGTCGCGGCACAACTTCACCAGGCGTTCCACAGGTAAGCGAAAGCCAGTGATGTAGTTCACCGTAGAGGCCATCACCAGCCTCGTGCGCGATGTCAGCGTCTCTTCAAAGCGCTCCCACGGCACTTGATCAAAGATCACGCCACGCTGTTCGAGCGCCGCGCCGCAATACACCAGATTCGGGAACTCGTGCTCGAGAGCAAGCACACGATCGCCAGGCTGCCAGTCAATCGCGGCCGTCACTACCGATAGCGCGGAACTCGCATTCTGAAAGAACGCGACATCGTCGGAGGTGCAGTTCACCAGCCGCGCAATCGATGAGCGCACCTGGTCCGCCTGATCGAACCATTCCAGAAAGTCGCCGCACGCAAACTCATCGCGGCGAGCGAAGTGCTCCGCAACGGCCGCCGCGGCGCACCTCGGCATCTGCCCGTAGGTTGCAGTGTTGAGGTACGTCCAACGGCGCAACCCTGGGAATTCTTCGCGAATCGCTCTCCAATCCGTCATCCCATCAACTGCTTCACGCGGGCGGCGGCTTCCGCCACCGGGACGTCGGAGGACTGTTTGCCCTTGCGCACAAGCAACTCGATCATGCCCTGCGAGAGCTTTTTGCCAACTGTGATGCGGAACGGAATACCAATGAGATCGGCATCCTTGAATTTCACACCAGGACGTTCATCGCGATCATCCAGCAGCGCATCCAACCCAAGCGCCCTACACTCGGCGTAGAGCTTCTCGGCGGCTTCGCGCTGTGCCGCATCATTGCTGTTCACAGGCGTGATGGCGACATGGAACGGCGCGATGGACGGCGGCATCACAATCCCGTCGGCGTCATGGTACAGCTCAATCGCCGCGCAGAGAATGCGCTCCACGCCGATACCGTAGGAGCCCATGATCGGCGTGACTTCCTTGCCGCTCTCATCCAGAACGCGCAGACCCATCGACTCGGAGTACTTGTATCCGAGCTTGAAGATGTGGCCGATTTCCATGGCCTTGAAGATCTCCAGCGGCTCACCGGTGTTGATTTCGGTGTCGCCCTCCGCCACCTGGCGCAGATCGAAGAACTCGGCTTGGAAATCCTCACCCGGCGTGACATTCCGCAGATGGTAGTCATCCTTGTTCGCGCCGGCGATCATGTTCTTGCGGCCTTGGAGCGCGAGGTCGGCGATGATGCGCATATTCTTGACGCCGATGGGACCCAGCGAGCCCGCGTCAGCACCGAACCAATCGCGGATCTCCGCCGGATGCGCCGGACGAATGTCGGTTGCGCCAGTGACCGATCCAAACTTCGTTTCACTCAACTGGTGATCGCCGCGCAGCAACGCAAGCACCGGCTTGCCATCGGCCACCATCACCAAACTCTTCATCTGCGACGTTTCAGGCAGCTTCGTGAACTCGGCTACTTCGGCGATCGTCTTGCGGCCGGGCGTGTGAAACTCTTCTGGCGCGAGGTCGCCTTCGGGATCAGCCGCCGCGGGCGCCACCGGGCGCGACACGGCCTTCTCCAGATTCGCCGCATAGCCGGTCTTTGCACAAACAACAATCAAATCCTCGCCTGCATCTGACGCCACCATGAACTCATGCGACTGGCTTCCGCCCATGGCTCCGGAATGCGCTTCGACAATCGCGTACTTCAAGCCGCAGCGATCGAAGATGCGGCAATAGGCATCGTAGTGCTTCTGGTACGCCACATCCAGCCCCGCGGCATCCATATCGAAGGTGTAGGAGTCCTTCATGATGAACTGGCGCACGCGCAGCAGGCCTGACTTCGGGCGCGGCTCATCGCGAAATTTGGTCTGGATCTGATACCAGATCTGCGGCAATTGCTTATAGCTGCGAAGCTCGCCTCGGGCGATCGCGGTCATGATCTCTTCATGCGTCATGCCGAGGCACAGGTCGCGGCCCCAGCGATCCTTCAGCCGGAACATGTTGTCGCCCATGACGGTCCAGCGGCCGGATTCCTGCCACACTTCGGCCGGATTCAATCCCGGCAAGAGCATCTCCTGCGCGCCGATACCATCCATCTCCTCGCGCACGATGTTCGTGATCCGCTGAATGGATCGCTGCGCGAGAAAAAGATAGTTGTAGATGCCCGCCGCGAGCTGGCGCACATAGCCGGCCCGCAACAACAACTGATGGCTGGCGACTTCGGCCTCCGCCGGATTCTCGCGCAGTGTCGGAATGAAGAGCTTGCTCCAACGCATGAAAACGTCCATTTCTAGACAACTTGGGCGCCAGTACGAGACCGGCGCCCAAGCCGCATTCACCGAAAAATTGAGGAAAGTTGCCTGGACTACTTCTTCTTGGTCACCGGTGGGGCCGGAGCAGGGGCTGGTGCTGCCGCTGGCTTCGCTGCCGGAGCCGCGGTGCCTACATTCTTGTCATACAGCTCAATGATGTCCTTGGTCACATCCACTTCGTTGGCCGCGTAGAGTACCGGGGTCTGCTGATTGCTCACGTCAAGGATGATGGCGAATCCCTTCTCCTTCGCATACTTGTCCAGCACCGCCATCATCTTCTGGCCGAGTTCCTGAAGGATCTTTCCCTGCGCCTGCTCGAGTTCCGCACTATAGTCTTCCTGATCGCGATTGAAGGCCTTGGTCAACTGGTCGATGTCGGCCATCAGCTTGCGGCGCTGCTCTTCGCTCAGTACGGCGCTGCCCTTCTGCAACTGCGCCTGCATCTGCCGGATCGACTCCTGCTTCTTTTCCAGCTCTTTGCGCTTGGGAGCGAACTGCTGCTCCAGCTCCTGAACGGCCTTCTGGCCATCTCTGGTTGCCACCAGTGCCTGTTGCACGCTGATGATTCCGACTTTGGTCGGCGCCTGGGCGGCTGCGATCCCCACCAGTTGTGTTGCCAGCAGAGGCAACAGCAGCCATTGCAACTTGTTCTGCATTGCGAAACTCCTTGACGATCTATTCAATTTAGCAGGTTTCTTCGGATTCTCTTGCTTGCTGCCTGTTCACTCCGCTGAACTCAGAACGTGCGGCTGATGGTGAAGCGGAAGATCCGCCGTCTCTCGAAAAATGGCGACGGTTGGCCAATCGTGGCCACGGAATTGACGAAGGAAGCGTTGTTCGGAAAATAAGAGCGATCGACCACCACGGGCGGAACCAGGAAGTCCTGATAAATGGTCGGATTGTAGGCCCAGTAGAGACGGAACGGCGCGTTCACTACCGGCATCATGATCTGAAGTTCAAGACCAGTGGAAGTGCGAAGCCTGGTGGTGCCGCGATTGATTACCGCGTTCGTATCAAAGTTCGCCTGAGGGAATGCGCTGTTCAGCTCGGCGAGGCGGCCCGGATTCAGTCCAAGCTGACCGGGGCGGCTGATCTTGTTCAGACCCGCGTCAAAGAACGCGGCGAGCACCACTGGCCCGACAATCGGAATCCGGTATTCGAAGTTGCCCACACCCTGTGTATCGCCACCCGGGAAGATCAACTGATAGATCGGGATCTCCTTGGTCACCGTGACGAACGATTCCACACCGTTCGAGATGATCTTCTGCTGGCGCGCCGAACCATCGGCATTCAGCAGCGGTACGGAGGCGCGGCTCGGAATGTAGGCGATCGGGCTGATGCCCCAGATGTCGAACCCGCGCACGTCGTTCTCGCCGCCCATGTAGAAGCGATTGAACGGTGGCGCCACGCGGCCGCCGTACCCCGACACGAAACGGCCGAGGAAGTGGGTGCCGATCACGTGACCCTTCTTGAAGCCGCTACGGAAGTACTTGAAATCGAACGTGGGCTCGATCATGTTGACGTTGCCGCCAAGCGCGCTGAACGCGAGGTTCGTCGTCAGATAGATGCTGCGGCCACGGCTCGGCGTGATCGGGTGATCCACCGTATTGTAGGACAGCGACGGAACCACCTGCGTGGTGCGGATTCCGCTGAGTGTGTTCGGACCACTCAAACCCTGGAAGTTGATGAACTCGAAATAATTCCGCGAGGCCGTGCTCAGGGTCTGGATGTTCGACCGGTTGTAGCCGAAGCTGAGGCCGGTGCGCCAGAAACTGCGCCGCAACTGGTAGCTTGCGAACACGTTGAAACCCGCGCCATTGGACACATAGTTCAACAGGTTCTCGCGGCCCAGCGATTCATACAGCGGAATGAAGTTGCGTCCCGAGAGCAGCGATACTTCGCGCGCCTGATCGTAGTTGAAGCGCTGCATGAAGATCGTGAAACCGGCTTGAATCGGACGGTCGAAGAGATAGGGCTCCGTGAAGCCGAACGTGACGTCGCGCACGCGGTCGCCCAACTGCGAGTTGATCGACAGCGTTTCACCGAGACCGAGGAAGTTGTTCGTCGAATAGCCGAAGCCAATGAAGCTGCCCGCGATACCGGACACACCGCCATTCAACTGAACCGAGTTCCTGCCGCGCTCCTTCACCTTCAGCGTGATATCCACCGTGTTGTTCTTGGTGTCGCGCGTAATGGTGGCGGCTTCGTTTTCCTTCAGCACTTCGAAGTAGCCAAGCTGGTTCAGACGCAGAATCGACACTTCCCAAAGCTGCGTGTTGTAGATGTCGCCTTCATCAATCAGCATCTCGCGGCGAATCACCTTGTCGCGCGTTGTGCTGTTGCCGGAGAAATCGATGCGGCGCACGAAAAACTGCTTGCCTTCATCCACGTTCAGTGTCAGGTCAAGCTTGTCGCTGTTGGGAATCACGTCGAAGCTCGGCTCCGGCACGAAGTCGATATAGCCAAACTGGCCGTAGAGCTTGCGCATCTGCTCCAGACCCTTGCGAAGCTTGGCCGTGGAGAAGATGTCGCCTTCTCCCATTTGGAACAACGGCCGCATCAACGAATCCGGTGTGCGGAACAACTTCATGCCGACGAAGTTGATCTTGTTCAGCTTGTACTGGCGGCCTTCTTCCAGGAAGATCTTGAGGTCGGCGCGCTTACCGGGCTTGTTCATATAGAACAGCGGCACACGGAACTTCCCGCCGCCGACATCCCGGATTGTGGACTGATGCTCCAGCACGCGGGCCGTGAAATAGCCCTTCTCCTGGTAATAAACTCGTGTCCGATCCTTGTCTTCTTCCAGCTTGGTGGAGTCGTAAGACTTGGCGAAGATGTTCTCAAACAGAATCGAGCGCGGGATGCCGATCGGCTTCAGATTCTTCATCGCGCGCAGCACCACGCGATCGCTGAACACCTTGTTGCCTTCAATCTCGATCTTGCCCACCTTCACCTTCGGGCCTTCCACGATCTTGAACATCACTTCGAGGGAGGACGGCGGGATCTGGCGGATTTCGGGCTCCACGGTTGCGAACTGCCGGCCACGTTCGGCCAGGAATTCCTTCAGCACGTTGGTGGCACGCTGAACCTTGTTCGGATCGTACTGCGTCTCCACCGAAAGGCCCACGCGGCGGTCCTTGAACCGGTCGAGAATTTCGGAAATGGTGATCGACTTGTTGCCGTCGTACTTGATGGAGCGGACGATGCGGCGCTCGGTGAGATTGAAGCGGACGATCCAGCCGGAAACACCGGGCTCTTTCTGCAGAGTAATATCATCGAAGCGGCCGGAGTTCCACAGCGACATGAAGTCACGGTGGAGAGCATCATTGTCGAGCTTGTCGCCCTTCCGGCTGATGATCAGCGCACGCAAGGTGTCCTGTGGAACGCGGCGAGATCCGCGGAATTCGATTGCTTCAATGACGTCTTCCACCTCGGTGGGCGCTGGCTTCGCGCCTTCCACGGGCTTCGGCGCTTCAAGTTGGATCTTGGGCTTCGCAGGTTGGGCGGGCTCGGTAGTTTGAGGGACAGTCTCAAACGGATTTGCCTTCTTCTGCTGAGGGGGCTTGGGGGGCTCGGCTGGAGGTTGCTGTGCCAGCAGGGCTTGTGCGGAGCCGCTAAATCCAATGAAGACCAACAGATAAAAGACGTAGAGGAGCTGCAGGCCTCCTAGCCTGGAAAACGTCATCGATACAACGGTCCTTTCCTCTCTGCGCCTTCCATGAGACGTCCGATACGCACGTATGGTTTCACAATTGGAGTAAGCGAGTTAACCTGAATGCTCTATTCTAGCAGAGGAGCCGGCCTTAGGAATCCGGCCCTCGGGGGTCGGGCGTCCGGGCCGGGAGGTGGGTAAACCGTCCGCTCTCCCGGATCTCCATCCGCCTGTCAACGGCGCACGGCCTTGAGCACTGGCGCGATGCCACGTTGGTACACGATATCCGTGATCCATCCGATGGCGAGGCCGAGTATTCCCGACAAGCCTGCTTGCACAAGCCATGAGATGAGTCCGCCGGCCGCTGGCATGGCACCCGCTGCGGCCACGGCGATGTGATGAATCGCCTCTTCCACAGCCGGGTAGCCGAGTTGCTGCAAGCCATGCACGATGATCCCGCCACCGACCCAGAGCATCGCGAGCATGCCGACAAAGCCGAGTGTCTTCAGAAAGGCAGGCATGCCTCGGACAAGCGCCATCCCGAGGCTGCGCACCATGCCATTGCCAGAGCGCGCCATCGCCACGCCCGCATCATCCGCCTTGACGATCAGCGCCACGGCGCCGTACACCAGCACGGTCATCCCGACGCCGACTACCGCGAGCACTGTCGCTTGTCTCGCGATCGGCGCCTCGGAAATACCCGCCAGGGAAATGGCCGTGATCTCCGCCGAAAGGATCACATCCGTGCGGATCGCGCCCGCCACGCGCTCATCCTCGATTTTTTGCGCGCTGGCGCCGCTGACTTCCTGCGAGGCGTCTTTCTCCGGCGCGTGGGGAACGATCAGTTCAGCGACCTTGTGGAAGCCCTCCAAACAGAGATACGCTCCTCCCAGCATCAACAGCGGCGTAATCGCCCACGGCGCGAAGTAGCTCAGCAGCAACGCGCCCGGCAGCAGAATCAGCAGCTTGTTCTTCAGTGAGCCGATGGCAATCTTGCGGACGATGGGCAACTCACGATCGGAGGCGAGTCCGACGACATAGCGAGGCGTGACCGCGGCGTCGTCAATCACGATGCCTGCCGCCTTGGTACCGGCCTTTGCGGCACTCGCCGCAACGTCATCCACCGAGGCTGCCGCCAGCTTCGCGATCGCCGCAACGTCGTCGAGCAATGCAATCAATCCTGTCGCCACACACACTCCTTCTTCGGCATCAAGATCCAGGATAGACCGAAGTGGTTGGGATTCCCGCATAGTGGCAACTGTTTTGTGCCCGGCTTCGCGGCGATCACGTTCCGCGAAGATTTATCACTCAGAGCGTTTTGCGATTGAAATCTGTGAGTTGCGGAGTTGCTATCGCTCGCGTTAAGCCGGGTTCCCGTTGACGCGATGCAAGACTTGGGTTGAAAGGTGACCCGCACACATGCGAAACACAACCACACGGGCGCGCCGGACCGCCGCAGACACCGCGCCCAGCCTCCTCTCCCTGCTTACGGAGAAGATCGTCGGTCAGACCCCGGCTCTTGAAGCCATCGTGCCCTACGTGCAGATGTATCAGGCGGGCCTCTCTCCCGAAGGGCGGCCTGTCGGAGTGTTCCTGTTGCTGGGTCCAACCGGCACCGGCAAGACGCGCACGGTGGAGGCGCTTGCGGAGGCCATTCACGGCACGGAGAAGCACGTCCTTCGCATTGATTGCGGAGAGTTCCAAATGGAACACGAAGTGGCCAAGCTGATCGGCGCTCCTCCGGGTTATCTGGGCCATCGCGAAACCACACCCATGCTCAATCAGCAGAAACTGAACGCGGTCACCAGTGAGCGCTCCAACCTCTCCATCGTCCTTTTTGATGAGATCGAGAAAGCGGCGCCCTCCATGCAGCGCCTTCTGCTTGGTGTGCTGGACAAAGCCGTGCTGCGTCTTGGCGACAACACCAACGTCAACTTCGAACGCTCCCTGATCTTCATGACCAGCAATCTGGGAGCGCGCGGGATGAGCCGTGAGATGCGCCCCGATTTCGGATTTCAAGCAATCACCGGGCCCACTCGCAAGAATGTCCAGCGAAAGCTGGAGAGCATCGCCGTGGCTGCCGTGCGGAAGAAGTTCTCACCTGAGTTTGTGAACCGCGTGGATGTCATCAGCACTTACTATCCACTCTCGGAAGACGCCCTGAGCCAGATTCTCGAACATCAGATCGACAACCTGCGGCGTCACATCGCGAACCGCATGGGCATGCGCGGATTCGCATTCGAACTCACCGACGCCTCAAAGGACTTTCTCCTGAAGAAAGGCACCAGCCCCGAGTATGGCGCCCGGGAACTCAAGCGCGCCGTTCTCCGCCATCTGATCCAACCGCTCGCTTCACTGGTGGCGCGTGGCCGTCTCGAGCCGGGAGCCTGTCTGCTCATTGATCACAAAGCAGGCAACGATCACCTCAGCTTCTATGCGCTGCCGGAAGAGGAGTCACTCGCGGCATAGCAGCGCCCGATCGCCAATAGATGCAGACTGCAGCCCAGGAGCGCCGGCTCATTTTCCACTTGCCGGACGAGATGGAGAATCCTCGACCGGCGCTCCGCATCCTTCCAACGCTCCTCCAAATCACGGGCAAGCCAGCCTGGTCCTTCCACTGGAAGCAGGTCCACACTCCCGAAACCGGCCGTGTGCAATTCCTCGCGAAGCTCCTCGGGACGATGCAGCACCGACGAAGTGAAGTAGCGCGGCTCGCCGGTTGGATTCTCATGCTGACCCGTGGCAAGATCCCGATCCAGCAACGCCGTGAACGCAGGATCATCGAGAAACCCATCCAGTAGTCCATGCAGCAGCGAAGCCCACCGGCTGATCGCTGAAGCGAAAAGAACGCCCCGCGGCTTCAAAGCGCGCCGTGCTTCACGCAGAGCGGCAAGACGCTGCTCACGATCCGGCAGATGATACAGCGGACCAAGCAACAGCACTGCATCGGCGCTTGCGTCTTCGCACGGCAGCTCGCGCGCATCACCCTTTGCGATGCCGGCTAGCGGCAACCGCGAAGCCTGGGCGAGGTGCTTCTCCACCGGATCGAGAAGATACACATCATAGCCCCGCTCCAGCAGCCATTCCGCATGCACACCGGGGCCGCCACCGACATCCAGCACTCGTGCCGGGGGCGGCGGCAGATGGCGCATCACGATCTCCTGAATGCGCGCGAACTCGAGCAGTCCGGATCCACCGGAGAGACGCTGTGCTTCACTTGTCCGTTCGTAGTAGCGGAGAACCTCGTCATCCATTCGCTTGCCGCAATGCGCGCTTGCCCGCTTCGATCACCTTGAGAATCGACTCGGCATCATAGACGCTGCCGCCCCACGTTCCACCACTTGCGTCCTGCAGCGCGGCCCAGATACGAGTATCAAGCGGCAATGCGGGGTCCGGTGCAAGATCGGTACGCGGTGCGCGAGATGCAAGCTCGGCGCAACCCTCCTCCACCGATCCGTTCACGATGAGGTTCACACTGCCTTCCATGGTGTTCCGGTCCACCACAATCTCCACAATGTCGCCGTCGCGCAACTTGCCGATGGGGCCGCCCGCCAGCGCCTCTGGGGATACGTGTCCGACGCAAGCGCCCGTCGACACGCCGCTGAATCGCGCATCGGTAACCAGGGCAACATGCTTGCCGAAGTCGAGATGCTTCAGCGCGGACGTGACCTGGTAGGTCTCCTCCATACCCGCGCCCATCGGGCCGCGGCAGATCAGCACGACGATGTCACCCGCCTTGATCTCGCCATTCTTGATCGCACCGATGACGCCAGGTTCCGTGAGGAACACGCGCGCTGGACCGCGCTTGCGGTAAACGCCGTCTGCATCCACCACGCTCGGATCAATCGCAGTGCTCTTGATGACGGATCCTTCCGGCGCCAGATTGCCCATCGGGAAACAAACTGTCGACGTGAGACCCGCGCGCCGGCCGCTTTCAAAGGAGTGGATCACATCATCCGGATCGATGTGGTCACGTTCCGCGAGCATGCGGCGCAACGTCTGCCGGCGTTCCGACTTCTCCCACCACTCCAGGCTCTTTTCCAGCGTCTCGCCGGTCGCCGTGAGCGCATTCAACTTCAGCAGACCCGCGTCACGAAGATGCAGCATCACCTCCGGCACGCCCCCCGCGAGGAACACCTGAATCGTCGGGAAGTAGCGCGGGCCATTGGGCAACGAATCAACGATTCGCGGAACGCGTTTGTTGATCGCCGCCCAATCGTCGACCGAGGGCCGTCGCAGACCAGCCTGATGCGCGATCGCAGGCAAATGCAGGATGAGATTGGTGGAACCGCCGAATGCCGCGTGCACGACCATCGCGTTGTGCAACGCATCATCAGTGAGAATATCGCGCATGCGGATGCCACGGGACTCAAGCATCAGCACGCTACGGGCGGAACGCTTCGCCATGTCGAGCCAGATGGGATGTCCGCTGGGTGCAAGCGCGGAGTGTGGCAGCGACATCCCAAGCGCTTCCCCGATCACCTGGGAACTCGCCGCCGTTCCAAGGAACTGGCAGCCGCCTCCAGGCGACCCGCACGCGCGGCAGCCCATCTCCTGCGCGTGCTCCAGCGTGATGGAACCATGCGCGAACCGCGCTCCGATGGTCTGCACCTTGCCCGTGTCCTCGGCGTCTTCCGCAAGCAGCATCACGCCTCCGGGCACCAGTACACACGGCAAATCGCGCGAGCCTGCCAGCGCCATCATCATCGCGGGCAGCCCCTTGTCACACGTCGCGACGCCGATCACGCCATGCCGCGTCGGAAGCGAACGAATCAGCCGGCGCAGCACCACCGCGGCATCATTGCGATAGGGCAGGCTGTCGAACATGCCCGTGGTGCCTTGCGTGCGCCCGTCGCAGGGGTCTGTGCAGTAACCCGCGAAGGGAATCGCACCTGCGCCCTTGAGTTCCTTCGCCGCCGCCTCCATCAACAGATTCACTTCCCAATGCCCGGAGTGATAGCCGAGAGCGATGGGTGTTCCATCCTGCGCTCGCATGCCGCCGTGGGTGCTCAGTAGCAGGATCTCCTTGCCGCCCAGCTTTGCCGGATCCCAACCCATGCCCGCGTTCTGCGTCCATCCGAACAGGTCGCCGGAGGGACGCGTCAGCAGCATCTCCGGAGTCAATGGCAACTTGCCTTCAGGCGCCTTGCCATAGCTGCTGACATCGAACAGCGCGGCATCGCCGGAATCGAGAATCGCACTCAATGGAATCTTTGTCATCGCGAACTTTCATGATATGATCCCCGCCATGTCCGCCACACGACGACGCTTTGTTGCCGCCGCGATGAGCGCGGCATCGTACCAGAGAATCCTTGGCGCGAACGACCGCGTTCAGGTTGGATTCATCGGCTACGGACTCATTGGCCGCCAGCACGTCTTCGATTTCAAGAACCAGAAAGACGTCGACATCACCGCAATGTCGGAAGCGCATCAGCCGCGCCTCGAAGAAGGCTTGCAGGATTGCGGTCCGCGCGCGAAAGGCTATCGCGACTTCCGCAAGATGATCGAGAGCAAGGATGTGCAGGCCGTGGTGGTCTCGACACCCGATCACTGGCACGGGCTGATGACGATTCTGGCCTGCGCGGCCGGCAAGGACGTGTACGTCGAGAAGCCCCTCTCACTGTTCATTGACGAAGGCAAGTGGATGGTGAAAGCCGCGCGACGTTTCAACCGCGTGGTGCAGACCGGTACGCAACAGCGCAGTGGACTCCATTATCAGAAGGCGCGCAAGCTCGTGCGCGAGGGTTATCTTGGCAAGGTCACGAACATCCGCATGACCGCGTTTCGCAACGTGACGCCGGGCTTCGGCAAGTTCAACGAGGGCCAGCCGCCTTCGGAACTCGACTACGAGATGTGGCTCGGGCCGGCGCCCAAGAAACCTTATCATCAACTGCGGTCGCTCTATCATTTCCGCTGGTTTTGGGATTACTCCGGCGGCCAGATGACGAACCTTGGCGCTCATCACATCGACATCGCACAGTGGTTCCTTGCCGCGAAGGGCCCAGTGCTGGTGTCGTCAGTCGGTGGCCGTTACACTCTGGAGGGCGATGGTGAAACACCGGACACCCAGGACGCCATCTTCCAATACGACAATTGCACGGCGGTTTGTTCTTTGCGCGAAACGGCACAAGGGCGCCCGGGCGGCGGACTCGAATTCTTCGGGCACAAGGCAAGCATGTCGATTGGCCGCGGTGGCTTCGAGATCACGCCGGAGTTGAAGATTGACCCCAACAACGCGGTGCCGCAATTCAAAGGGCACAGCGCGGGAGGCGTGGCAAGGTCGCAGGCGAAACCCGAGCCGTGGACCGCACCAGTCAAGGAGAAAGGTTCCTCCGACGAGCAATTCGACCTGCATGTCCGCAACTTCCTGGACTGCGTGAAGACACGGCAGAGGCCCATCGCCGACGTGGAAGACGGGCATCAGATCACCACGGCTTGCCATCTCGCGAACATCTCACTCCGGCTGAAGGGTCGCAGCATTCGCTGGGATCCCGGGACGGAGCAGATCATCGGCGACGCGGATGCGGCGTCCATGATGCGGCGGCCCTATCGCAAGCCGTGGGACCGGGTGATTGATGAGTTGAAGCTGGCTTGAAGCTTGGGGCTACTTGCCCAACCCGCACTCATCGTGGATCGCGCGAACCGCCTTCTCCAAGCCGTCGCGGCGCACCACGATCGCGATCGTCAGCTCGCTGGAGCCTTGCGCGATCGCAATAATGTTGACGCTCTCTCGCGAGATCGCCGTGAAGATGCGGCCCGCCAAACCGGGCGTTCCACGCATGCCTTCGCCAACCACCGCCAGCAGACCGACGTTCTCATCCACATCAAAGGGCTTCATGTAGCCATGCGCCAGCTCGAGCGCAAACGCGGTTTCGAGTGCAGCCATCGCATGTGGCAACTCATCGCGCCGGATCAGAAAGCAGAACGTTTGCCGGTAACTCGAACTGGTCAACGCAAGCAGCTCGGCGTTGGATTGCGCGAGCGCGGCCAGAGCCCGTGACATGACGAGTGTGGCGCTGAGTTCGGCGCTCGCAGGCTCAATCGAAACCAGTGCGACATTCGACATCGACGTAACGGCACGAGGACCGTCGGGCGCATCAACAGCAGGCGTGATCTTCGTGCCTGGCTTGTCGAGAGCGAAGCTGTTCTTGCTCCACACAGGCACACCCTTCTCGATCAACGGCGCCAGCGTGCGCGGATGCAGTACCTTCGCCCCGTTGTAAGCGAGTTCCGCCGCCTCCGCGTACGTCACTTCAGGCAGCACCGCCGCATGGGGCACCAGGCGCGGATCGGCCGTCATGATGCCATCCACATCCGTCCAGATCCACACCTCCGCCGCGTCCAAAGCAGCGGCGAGAATCGATGCCGAGAAGTCCGAGCCGCCACGGCCAAGCGTCGTCGGACGCCCATCGAGCGTGGCGCCGTTGAAACCCGTCACGATCGGCAGCACCCCCGCTTCAATCATCGGCCGAAGCACCTTCGCGGCCTTCTCTCGAGTCGCATCCATGAGCGGCGTTGCGTTGCCGAACACCGCGTCCGTCACGACAACGTCCGCTGCGTTGACGGCTTTCGCGGGAATCCCCGCCGATTCGAGATACGCTGCAATCAGGCACGCCGAGAGCCGCTCACCCACTGCCACAGCTTCATCCACCGAACGTGGTGGACGCTCCCCGAGCATCATGATCCCCTTTGCGATGCGGCGGAAGTCATCAATGATGGTGTGCACTTCGTCAAGCACGGTACGCTGGCGATTGGCTGGCAGAAGTTCTGCGCAGGTGATCACGTGCCGGTCTTCCAACTGCTTCAAATTCGCATCGAGCCCCGCCTGATCGTCGCCCTCGGCCTTTCGCAGAGTGTCCAGCAGCAGATCGGTGACTTTCGACATGGCCGAAACCACGGTCACCACGCCGCGTTGTTTGATCTGTCCCGCGCAGATACCGCCTGCGATCTTCATGCGCTCGGCGGAGCCCATGCTGGTGCCGCCGAACTTCATCACTAACAACTCGCTCAACGTGAGAGTTCCTTTCCGTTCGATGTACGTTCCCGGACGATTTTGAGAATGGCTTCTTCCACCTGTTCGATGGCGAGGTCGCTCGAATCGAGATAGATCGCGTCGGGCGCTTGCATCAACGGCGAGGCAGTGCGGGTGCGGTCGCGTTCATCGCGCTCGCGGATCTCCTTTGCGATCTGTTCGAGTGTGACATCGGCGCCCTTGGCCAGCAGTTCCTTCAAACGCCGCTCCGCGCGCACATCCACGCTTGCATCGAGGTAGATTTTGATCTCGGCGTTCGGGAAGACAATGGTGCCGATGTCGCGGCCTTCCATCACCACGCTTTGTTCCAGCGCCATCTCGCGTTGTTTGTCCACCAGTGCGCGGCGCACCCCGGCGATGGTGGAAACCTTCGATGCGCCATCGGAAATCTGCTGGTTGCGAATCGCGGTGCTGATGTCCTCGCCGTTGAGCGTGACCTTCGATCCACGGTCTTCCAGGCCGATTTCCGCCGCGACGGCAAGCTGTTCCAGACGGTGCATGTCGCTGAAGTCCGTGCCATTGCGCACGGCCCACAACGCGACGGCGCGGTACATGGCGCCAGTATCGATGTAGAGAAAGCTGAGCCGGTCGGCGAGGCGGCGCGCGATCGTACTCTTGCCGGCGCCGGCCGGGCCGTCGATTGCAACCACAATCTTTTTGGACATGAAGCGAGAATGACAATCCTGGACTGACCGGGAAGCCAGCGCCGATTGATCTTTCAGTTTAGCGCGGCAGGGCATGGCCGCCAGTTCCGAGGCACCGCCGTGCGATCCGTAGCCTTGCCACAGCCGCCCATCAAGAGCCGGGATTTAGTACGGCGTTCCTTAGATGCGGTCTGATATGTGATGAGCTCCAAGCGCCGGTAGTAGCGCACGCGCGTGCCTATGGCCGCGCGGTCCTGTCCGGACTCAAAGTAGGATTGCGCCTCGTCGAGCATTCGGGAAACGTCTCGATGGCCTGCAGGGCGGACCCAGCAATGGTGATGGGTTCTCCCATTCGGTCCTCCGCTCGGTCATCCTCGCTTCGCGATGAGGGTCGTGTGGGCAGCCGTGGTGATTTGATTATCAATGACGGTCTTGATCGCGGCGGGCAGAAGATCCTGGGCCGGGAGGTGCCTCCAGGCTTCGATGGTGGCCTCGGCCGTGTCGTGAACGATCCGCACGACGGGGTCCATGGGCATGCCTGCCTTTTCAGTGAGGCGGCGAATCTGGTCGAGGGAGATTTGCTCAAGGTCGCGGCTACCGCCCAGTGTGAGGGCCAGCTTGTCGCCGGGTATGTAGGGCAGCGTTGAGACGAAGTCGTAGGCGGGAGAGAGCACAGGCGTGCGGGTGTCCGGATAGAGAAGCGACCAGTTCTTGAGGTGCATATCGGCATTGCCAATCAGCACCGAAAAGGTCAGCCGCCTGATGAACTCGTAGGCACCCTGCGCTCCTGTTTCGGCCCACAAAACGCGGGCGATGTTGGCGTAGCTGACGGCCTTGTATTTGTCCTCGGGAAACTGGCCGAACACTTGCGCGAAATCTTCCATGTGAACGCGACCTCCGTCAGGCATGCGGTCAAAGCGTTCAACAGCAAGGGCCGTGCCTTTGATGGCTGCGCCCAGGAATGGCAACCCTTGGATTTCAGAGACGGGGACCAGGTGGATGCGCGGCACGGCGATTCCAATAGCACGCGCCAGTTCCAGCATGACGAACTCGTTTTCTGAGACGGCATCAAAGGTGTGGGAGGGGAGCTTCACGATCCAGGAGCCGCCGATGCCTTCAGCGGGGACGGTTAGCCCGCCTCGCGCCTCCATGATGGCGGAGAACTTGAGCTGAACGCCTGCCAGTGAGAACCGCAGGCGGCGGCCGGAGCCTTGCTTGTCCTTTTGGTTCTCATCCTCGTTGTCATCGTCATGATGCTCATCATGACCGCCATCATCAACGCCGTGACCGAGCGGCGTGACCATGACAGCGCCGGAAAGATCGGCTCCGAGGGCGGCCAGCAGGAAGAACTCGCGCTGCGGGTGGACGCCTGCCTGCTCGGCCAGGTAGGAGCGTAAATGGCCCTCGGGCAGGAGATTGGCGAAGAAGGTCGGCACCCGCTGGCGGACCTGCTGGGGCGCTGTCACCAACCCGCCGGAGCGGCCCTTGAACGAAAGGCTCAAGGTGGGGCGCTGCGGATCGTCGATGTAGCTTTGGTCGAAGGAGAATATCTGCCGGTCGCCGGCCAGGCGCACGATGGTGCCGATCTGGCGGCCGTGCAGGTGGACGCCCAGGGTGGTCAGTGTTTTGGGGTCGATCTTCATGACACCCTCTCCTTGGCGCGGCCGGTCTTGTTGGTGGGTTCCGCGTCCTGATCGGCTTCGTCGTCGTCAGGTTCGTAGAGGGGTTTCTCTTCCTCTCCGGAGACGCTCTGGCGGCGTTCCCGGAGCACGGCTTCGACGACGGGAACGAGATCGCGGGGAACGAGGACCAGGTCGTGATCGAGGACGCGGACGAGATCGAGCAGCGTGTCATAGCGGGGCACGATGCGCCCGGTCTCGATACCTGAGACGTGGGTCTGGGGCAGGCCCACAAGCTTGCCGAGCTGGGCCTGGCTGAGATCCTTCTGGCGGCGGGCCGAGGCGAGGGCCTGCCGGAGCAGCTCGGGTAGCGTTCCGGATCGATGTCTCATAGTATTTTCTATATCAATGGCACAGGTGTATATGCTATCGCATATTGTGCCGTGAGGCTAGCTTGCTATATGCTTTGGCAGATACGAGGGCTTGAAGCATATGCTTTAACAGCTAGAACGAACGCACGAAGTGCCCGCGTCGGCTCTCAAGCGGACACCCGGACTGCGACGAGTTGTGACCGAGGGGGCGCGAGACTACACAAGAAATACGCGACTGACCTTTTGATACGGTGCACTTGGCGGCGAAACTGGCGGGACACTCCCGCCCCCGGCCAGTTAGAATGAAATCATGACCCGACGTATACTGCTCGCCTGCGGTGTGTCCACGCTGCTGGTTCCGGCTGGGATGCTTGCACAGAGCGCGATTGACGCAGCGAAAAAGAAGTCGAAGGAAGGCAAGCACGACGAAGCGATCGCCGCGCTGGAAGCCGAACTCAAGAAGAACCCAAAGGATGCGAAGGTGAAGACAGCGCTGGCCGAGGCTCATCTGGCCAACGGCGAGTTCTTCATGTTCAACGATCAGATGCCGCCATTCCGGAAGTACCCCACAGCGCTTCGGCAGTTCCGCAAGACCGTGGAGTACGACCCCACCAACAAGAAAGCCAAAGAGCATATCGCGACCATCGAAGGCATCTACAAATCGATGGGCCGCGAAGTTCCGAAGTAGTTACGGCTCCTGCTGACGGCGGTGTTCCGCTTTCCAGCGCCGGATCTCCGCCAACCGCTCTTCCACCCGCTTCTCCAGCCCTCGATCGGAGGGATGGTAGAACCTGTGCCCAAACTGCGATGGCGGAAGGCACTCCATATCCGTGAGTGCGCCTTCCTGCTGGTGCGCGTGCTGATATCCCCTGCTGTATCCGAGGTCCTTCATCAGCCTCGTCGGCGCATTGCGCAGATGCAGCGGCACCGGTTCCGCCAGAGCCGTTCGCGCCTCCTGACGAGCCGCGTTCAAAGCGCTGTAGGCGGCATCCGACTTCTGGGCCACGGACAAGTAAATCGCCGCCTGCGCCAATGCCTGATCGCCTTCCGGCGCGCCAAGAAAGTGCACCGCCTGCATCGCGGCCATCGCCTGTTCCAGTGCGCGCGGATCCGCCATGCCGATATCCTCAATCGCCATCCGCACCAGGCGGCGCGCGATGTACAGGCGGTCCTCGCCGGCCTCCAGCATGCGCGCCAGCCAATAGAGCGCCGCGTCCACATCGCTCGATCGCACGGACTTGTGAAGCGCCGAGATGAGGTTGAAGTGCTCCTCACCCGACTTGTCGTAAAGCAGCATCTTCCGCTGGAGCACATCTTCGATGGTCTGCTGCGAAACATGCCCATCTTTCGACGCTGCGGCCACCAGCTCCAGCGCCGCATAAGACGATCGCGCATCGCCGTTCGAGTACACCGCGAGCTGCTCGAGCTGCGCATCGGTGATCTGCAGATTCATGCGGCCGAGCCCGCGATCGGGATCCGAAACCGCGCGGCGCAACAGCGGCACCAGTTCATCCGGATTGAGCGCGCGCAGTGTGTAGACGCGCGACCGTGACAACAGCGCGGAGATCACTTCAAACGAGGGATTCTCCGTGGTTGCGCCGATCAGGATCACATCCCCGGCTTCCACATACGGCAGAAACGCATCCTGCTGTGACTTGTTGAAGCGATGAATCTCATCCACAAACAGCAGCGTGCGCCGCCCCATCTTCCGGTTGTGCTCGGCCTCGCTCATGATGGCCTTCACTTCCTTGATGCCGCTGGTGACGGCGCTGAAAGGCACGAAGTCGCAACGGGTCTGGCGTGCGATCAGCCGCGCAAGCGACGTCTTGCCCACACCCGGCGGGCCCCAGAGGATCATCGAGCTCAACTGATCGCGCTCGATCTGCATGCGCAGCGGCTTTCCCGGTCCGAGGATGTGCTCCTGCCCCACGTATTCTTCCAGCGAGTGTGGCCGCATGCGTTCCGCGAGCGGACGCGAGGGATCCACTTCGTGCGCGAGCGGCGCCGGTTCGAAGAGACTCATGCGGCTCCTCCGGCAAGACGGCGCTGGCGGCTTGCTTCATAGAGAAGCACCGATGCGGCAACCGCGGCATTCAACGATTCCACGCCGACGGTAGGGATGGCGAGATCGAACGCACCCTTCCGCAGTGTGCTGCTGACGCCGCGTCCTTCACTCCCAACGATGATCGCGGATTTGCGTGTGAAGTTCACTTCTTCGGGACGAAGCCGCGCGGAGGGCATGGCGGCGTAGACATCAAGCCGGTTCTGCTTGAAGGCGGCTTGGACAAGCTCGGGTTCCACGCCTTGCACCACCGGCAGCCGAAACAGCGAACCTGCCGAAGCGCGAAGTGTTTTCGCGTTGTAGGGATTCACGGAGCCCTTCAGAAAAAGCGTTCCCGTTGCACCAAAGGCCTCCGCGGCGCGAACGATGGTGCCCGCATTGCCGGGATCCTGCACGCCGTCCAGCACCACCAGCAGCGTGCGGCCCCGGAACAGGTTTTCGAGTGTCCACGGATGCGGCTTCACGAGAGCGATGACGCCTTGGCTGCTTTCTGTGCTTGCGAGGTCGTTGAACACTGCGTCGGGGACCACGGCAATGCGCAAGCCGTTGAGATTGCCGACATGGCGCTGTACGGTTCCACGCACCGATTCCGCCGAGATCACCGCTCCGATGGCACAATCGCTACGCAGCGCCTCTTCGAGAAGATGGAATGTCTCGGCGATCGCGTACCCATCGCTCGTGAGGCTCCCCTTTGCGAGCGCCTTGCGGATCTCTTTGAGCAGCGGATTGCGCGGGCTTGCGATCTCCTGCATCTATTCCACCCGTGCGATCTGGATGGTCTTCCCGCTTTCCCAGGCGGCGATCACGAAGTCGCGGCCCGCGGCGAGGTCGACATACGCGCCCGCCGCGTCCAGCACTTCCGGCGGACTCCCCTTGCGGACGATTCGAACGCCATCCAAGGTCCATGCCACCACCACGCCATCGCGAAGCCTGGCGATCGCCGGGTCTTTGCCCTTACCAAGGTCGTGCTCCTTGCCATCAGGACCCGCAAGGATCACGTTGTTCTCGCGGCGCCATGCCGACCAGAGCTGACCGTTCGTATCGGCGGCGAGACCGCCCCCATCCATCGGACAGGCATTCAACGGCCACGTACCGGTGCCGAGCTTCGACGCTTTGCCGAACGTGAGGCCTCCATCCGCCGACGTTGCGGTGTACATGTCGCGCGAACCGCTCAGCCAGTTGCGCCACATCACATGAAGCGCCCCTGACGACGCATGCACCATGGGATGGCAGCACTCGCAGATGTGCTGGTCAGGCGACTCGTAAATCAGCTTGTTCGCCGCCCAGGTCGCGCCGCCGTCCTTCGACACCGACCCGTAGAGCCGCGTTCCTTTCTGTCGAAGGTCGAGCCACACATTCAGCAATGTGTTGCCCTCGCCGCCCATCGCATGAAGTCCCTCCCGTGCGGCGCCCTCCACGTCGTTCACGCGCACGCCGCGGGACCAGGTCTTGCCACCGTCCGTGGATCGCCACGCGACCACATCGCCATCGCGCCCGCCACCTTGCGCGCCAACGATCGCGGAGATGACCAGCGTTTTGCCCGACATCGCAATGCGGGGACCGCGATGCCGTCCGAGAGCGAGCTTGCCACTTTCACCCGGCGCCGGAAATACCTGGACCGGATGGCTGAACGTCTTGCCCTGATCGTTCGACACAGCGACGCGAACCGTGTCGCCGGTGCCGAAAGCAACTGCGACGCGCGATCCATCCACCGCTACCCGAGGCTGCCTGTAGGCGACATCAGCAGCTTCCGGAATGATGCCAACGGCCAGTGCCATACCCAGTTGGATCCACATATCCTCGCTCTCCTTACTCTCGATTGTCGCCGAACAGGTGCTGGCGCGCCGCGTCGAGAATCGCCAGTACCGCGGGATGCTTGAACTTGCGTTCGAGCGAGATGGCGTAGACCTTGAACTGAAGGTCCGAAGCTTCCCCGATCTTCGTGGTTCCGTAGTTACCCTGCACGTCCTCAGCCACAACAGTGGGCGCACAAAAGATGCCGACTCCCGCTTGCCCGAAAGCCTTTGCGAGCGCCGTATCCTGGAACTCGGCTACCACGCGTGGAGCGATGCCCTGCGTATTGAACCAATGTTCAATGGCCCGTCGCAGTCCGGTGTTCTCCATCGGAAGCAGGAAGGGTGCGCCGTCCAGGGACTTCGGAAAGCCCTCTGCGTATCGAGCGGCGAGGTCGCTTCGCGCAAAGAATGAAACCGTGCTTGACCCGAGCAGGTGGTGATACGAGCGGATGCGCATGGTGGAAGTTACCAGCGTATCGGTCAACATCACATCCAGCTTGTGCAGTGATAGCTGCAATAGCAGGTTTTCCGGATGGTCCTCCTGGCAGATGAGATGGATCGACTCTCGAATCTGAAAGGCAGGTGTCAGCAACCGGTGCACCAGCGTCTTTGGAAGCGTGTCGGCGACACCCGTCACCAGGCGCAGCGGTTTGCCAGTCGGGCGGCCACGGATGAAGTCCTGTAACTCGCGGCCGAGGCCGAAGATCTCTTCCGCGTACTGATAAACGGTGCGCCCGAAGTCAGTGAGCACCAGCCGCCGGCCACTTCGCTGGAAGAGCTTTTCCCCAATGCTGTCCTCGAGCGCGTGAATCTGTCCGCTGATGGTGGGTTGTGCGAGCAGCAGTTGTTCACTGGCCTTGGCGACGCTACCCTCTCGCGCTACCACATAGAAGTACAGCAAGTGATGATAGTTGAGCCATTCCATCCGCCTGAATTATACACCCACAGGACCAATCCATTGGCAAACCCGAAGGGTTATCCACGAATCTTTCTAATTGCCTATGTGTCATCAAGCCGTTACAGTTGAGGTGTGCGGCTTAGTCCCCCGCACGTTAGTCCCACAACCTCCTGGGCCCGGCACAATTCGGGCCCTTGCTTTTCTCCGCCCTCACGCACCGTCCCGCAGCAGAAGGCTGATTTCATCCGGATCCACATCAGGCTTTCCGGGCGCCACTTCTCCCAAGCGGTCTTCCAGTATCAGTCTCTCCAACTGCTCCACCGTATCGTACAGTTGCTCGAAGCTGTCCACTACGAACAGTAACGGCTGATAACGGTCGATCTCGAAGCTCTGATGGATCACCCAGTCAAGCTGCAGGGGCGGACGGTGAACGTCCGGCGACACCACGGCGTGAGGGAGTTCGCCATGCGAGCTGAGCAAGCCGCTCCCATAGGCCCGGATTCCCTGCGGCGTGCGGATGAGGCCGAACTCGATGGTGAACCAGAAGAAGCGGGCCATTGCCCGGGTGATGGCTTCCAGCCTGTCGCGAAGCCGCTGCGGGTCACGGATTGCGAGGGCGGAATCTGCCGCCCGGTGGGCACATTCGCCGAAGCGGACCAACGTATCGGCGAACCGCCGGTCCGTGTGCATGGGAACATGCCCGGCGACGTCGTGAAAGATGTCCGGCTCCGGCAGATAGTCAAGCCGGTCGTGCGCGCGAATGGTGATGGTGGTGGGAAACTCGCGGCGCCGCAGGCTCTCAAAGAACCGGAACGCGGGAATGTAGCCGCTCACCGCTCGCGCCTCGAATCCCGTCATTGGGGCAAGAGCGCGGTTAATCTCATCCAGCCGGGGGATGTGGTTCGCGTGGAGCCCAAGCCTGGCCAGGCCGTCCAGAAAAGCCGGGTTGCCATAGCGCTCCCAGGAAGGTGTCATGCGCTGGTAAAGCAACTGCCATGCCTGCTGGTTCTCCTCGGAGTACAATTCGTATGGTTGGGAAATGTAGAGCTGTCCGGAGTTCCGGGCATCCTCAACAAAGGCGGCCTGCGTAGTGGTGAGTCCAGGCATCCGATGCACCCTCTTGGTTTCAGTGTACCCTGAAATCGGAGATAGATCCACTGCAAAGTGGTGCTATGTGAAGGGACCGTGAATGATCGTCAATCCAAACGAACATGATCCGAAGGATATCTACAAGCTGCTGATCGGAACCGTCGTACCCAGGCCGATCGCGCTCGTATCGAGCCTGAGCGCCGCGGGCATCCGCAATCTGGCGCCTTTCAGCTTTTTCAACGCGATCTGTTCGAATCCTCCAAGTCTCTGTTTTTCCACAGGTTTCCGGGCGGGTACGGGTACTGGAAAGGACACGCTCCACAATGTCCGCGAAACAGGCGAGTTCGTGGTCAACACGGTGAGCGAGAGCATGGCTGAGGCCATGAACCTGACTGCTGGAGAGTATCCGCCAGACGTGGACGAGTTCGAGGTCAGCGGCCTGACTCCCGTGCCGTCGGAAGTGGTGAAGCCTCCACGGGTGGGTGAGAGTCTGGTCCAGATGGAGTGCAAGCTTCAGCAGATTGTCGTGGTGAGTGACAAGCCCTCCGGCGGTGCCCTGATCATCGGCGAGGTGGTCCGGTTCCACATCGACGACCGGATCATCGACAACTTTCGAATCGATCCGGAGCAGTTGCGAGCCATCGGCCGCATGGGCGGAACTGGATACGCCAAGACGCGTGACCGTTTTGACATTGCCAGACCGGGTTCCACTCCCCCTCCACACGTCAAGCCGGGCACATAAAGAGGTATTCGCATCATGACTCCTTTGAAGATCATCGCCGTTTCGATCCTGGCCGCGGCGGGCCTTGCCGCGCAGGATACGAGCTTCCAGGTCAAGCGCATGAAGGAATGGAATGAACAGTCCCGGGACGGCCGCTGTGTCCTTCGCGTCATGGTGGACGACGAAGTCGACGTCGAGTTGCGGGGCGACCAGGTGCTGGTTCGGCGCATCTCGGGCCAGCCCGGCCGCGACGATGGAAGCGAGTGCACGCAGCCCTTGCCGCGGAACTTCTTTACACGGTTCAGCCTCCGTGGTGTGGATGGCCGTGGCGAGGTGAGGCTGTCGCAGGAGCCCCGGCCAGGCAACAACTTCACGGCGATTGTCACCATCCGGGACACGCGCCGGGGGCAGGAAGGTTATACCTTCGAACTCAGTTGGACCACCGACGGGCAGCCGTATCAGGGCTCGATGGAATCCACCGGTTCGCGCGGCGGAGGAGGCTATTTCGGCAACTCCGAAACGCCCGCGCCCGTTCAGGCCCCTCCGCCCACCCAACCCCAGGGAGGGGGAATCCTCCCGACGCTCAGCCGCCGTCCCGGTGGAGACTTTCAGCCGACTCCTCAACCTCCTGCGGGATTCTCCGGGCTGAATGAAATGGTTGTGGGATCGGGGACGCTGCGAGCCGGCAGCCAGACGGACAACCTGCGCCGCGTTCGGGCTTCGCTCAAAAGCAACGGCGACCTCGAGCTGCAATGCTACGGTTCCGAGGTGGTCACCTTGAAGGGTCGATGGACCGCTAAGTCTGAGGGAATCGAGCTGGAAATCACTGATGGATTTGCGAGCCTCGGCTCGTCTGGCCGCGGTCGACTCAATCTGGGCCCGGATGGAAAAATGGCCTCCCTGGAGTTGCGCGGAACGCTCGGCAAACCCACGGATTCATTTGAGATACGCTTCCAGCGGTAACTGCGAAAGATGGCGGTCGAGAGGCAAAAGATTCATTGGTATTCTCGAAGCTTCTACTGCGAAATATCTAATGGACGAAAGTGTCGCACATCCGTAAACTGGAAACAATTAACCTCCAGAAAGGGAAACGCTCCGGATCGCAGCGAGCGTTGAGATCGGCGAAGTCCCCTCTCAATGCGCGAAACCCAAGCTGATCGAAAGCTCCTGCGATCCGGTCCTTCTTCTCCGCGTATCCCTCGCATTCTCCTTACAGGTACGTCAAGTTCCTTACTTTTTCCTCCGGTTCCACACAACCTTCGCTAAACCTCCGGCTCAAAACCACCGATAGGACTCTCAGGGCAACAGTACTCCCTCTGGCCGAAACGGGCAACGAGGCTGATGTCCTCCGGGTCGAAGCTTGCCACGTTGCGCCAAGGCCACCAGGAAGCCGATGAGAACACCGAAGGACCGTGCAGTGAGTTCGATCCAAGGAAAGAGCTTGGCGGAGATCTTGCCCCGGGAGCGCAACGGCGAGGGGGCTGCCGGGGCATCCGTCGCCCTTAGCCTGCCTGGCGGCTTGCAGCCTCCTGCCGAACTGCTGAATCCAGCCGTACTCAAAGGGGATGGCGCGCTTTGGGACTCCACGCACACGCCCACCCTTCTGGTCATCGATAACGAAGATGTCAACCGCCGTCTGCTCAAGGCGATGCTGAAGGCGGAGCCCTACCGGATCATTGAGGCTCGCAAGGTCTCCGAAGCCGTGCAAGAACTCGAGCAGCAGCAGGTCGACCTCATCATCCTCGACATCATGCTTCCGGAAGTAAGTGGCATGGATTTCTGCCGCTGGCTCAAGAGCAACCGCCGCACGCAACTGATCCCGGTCCTGATCATGACCAATGTGCAGGGCGTGGAAAACGAGATTGCCGGGCTCAACGCCGGCGCCGACGAGTTTCTCATCAAACCGCTTTCCCCGGCCGTTGTGCGCACTCGCGTGAAGAGCCTCTTGCGCAACAAGGCCGCTGTCGACTCGCTCGAGGAAGCCGAGACCATTCTCTTCGCTCTTGCCCAGGCCGTGGAGCAACGCGACAAGCATACGGGCGACCATTGCCAAAGGCTCGCCACCTACAGCGTTGCTCTCGGCATGGCGCTGGGGCTATCGAAGCCGGAGCTGATCGCGCTTTATCGCGGTGGGTATCTCCACGACATCGGAAAGGTAGCCGTTCCCGACGCAATCTTGTTCAAGAACGGCCCTCTCAGCGAACAGGAATGGCTGATCATGAGGGCCCACACTGTCAAGGGCGAGGAGATCTGCAAGCCGATGAAGAGCTTGGCTCCCGTCCTCCCGATCATCCGCAACCATCACGAAAAGTGGGATGGCACGGGCTATCCGGATGGCCTGGCCGGGGAGCAGACGCCGCTGCTGGCCCGAATTCTCCAGGTGGCCGACGTCTACGACGCACTCACCAGTGAACGGCCCTACAAACGTGCCTTCTCCCATCAGGAAGCGGTCGCCACCCTCAAGCAGGAGGTTACCCGCGGTTGGCGCGACCCGGCTCTCGTCGAGCTGTTTGACGAACTCTGCATTCGCGCAAGCGTCCCCAAACCCGGCTTGGTCGCGCCGCCCGACTGGCCGGACGCCTCGCCGCTCCAGATTTCACTGCATAACATGAGCCGCGTGTTGCTCACGCAGCAGACTTGAAGGTCGTACAATGGCTTCGCCTATGGGATTCCTGATTGTTACGCTCCTCTCCGGATGGACGTTGCTGGCCCAATCTCCCGCCCACCCATCCATCACCGAGGCCGACCGGACAAAGTGGTTCCGCGACTCCAAGTTCGGGATGTTCGTTCATTGGGGGCCGTACGCCGTGATCGGCCGCCACGAATGGGCGCGTCATCGCTTCCAGATTCCTCAAGCCGAGTACGACCAATACGCTCGCGCGTTCAACCCGGTGCGGTTCGACGCCGATGCCTGGATGGCGCTGGCCGGCAACGCGGGCGCCAAGTACGTGGTGATCACCTCGAAACACCACGACGGCTTCAGCATCTACCGCAGCAAGGTCTCGGATTACGATATGGAGATCACGCCCTACCCTGGCGACCCGCTCAAGGATTTGGCGCGGGCTGCCCAGAGGCGCGGTCTGCGACTTGGCTTCTATCACTCCATCATGGACTGGCGCCACAAGGACTACGTTCCAAAGCGTGCCTGGGAAACCAAGGAGCCCAACAAAGGCGGCAATCTCGACAAGTACCTCGATTTCATGAAGGAGCAGCTTCGCGAACTGCTCACCGGCTATGGCGACGTCGCCATGATCTGGTTCGATGGCGAATGGGAGCACACCACACAGGAAATGCGCTCGGATGAGGTCTACGACTTCATCCGCCAGATCTCGCCCAAGACTCTGATCAACGATCGCCTCTACAAGCGCGAACCCGGCAATCGCGCCGACTTCGGCACTCCCGAACAGTTCGTGCCCGCTACCGGATACAAGGACTCATCGGGCAAGCCGCTGCTGTGGGAGTCGTGTGTCACCATCAACATGGACAGTTGGGGCTACAACAAGTATGAGACGGAGTTCAAAACCACCCGCGACCTCATCCGCATGCTGATCGAGGTAGTGAGCAAGGGCGGGAATCTGCTGCTCAACGTCGGCCCCATGCCGGACGGACGTATCCAGGATGAGTTCGTTACGCGGTTGAACGCCATGGGCGATTGGATGAACGTGAACGCCGAGGCCATTTACGGGACCACCGCCAGTCCCTTCGCGCGCCTGCCCTTCTTCGGACGTGCGACGGCGAAGGCCAATCTGCTCTATCTGCATGTCTTCCAATGGCCCACGGATGGCAAGTTGCGTGTTCCCGGCCTGAAAAACCTGGTGCAGTCCGCCCGCCTGCTCGCGGACCGCAAAAGCTCGCTCCGCACTTCCCGGGATGGCGACGATGTGGTGGTCGATCTTCCGCCCGTGGCTCCCGATGACGTCGCGTCCGTGGTCGTGCTGACCCTGGACGGCGAACCCGCGGTAGAGCCCTACGTGATCCAACCCGGCGAGAAAGGTGTGATCCACCTCGGAGTCGAGTCGGCCGAGATCGAGACGCGGTTCGAGCAGCGTGCGAAAAAGGAGAACGCCCTCGGGCACGTCTATCTCACCAAGTGGACCCGCGGGGACGACGTCCCCTCCTGGAATCTGCGGATACCC
>JAEUQE010000095.1:28569-30194 GCA_016789785.1 Bryobacterales bacterium
GGAGAACGCCCTCGGGCACGTCTATCTCACCAAGTGGACCCGCGGGGACGACGTCCCCTCCTGGAATCTGCGGATACCCAAGGCTGGCCGCTACCGCGTGGAAATCAGCTACGGCGCTGCCCGAGGCTCGGCCGGCGTCGAGTACGCCGTTTCGGCTGGCAAGGCCTCCGTGCCTGCCAAAGTCGCCGACACCAGCGGCGACTGGGTTTTCAAACAGTTCCCCCTCGGCGAACTGCGTCTCGAAGCTGGCGATCACACCTTGCAGGTCAAGGCAGCGACGAAGGGGATTCCGGCCATGAACCTCGAATGGGTCCGGCTCACCCCGCTGCCCTGAACACGAAGCGGCATCCCGAGAACGGCGTCGATGGTTGTTGACTAGAATGACAGGGCAAAAACCCCACCTTGCCCGTCGTAAACAAAGAGGCAAGAGCGGAGCACGTCTCTACCGATCAACCCGTGTATGCCTTGCACAGCCAAATGCGCTTCCGTGACCGGGATATTCTGCTTTGTCATGGTCAACTGAGGATGACAGAGTGTCAGATTGATGTCGAAGGTGTTTGCCTGATGTGGCTGGCCACCAGTGGATGGCGTGTGAATCGGAATCGCGCCGGTTGGAGACAACTGCAGGGACCTCATTACGCCAGCGTCGATACAAGTTCCGCTTGCGCCGGTGTCAACCAGGGCGCGGATCGGTACCGGTTGCGGAACAGGCATGTTGGCGGCGATCAAAGCCTCCCGGCGGGCAGAACTAACGGATATGACGACATCGACCACCGGCCCGCTGGTCGAAATCGGCAGGGTCAGGTGTGGCATTGCTCAGGAAGAAGCCGCGTCACGAATTGGATCTGCTCGACTCCGAGAATCTGCTTGATCAGGAACTCTTCGTTCACCCCAAACTTGGAGTATGCTGCCTTCAAGGCATCTTCGTAGGTTCCGTAGGTTCCAGCGAGCCCTGTGTCATGGATGACAGCGTACTTCCCCTGCTCCGTCAAGAGTGAAGGTAGCAGCTTCTCAAACGTCGCCAGTTCAGCTTCGAGTGCCATACTGTTTTAGCCTCTAATCCTATTCTAGGCTTTCGGCAATCCGCAAGAGCCACTTTAGGCGATCGGGTCCATACTCCCCAAACAGGATCAGCCAATACGGCTTCCGTTGCACGCGTCATCTGTGGCGATCGGTGGGTCTTGCAGAAGTTGTACCACGTGTTGAACAGGGCAAAGCATAGCCCAGCGGTTCTCCCGATTCTTGTTAACGTGAAGATGCGATCCGGATCTTGGCAGCCCAGAACTGGGACTCCTCCATTCTCACCACTTCGGCCGTCGAATAGCGTCGCTCGCCTTCAGTGTCGCGCGGTAGACCCTGATGAGTGTGCGAAGTCCCTGCGGTCGCCGAGCGCAGTGGATAGCGCCGCGGTACGGTGCGAACCCGTCAGTGGTGATCTGAAAATGCACGCACCACAGTTGGCTTGGTCGGGCTTGCCAAGCGCGATATTGAGAGCCAGCTTCGCTGGGCGCTCGATGACGCTCGGCTCGGTGGCGTGTCAGGGGTAGGCGTCAAGGTAGAATGGTAAGTTCGAGGTACAAGTGGCCGATCCCGTAGATGTCATCGTTGGCGCCGCCGAAGTGGCG
>JAEUQE010000960.1 GCA_016789785.1 Bryobacterales bacterium
GTTGAGGATGTCCATCAACGATTCGCCGGAATCGGCCGCCGTCTTCACCAGGCGCCGCTGGCGCAGGTCCAGTGGCGTCTGCCGCAGCAGGTCCAGCGCCCCCAGCACGCCGTTCATGGGCGTGCGGATCTCGTGGCTCATGGTGGCCAGGAACTGGCTCTTGGCCAGATTGGCCGACTCCGCGGCCTCCTTGGCGCGCAACAGCGACGCAGTGGCCTCGTCGGCTTCCAGACTGTGGCGCATGGAGCCCAGTGCCACGTCGCGGAACTCGCGCGTCGCCTTGTACATGGTCACCCCGAAGACCGCCGCCAGCACGGCCAGCGGCACCGAAGCCACGGGCGTCGCTAACAACGACATCGCCACCAGCGCGCCCAGCTGCAGCGTCATCAGCAGTTCGAAGCTGCGGCCGACCATCGACATGAAGAACGCCGCCGTGGCCACCGAACCGCAGACGATCACCACGTAGACCGTGGCCGAGGTCGGGGGCAGCAGCGGATAGATGAGCACCGTGGCCATGACCCACATCAGGCCGACGAGGACGGCGTTGAGCTCCAGTTCGCGCACGATGCCGGCGATGCGCTGGCACGAGAGCGCTTCGACACCACCATACCGCCGCTGCAGGCTCAC
>JAEUQE010000961.1 GCA_016789785.1 Bryobacterales bacterium
TGTATGTGCTGCTGGGCTTGCCGTGCATGTTTGTTGGATACTTCCTGCTTGGAGTGCCGGCGGTGGCGTTTGTGATCTCCGTTGTTGGCGCTCCGATTGCCGCGGTGCTTCGTGTGCCGCGGCAGTTGCTGGAACGGAGCATTCGTCGGACGCCGTACCGGCATGGCTTGACGGCGGGCGCGATGATGGCGGGGCTTGCCATGATGGTCGCGATCTGCGGCAGCGCCGCCGCCAGGCAGGCGGCGCCGCGCAGCGTATCGCCGCGCGGCCCGTTCACCGCGGAAGAAAACGCGACGATCGAGACCTTCCGCCGCGTCAGTCCGTCGGTGGTCTACATCACCACGCTCGACCGCGTGGTCAATCCATTCACGATGAACGTGCGCGAGGTGCCGCGCGGCACCGGCTCCGGCTTTCTGTGGGACGAACTGGGCCACATCGTCACCAACTATCATGTTATTTACGGGGCGGATGCGATCACGGTGACCTTGGCCGATCGCACCGAATACAAGGCGAAAGTCGTCGGCGCCGATCCGGATCACGATCTTGCGGTCTTGCAGATTCAGGCTTCCGAAGCCGCGCTCCAGCCGGTGATCATCGGCAATTCCCAGTCGCTGCGTGTCGGTCAGA
>JAEUQE010000962.1 GCA_016789785.1 Bryobacterales bacterium
TGTCAGCCCCCTCCTGGATGTCCAAGGCGATTTCCCGCATGGCCTCATGCGAGTTGGCAGGATCCATCTGGTAGTTCTTCTTGTTGCCCTTCTTCAGGTTGGGCGCCGAGCCGACGGCATCCCGAAATGGTCCATAGAACGCGCTGGCATATTTGGCCGAATAGGCCAGTATTGCCGTGTGCACGTGGCCGTCATCGTCCAGTGCGGCACGGATGGCGCCGATTCGCCCGTCCATCATGTCCGACGGCGCAACGATGTCCACGCCTGCTTCGGCCTCCACTTGCGCCTGGCGCTTGAGGCATTCAATGGTTTCATCATTGAGCACATAGCCCTCTGCATCAATGAGCCCGTCTTGGCCATGCGTCGTGAAAGGATCCAGCGCAACGTCGCAAATGACACCCAATTCAGGAAATCTCGACTTGACGGCGCGAACAGTTCGCGGAATCAAGCCATTGGCATTGAAAGCCTCGGCACCATCTGCCGACTTCAGTGATGGGTCGATTACCGGAAACAGGGCAATCGCTGGAACGCCAGCCCGAAGCGCCTGTTCACACGACTCGAGCACTGGATCGAGGCCCAACCTTTCCACCCCCGGCATGGAGGCGACGGATTCCCGCCGGCAGGGA
>JAEUQE010000963.1 GCA_016789785.1 Bryobacterales bacterium
AGTATGCCGGCCAGCCGTTGCCAGGCAAAGGCGACGTGGTGGTGCGCCAGGGGCACCCGGGACCGCTGATGCCGTCTCCGTTCCGCTTCCAGAAATACGGACAGGGCGGGCTGGAGATCAGCGAACTGTTTCCCGAAGTGGCCAAACATGCCGATTCGCTGGCGGTGATCCGCTCGCTGAAAGGACGGTCCAACGATCATGTGATGGCGCACTACGAATTGTCGTCGGGAACGATCCGGATGGGCGCGCCGTCGGTGGGGTCGTGGGTGACCTACGGGCTGGGTTCAGAGAACCAGAACCTGCCGGCGTTCGTGGTGATCTACGACGCGCGTGGCGGCCCCTTTGGCGGCCCATCGAACTGGAGCGCGGGCTACATGCCGGCGGCGTACCAGGGGACGATCTTCCGCAGCGCGGGCGACCCGATCTTTGATTTGAAACCGCCGCGCGGCGTGGGTGAAGAGCAGATGAAGGGGCGGTTGGCGCTGTTGGAAGAGTTGAACCGGATGGACCTGGAAAGGAACCCGGGGAACTCGGAACTGGCGGCGCGGATATCGGCCTATGAACTGGCGTTCCGGATGCAGGGCTGCGCGCCGGAAGCGGTGGACGTGGACGGGGAAAGCGAGGCG
>JAEUQE010000964.1:0-261 GCA_016789785.1 Bryobacterales bacterium
TGGCGCTTGTACTGTTGCTGCCGGAGTTGCGAACCGCTAGCGAACCACGCCAGGCGTAGGCGGCTGGACGTCGACGCGCAGCTCCTTTAATCGCCGCGTGCGCATTTCACCGAGCCACTGCGCCTTGTAGCGCTTCTCCAGATCGACCGTCGTGAGCGCGACCGAACCCGTGGCGTCGTTGGCTTGTGAGAGGCGCTCGCCGTTGGGGCTCATGATGTAGGTTGGATGATTGTAGCCGCTGGTGACGAGGTAGATGCCGTT
>JAEUQE010000964.1:271-626 GCA_016789785.1 Bryobacterales bacterium
TCGCACGCGCCTTGGCCAGATCCTCATCGCCGCCCCAGATCGGCATCGCTATAATCTCCGCGCCTTGATTGGTCAGGTGCCGCGCGGGATCGGAAAAGAACACGTCGTAGCAGATCATCAAGCCAAGCTTGCCGAAATCGGTGCTAAACACGGGAAAGTGAGCACCCGGAGTGAGGCCGCCCTCCACCTCTTCGCGCGGCAGATAGACCTTTCGATACTTGCCGGCGACTTCCCCCGCGCGGTCGATCAACACGGCTGTGTTGTAGATCGCGCCGCCTTCGCGTTCATAGATGCCGGCAACGATGTAGGCCTTCCGCTGTTTCGCTACCTTGCCGAGCGACTCCGTCGTAGGGCC
>JAEUQE010000965.1 GCA_016789785.1 Bryobacterales bacterium
GATTTCATCGATGAGCTATGGGGCGGCGAATCAGGTGACATCGATAGCGTATGGGACTGGGCAGGTGCAGACGCGGCAGTATAATGAGCGGCTGCAGATGACGCGGATGACGGTGAGCGGGTTGATGGATCTGGAGTACAAGTTTTCGTTGTCGGCGAATAACGGGCAGGCGACGGCGATGAAGAATTGGATTAGCGGGGAGGAAGTGCAGTATACGTACGATTCGCTGAAGCGGCTGATCAAGGCGGACACGGTGGGACCGGAGTGGCGGCAGGAATATGGGTATGACGGGTTTGGGAATCTGCTGTCGAAGACGGTGACGAAGGGGAGCGCACCGGCGATGTCGGTGTCGATCAATCCGGCGAATAACCGGGTGAATGGGTATACGTACGATGCGAATGGGAATGCTACGGTGCTGCCGGCGACGTTCACTTTGGGGTACGACGTGGAGAACCGGATGGTTTCGAACATCCTCGGTGGTGGCGGGAGCGAGACGTATGGATATGGGCCGGATGGGAAGCGGGTGTGGAGGAATACGGCAGCGGGGCAGAACCGGGTGTATTTTTATGGGTTGAATGGGGAGCGGCAGGGGATTTACTCGTGGGGAGTGATCGACGGGGGGACGG
>JAEUQE010000966.1 GCA_016789785.1 Bryobacterales bacterium
CATGGTCGGTGTTTCGAGGGCCGCTGGCCACGGCCTACGGATGGTCGAAGTCGCAGACTATCGCTCCTTACCGCTATTCGCTGCTGGTGTTCGCGGCGGGCATGATCATCGGTGGACTCTGGCAGGATCGCAAGGGGCCGCGCCTGGTGGCGAGTGTGGGCGGCGTGCTCCTCGGCCTCGGATGGTTTCTGGCAAGCTTCATAGGGAACACCGTGGAAGGCCTGATCCTCTCATACGGCTGTGTCGCCGGTCTTGGGGTTGGCTTCGCATACGTGACTCCGATTGCAACTTGCGTGAAGTGGTTCCCGGATAAGCGGGGAATGATCGTCGGACTTGCGGTGATGGGCTTCGGCATTGGCCCTCTGGTGTTTGGCCCGTTGCTGGAAGCGCTCATCGGCAAGGATCCGGCGATGCTCGGCTCCACGATTCCGCGGACCTTTCAGATCCTCTCCTTCATCTCGCTGGTGGGCGTCGTCGGCGCGGCGCAATTCTACAAAGTGCCCCCACCAGGATGGAAGCCGCAAGGGTGGAATCCACCCGCGCTGGCCGCTGGCGTGAAGGCCGACTACCCACCCAAGGAAGCACTTGCGACGTGGCAGTTCTACGCGCTGTGGATGGTGTACTT
>JAEUQE010000967.1 GCA_016789785.1 Bryobacterales bacterium
TGTTTCCAGCGAACGAGGGCTTCGCCATAGAGATTGGCCTCGTGGAAAGCCTTGTCGAGCGGACCGTAGTAGTCTCGCCACGTCTTGAGCTGCTCCGGGGACATCCGCTTCATGTTCATCCAGGCCGATTTGTCCTGGGTCTTTTGAGAAGCGGGGGTATCGAACTCCGGCGTCAGATCGACGAAAAGGTCGTAGTTCAGATCCATGTGGCGGTCGATCTCGAGCTCCTGATACCGCGAGGGAGAGGCCTGACCCTCGTGTTTTGCAAAGAGCGTTGGCGGCTCGGGGATGAGCACGTCATCGAAGGCACCGAGGTGGCGAGGTGCCGGCATCCAGTTGCGATGCGGGGCCTTGTGCTGGACGCGGAGGAGGAAGGGCTTCTTCGGATCGCGTTTCTCTTTCAGCCACTCCACCGCCATGTCCGTGACGACATCGGTGCAGTAGCCGTCGATGCGCACTTTCCCCTCGGGCGTCAGGAAGTCGGGATTGTAATAGAGTCCCTGCCCCGGCAGAACCGCCCACTCGTCGTAGCCCTTCGGTTTTCCCTCGAGGTGGTATTTGCCGTAGAGCACGGTCTGGTAGCCGGATTGCTGGAGCAGCTTCGCGAAGGTCTGTTGATCCCAGT
>JAEUQE010000968.1 GCA_016789785.1 Bryobacterales bacterium
ATACCGTTGACATGGCTACCATGATCCACAAAATCCACACCGGCGCCGACCTGCCCAGCGTCCGGGCCGGCAAGCCCTACCAGATCATCGGTAACGCCCAGAGCATGCACGATTTCTCGGCCGTGAAGTTCCCGCCGAATCCGCGCAACTGCCAGGCATGTCACGAAGCCGATTCCGCCGCTGCGCAGAAGGACGCTTGGCTCGTTCCCAGCCGTCGCGCCTGCGGCTCCTGCCACGACAATGTCAACTTCGCCACCGGTGAGAATCACGCCAATCTCCCCCAGACCTCGGACAACCAGTGCTCCAGTTGCCACATCGTGGAAGGCGAACTTGAATTCGATATCTCCATCAAGGGTGCCCATACCATTGCCACTTCCTCGAAGGAACTTCCTGGAACGACGTTCGAAATTCTGGAAGTGAAAGACGGCGCCCCCGGTACAAAACCTGTCGTCACCTTTAGCCTCAAGGACAAAAAGGGCGCGCCGATTCTTCCCAGTGAGATGACACGTCTGGTGCTCGTTCTTGCCGGACCCACCACCGAATACGGTCCTGAGATCTCTGAAGACGTGAGAACAGCCCAGGGCAGCAACGGTGTCTATACCTGGACCTTTGCCGCGTCGGTCCC
>JAEUQE010000969.1 GCA_016789785.1 Bryobacterales bacterium
ATTGGGACCGGCTGCTGAAGATCTTCGACGCGATGATCGCGAATGGCGTGGCGTGGGACCCGACGCTGGAGATCTACGAAGCCAGCCGCGACCTGCAGCGGGCGCAGACGCAGCCATGGTTCCGCGAGTACCTGCATCCGGCGCTGGAGGATTTTTTCAAGCCGAACCTGGAGAACCACGGATCGTACTTTTTGAACTGGTCGACGACGGATGAGGCGTATTGGAAAGAAAACTACCGGATCTGGATGCGGGCGGTGCGGGAATTTGCAAGGCGCGGAGGCATTGTTACAACTGGCGAGGACGCCGGGTACATCTATCAGATGTATGGATTCGGGTTGATACGGAACCTGGAACTGCACCAGGAAGCGGGGTTTCATCCGCTGCAGATTGTGGAGCAGGCGACGCTGAACGGGGCGCGCGTGTTGGGGCAGGAGAAGCGGCTGGGGCGGGTGCGCGCGGGATGGGCGGCGGACCTGCTGGTGGTTAACGGGAACCCTTTGGAGGACTTCAAGCTGCTGTATCCGGTGGCGGCGAACGCGGGAGTGAAGCCGGGAGTGGAGTGGACGATTAAGGGCGGCATTCCATATTCGGCGCCGCGGCTGATGGAAGAGGTGAAGGCGAT
>JAEUQE010000096.1 GCA_016789785.1 Bryobacterales bacterium
GCGGGAAGCCAGATACCATCGCTGGCAAGCTGCCCATGTGACCGACGTTCCCGAGATCATCGGGACCAGCGCGGCCCTGCAACAAGCGATATCGTTGATTCGGAAGTTGGCGCCAACCGATGCTACGGTCTTGGTTCAGGGGGAATCGGGTACAGGCAAAGAGCTTGCGGCCAGGGCGCTCCATTCACTGAGCCGACGAAGCGGCGGCCCATTCCGTGCGGTGAACGCCGGTGCACTCCCTCCGACGTTGCTCGAAGCTACTCTCTTCGGTTCTCGAAAGGGTAGCTACACCGACTCCAAGGCGGATCAACTGGGGCTGTTTGAAGCCGCGAACGGCGGTACCGTTTTTCTGGACGAGGTCGGCGAAATGACTCCCGACCTTCAAGTCCGCCTCCTCCGCGTACTCCAGGAACGCAAGATCACGCGCATCGGAGAGTTCGAGGAGCGTTCGGTTGACGTGCGAGTAATCGCCGCTACAAACCGTGACCTGCGGGCCGAAGTCGCGGCCAAGCGTTTTCGGGAAGATCTCTTCTACCGGGTGTCCGTCGTAAGGCTCCAGTTGCCGCCCCTGCGGGACCGAATTCCGGATATCGAACCGCTCGCTCGACATATGCTTGACAAGCATGGACAGCGGCTCGGCCGGCAGTTGAAAGGAATCGAGTCTGCGGCTATCGAGAAGCTCCAACATTATCGATGGCCCGGTAACGTTAGGGAACTCGAAAACGTGATTGAGCGGGCCATTGCCTTGTCGGACACCGACCAGATCACAGTCGCCGATATCGAAATCGAGCCACCACCCTCCGACGGCCAGATGGCCATGCAGGAGATCCTCGACCATCCCTTCCGGGAGTCCGAGAGGCTCTTCGAACAGGCCTACTTCCAGCGCCTGTTGAGCCGGACAGGAAACAACAAGACTAAGGCGGCCGAACTGGCTGGACTGGATCGATCCTCGCTCCATGCGCATCTTCGTAAGATCGGACGGGGTCCGTCCAACGATTGAACCGGGCGACCTTTGATGCCTGTGGCCGCCATGCCCCCCCGAGGAGTCCTGCCTCATGACATAGGCTGAGGCCACCAGCGTAGGAAGCGGGAGCCTTGCCGGGGTTGTGATGGGTGCGCGCGGCAATCTCCAACACTGCGACCAGCGTGCTCACTGCGCCGGCCAAGAGAAAGCCCATGATATTCGTGGAGATCGAGTCAGGCGCCGACGTTGATCAGGGTGCGCGTCTCCGCGCCCGTGGGTGTCAGCCGGATGGTATCTTTCTCCGGGTCCACCTCGACGAGGCGGGTCCGGCGAAGGTTTTCGAGCGCCACCGAGAACTCCGCCAGAGTGAAGCCTGACCGCCCGTAGACCTCCTGGTTCGGCTGAGGATCGATGGAGAGGAATTGCAGCAGTTCCATCGCGCGCGATTCCTTGCGTTTCTCTCCGGCGCTTTCCATGCCGCGGGTCGCGAGCTCCGACTTCCGGGCTTCCTTGGCGCGCCGCATGGTGGCGAGGAATGTTCCGAAAGAGTCGGGGCGGAATTCACTCGACACAAGAACGGTCCTTGTAGTTGCAAGATAGCACACCGATCGGACGGAAGCAGGGGAAGCTTCGGCCCCACAGAGGATTCGGTGCTACCACGCCGCCCTGCCCGGCTTGTTGTTTGGCGCATCGTAGTACCGAACCGGCGCAGCAACTGACGCGTCCCACGGTCTGGCCCATGCGGGTCGATAAACTCTCTTCGGTTCGCAACCCACTCCCGCACCTCCCACAAATTCCCGAGCATGTTGTTAAGGCCCAATCGGTTTGCCTGCTTTGTGGCAACCGGATTTGTCCAACCAACGCCCCTCCGCACCGGGGGGGTGGCAGTCTCTCGACTGCTGACCTACCTCAGCGGAGCAGTCTGACGCAGTTCGGCGCGGAGCGCTGGAGCCGGTGGAGAAGGGCGTCAAGCGAGACCTTCCGCGCGGCTGCCTGCGCAGCCAGCTTCTCCGAGAGCAGTTCGTCGTTGAAGTGAAATTGGTGCACGAGGAAGTCATCCGGAGTCAGGATGTCGAGGTCGTAGGGCTTGGCCGATTCTGGCCGGAAGTGCTTCACATTGTGCGTGATGATGGCGTGCGCGCCGCAACGCACGGCCGCCGCGAGGACGTGGCGGTCCTTCGGGTCATTCGTCATCGCTCCCGCGAGGCATTCGTAGCCGGTGACGCTGGCATCTTCAAACGCGGATTCCATGGCGACGATCCGCCGCTCCGCCTGCGCTGGCGTGTAGCCCATTCGCTGCAGCGTTGAGCGAAGCTCGCGCATGATGCCGGCGGACCACTTCGGAATGTAGAACGCCGGATCCTCTGCGAGGCGCAGCAGTGTATCGCACAGCGGCATCGGCGCGAGGACGCACGTGTCGAGGACCGCGATGTACTGGTTACTCTGCGCGATCATCCGGCGGCTCCAGATCGTACAGTCCTTCCTCGGCTTCGGCCCGAGTCAGGTCATTGAGGATCTTGTGCCGGTTGGAATCCCGCTTGGCTTTGTACGCCAGCAGGTCGCGGACATAGATGCGCCGGTGCGTCCCGACCATGTGGTGCGGGATGTCGCCGCGCTCCAGGAGTTTGATCAGGAACTGGCGCGAGACGCCGAGCGTCCGCGCGCCCTCCACCGTCGTCAGTTGCGCGTCGTTCTGCACGATGGCGACGGACTGGCCCTCGCACAGGTCCGCGATCAACTTCACGAGGAATTCGTAGAGCGAGACGGGAAGGTTCTGCGTTTTGCCGTCCGGGCCGACGAGCTTGGCGCGGCTTCTCTGAATCTTCTGATAGAGTTCCAGCACCTGTCTCTGGTCGGCCTCTGAGATCGCCAGTGGTACTTGGGTCTCTTCGTTGCGAAGCATGACGGTCCTCCCAAGGTCAGTATATGCTTTATCTGACCTAAATGTCATATCTGACCCGACTCTGGGTCCCGCTACGGCTTGCCTGCGCGACCGTGCCCGTGTACCTTGAGGTTGTGAGCCCGATCGAGAACATCGTCGAGGACTTAAAGTCGCTGCCGCCAGCCCGGCTGGAGGTCGCCGCTGATTTCGTCAACCGGCTCAAGCGGATCAGCGAGGAAGAGCGGCAGGCGGCGCTTGCCCGCACGTTCGGAAGTCTCTCGCCCGAAGAGGCCGACGAACTGGAGCGGGTGATCGAAGAAGGTTGCGAGCAGATCAACGAGCACGGCTGGTAGTGTCCTGCTGGACACCACCGTCGTGGTTGATTACTTCCGCGGCGACCAAGCGCGCTTTCCCCAGTTTGCAGAATCCAGGATGTAGGTGCCGTGGGTGGTCCTTGGTGAACTTCACTTCGGAGCACAGCGAGCCCAACGGCCGCGGCAGCAATTGGCAAACATCCGGGATTTGCTTACGTTCGCGCGGCCAGATCAAGGCTGAGCTGGCCGGATTGGGTGAGCCCATTCCGGACAACGATCTCTGTAGACCTCGTGGTTCGGCTGAGCGTCGATGGTGAGAAATTGCAGAAGTTCCAAGGTGCGCGATTCCTTTCGTTTCTCTCGGATGCTTTCCATGCCACACGTGGCAAACTCCGACTGCCGCGCCTTGGCGCGCCGCATGGTGGCGAGGAATGTTCCGAAAGAGCCGGGGCGGAATTCACTCGACATAGGAACAGTCCTTGTCGTCGATGGTGACCACCCGTTCGTTCCCGGTGAGCCGTTCTCGAATGAGCCAAGGCCGCGCGGCGAGTTCGCCGTAGGTGCGGGAGTCGAGCAGGTCGTAGTAGAACGTCTGGCGAGGGCCGAAGAGGAAGTGGGATTTGAGTACGACTCTACCGGCAAGTGGAAGGATCCGCGTGACTTGCCCGATCATGTATCGAGCATGCCGAAGTGTCGAAAATTCCGCAAGAGTGCTGCTGATACGGTTTGAGTGGACGGGAGCGGTTCCGCTCGCCGTGCTACCATCAGACTCCGATGATCGCCTACATCTTCTGGCATGTGCCTCGCGCCGGCGTCGATGACGCCATCTACACGGCCCGTCTCGCCCGATTCCAGGAAGAGTTGGAGCAGGCCGGACCGAACGTCACCGGCCTGTCCGCGGAACCGGCCTCCTTCCGCCTGGATGACGTGGCTTGGATCGCCGCCGGGCGCAGTGTGTATCTCGATCTCTACGTGATGGACGGCACGGCGCAAATGGAGATCCTGAACACGGCCGCGGTATCCGGAGATTGCAAGCTCCCGCACGATGCGGTTGCGGAATTGTATGGCAAAGGCGCGGGCTCGCTCTATCAGATCCGCGCCGGCGCCATCCCTGCCAATCCACAGCATTCTTACTGGTTCGCGAAGCCCTCGGGAATGACTTACGCGGAGCTGGATCAACTCCTGGCGCCACTACTGACAGACGCGGCGCTGCTGAGGCGAATGATGGTGCTGGGGCCGTCGCCCGAATTCTGTATCCTGTCTTCCGCGGCGATCGTCCTTCCGGCGGCCATCTCGCATGAGGATCGCCCGCTCACGGCAGTATAGAATCCGCCACTCACGGACGGCGCGCAACTTCGGTTCTTACTGAGCCAGCGTCTCGCGGATCCGCTCGGTGAGCATCTCCACAAAACGGTCCGGCACGAAGCCGTTCATGCGCGCCGCCATGCCGCCGTTCTTATCGAAGATCATCGTAGTGGGAATCGACGATACCTTCAGCAACTGCGACAGGCCATCCTCGAAATAGACGGCCTTATTCCACTTCTGTTCCTGGAGGAAAGGCTTCACGGAATCCCGATTCTCATCCGTGTTGATACCGAGGAACACCACATCTTCCCTGCCCTTGAAGGTCTCCTTGACACGTTCATACATCGGGTATTGCACGCGGCAGGGACCGCACCAGGTTGCCCAGAAATCGAGCACCACCACTTTACCGCGAAGGGTCTTCAAGTCGAGCCGCTCGCCATTCACACCGGTCAGCGTGTACTGCATTGCTTCGGTGAGGTTGGCATTGGGGTCCACCTCGCGCATCCGTGTACGGCGCTGTTCCTGGACCACCATGGCGCGATCGTAAGCGGCGAGCATCATGTCGCCCATGCCCTTCTCAGCGCCGTGAACTTTGCGATACCACTCGCCCATCTCCTTGCGAATCGCCACGCGGTCCTCGTCGGTGACGCGCGGATCCGGAAAAGCAAACGCATCGGCCAGAAACGGCAGCGCCGCCGCGGGCTGGTTGTCACGAATCAGCCACTTCGCCGCTTCGCGCGCCGGTTCGGCCGACGCATAGATCTCAAAGCTCTTTCGCGCCAGCGCGACGGCATCGGCGAAGTTGCCCAGGTTGCCCTGCGCGCGAGCCTGAAACGTCAGCGCCCGCGAGATCCCGCGGTCCAGATCCTCCCGCATGCGGGCATCCATGCGGCCGCTCGCCGGCTTTTCTTTCTCCAGATCGCGCATGCCTTGCTCGAACTGCCGCGCGAACTTGAGCCCCTTCTCGTTGCTTGGCTTATCCGTGGCCGTTGTAAGCAGCCGTGTTACCCGCTCCAGTACGAGTAAGTCACCCGGCTCCTCAGTCAGATATTTTTCACCGTATTTCAGAATGCGCGCGTTGTCCCTGGCATCAATCGAAGCCTTCGTCAACGCACGCTCGATCTCCCAGCGGCGCTTACTGTCCGGATACTTGGCCAGATGCCGCTCAAGCGCACGAATCAGTTCTAGAGGGCTCGTCCCGGCCTCACCCATTCCACGGCGCAGGTCCTCTTCTTCGCTGCTCTGCGCATCTGCTTTGCCCGGTGCATCCGGCTTCGGCGCGGGCTTGGGTTTTGGGGCCTGTTGCGCCGCCGCCGCCAGGACCACGAAAAGGGCAATTGCCACGCCCGACGGGGCTGCGGGAAGGTATCGCTTCATCTATTCCGCTTTCGGCTTTGCGGCCCGGATTGCCTCAGCCAGACCGGCTGCGCGTTCCCGGGCCATGTTGAGGTAGCTCTCATTCTTGGCCACACGGTCCAGCATTGGCAGATACTGCTCCAGCCCGACCAGCCGCTTGCGGTCGAACAGCGATTCCAGTTGCAGCAGCACTTTGTTCACGCCCAGTTTGTCGAACCGCGCGGTGCGTTCGAGCGCGGCGCGCATGAAGGCGCTCTCAGTCAGGCGTTCGAACCAGTCATGGAGCAGTTTGCCATCCTCGTCCATCGTGAAATTGAACTTCACCTCTCCGGACGGATTATGGTTCTCCATTTTGAAAGTTTTTTCGCCCATTTTGGCGACTTTCAAGCCGGATTCCAGCGGCCGCCGGAACCAGTCCAGCTTTTCCGCCAGCCCGAACATCTCATTCACTTCTTCGGCGCTGAGCTTGCTCAGATACGGATCGTTGTCATCGGCGGCCTCGCGGTATTCCACGCGTCCGCTCTTATCCACGGTGATCTGCACGAACGCCGGCGTGGACCCTGGAAAACTCTTGGAGTAGAAGATACGCGCCGGCAGGTCGGCGCCCCAGGCACCGGAGCCAAGAACCAGCATTGCAACCAGCAGCGAACCGAGCTTCATCGGCAAACCTCCACCAATCTCCGGTTGGCGGTATGGTTCGCATGGCAGATCGCCACGGCCACCGCGTCCGAAGCGTCCTCGGAACGGATGATCTCGGGCAGCCGCAGGATCGACTGCACCATGAATTGAACTTGTTTCTTCTCCGCGCGGCCGTAGCCGACTACGCTGGTCTTCACTTCCAGCGGTGAGTACTCGCCCACCGGCAATCCGGCCTGCGCCAGCGTATAGAGCGTCACTCCGCGCACGTGCGACAGCACCAGGGCCGACTTCACGTTCACCGCGTAGAACACCTCTTCCACCGCGGCGCACTCTGGGGAATGCTCCTCAATCACGCCCCGCAGACCGTTTCCGATTTCCATCAGCCGCTCGCTGAGAGCATCGCGCGGATTTGTGCAAATCACTCCGGATGCGATCAGACGGTGGTCGCGGCCGTCGGAATCGATCACTCCGAAGCCCGTCGTCCCGGTACCGCAATCGACTCCCAGAATCCGCATTGGAGACAGCGCCGGTCAGCTTGCCAGCGCTTCCATCTCCTTCTCGTCGATGTCGAAATTGGAGTACACGTTCTGCACATCGTCGTGATCCTCCAGCGCGTCATAGAGCTTCATCATCGCCGCGGCGTTCTTGCCTTCCAGCTTGATGAGGTTCTTCGGGATCATGGAAATGGCGGCTTCCACGGTCGGAATCCCGGCTTTCTCAATCGCGTCCGCCACCTGCGGATGCGCCTCGGGAGCCGAGATCACCTCCCAGTGATCGTCGCCGCGCAGATCCTCCGCACCCGCTTCGAGCACAAGGTTCATCAACGCGTCTTCCTCGGCCTTGTCCTTCTCAATCACGATGCGGCTCTTGCGCTCGAACATCCACGTGACGCTGCCGACCTCACCCATGTTCCCACCCTGTTTGGCGAACGTATGGCGGATCTCGGAGACGGTGCGGTTGCGATTGTCGGTGGCGGCTTCCACTATGACGGCGGCGCCGCCGGGTCCGTAGCCCTCAAACGTCACTTCTTCGATCTCAGCGCCTTCCAACTCGCCAGTGCCGCGCATGATGGCGCGCTTGATGTTGTCCGCGGGCATGGAGACGGCCTTGGCTGCCGTGACGGCCGTGCGCAAACGGGAATTCGAGTCCGCATCACCGCCGCCAGTGCGTGCGGCAATCACGATTTCTTTGATGAGACGCGTGAAGATCTTTCCACGCTTGGCATCGATCGCAGCTTTCTTGTGCTTGATCGTGTGCCATTTGGAATGGCCTGACATGGGAACCTCGAATTAGAAAATCAGTACGGTTGGTAGGATAACTCCCCAACAGGATACCAGATGCACGCCGGGTGCTCAATGGCAAGAGCAGTCCCTTAAGGCAGTCCTGTCACGCACAGTCCCCGGTTGACGCGAGTGGTTCCACCGCGCTTCAGGCGGCTTCCTCTCTTGGTTTACCAACCGCCATTTACTCCCCGGAATGTTTGCCGTTCCAACGGCTGGTCGCCCCCGTGCAATGCCACAACGTCCTTCAACGAAGCCGCTCCATCTCCTCCTTCGCTTCCGTGCGCAAGGACTCGGGCACATCGTTGCGGTTCAGGATCGCCTGCCATGCCGTGATGGCTTCCGCGCGCATCCTCGAAGCCGTCGCCGAATCCCCAAGCCGGGCATACGCCTCCGACAGCCAGCGCCGCGCACGCGCCGGCCAACCCGCCAGAAAGGCAGCGCGCGAAGCGAATTTCGCAAGGTCATCCGCGGTTGCCAGTGCTCGCGCAGCCATGGCCTCCGTCTGAGTCCGCTCATTCCGTTGGGCATGAGCCAGGGCGCGATTCAAGGTAGACCGCAATCGCAAGGAGAGAGGCGCCGTCTCCTCCGGCCTCTCGCGAATCAGGCGCTGCACATCGGCTTCGAGCTGGTTCCATTGGGAAACGGCCTGTTCGAACAGACCTGCTTCCCGGTAGCGCTCAGCCAGGCTGGCGGCGAACTCGGCGCTGAAGACGAGGCTCATTCCGTTCGACGCCTTTTCGAGGCCCTCCAGCAGGTTGAGACTCTTCTTCAATTGAGCAATCGCCCTGCTGTCTTTTGGCGGGTAAGCGACCGCACCACGTCCAAGAGCCAGCGCGTAGTCGAAACGAACGGTTTCGCTGCGGTCACGCGCCACCCGCCATTCCGCATGCTCGATTGCCTTCGCGTAAGCGTCCAGCGCTTCCATCCGGCGCTTGGGATCCACCGCGACCGGCGGCCCAAGCGCGCCAGTATAGGAGTCCGGCGCCAAAGGCCCCAGCGCGGCATTGCCGATATTGGCGTAGGCGAGAATGAGGTTCCGATGCTGGCTGCTGTTTTCGGGCTCCAGCTTGAGCGCCTTTTCCTGTGTCTCGACGTTCTGCCGGAAATACCTCGTGGCGAGGGCCTTGTCGGCTTTCAGAAACACCCTGCCGGCACGGCTGTAAGCGACGCCGAGGAGCGTAAGCGAGTCAAAGGTCTCGGGGTGCGATCGCGCGTATTGCTCGGCAACTTCGACGTAGCGCTTGGCATGGCGATGACTCTCCGGCGCGTCCTCCATCACGTTCAATACGGTGCTGTACGCCTCACCCAGATCGTAGAGCCACTTGGTATCACCAGGGTAGCTTCGTGCCGCGTTCTCGCCAATGCCGATGGCGCGGAGCAGATAGGGGGAAGCCTGGGTTGTCTTCCCTCCCGAATTGAGAAACTCACCGTAAGCGGTGCAGAATCGCATTGCCGTAACTGCTACGTCCAGGTCGCCAGAATGCGACTTCAGCAGCTTATCGACAATCGCATTGGCTTTTTCGTAGACCGCCTGCGCGTCGCCTGTCTGGCCAAGGTTTGGGGTGATGGTCGATCCGGATAATGTCGCCACGCGAAGGTATCCCTCGGCAAGTTCCAACTGGAGAGTCCGGTCACCGGCCGCCTCCTTGGCGAGATTGTCGAGATACTCCATCGCGGTCCGCAACACGACTTCTCGAGCCTTGGTCGCCGCGGGCAGGTATTGAATCGAGTCATGAACATCCACCATCAGCGCATTCGCAATGCGCCGGACCTGGGCGAACCGCCGCTCGGCCCGTTGTGCCTGATAGCGTGCGGCGAGTATTCCGCCGAGGAGAGTCGCGAGAAGCAGAACCGCCGCCGCAAGCCCAAGCCAATTCCGGCGCGCGAACTTTCCCAACCGGTAGACGGAGCTGTCCTTGCGCGCGAGGATCGGCCGCCGCTCCAGATAACTTCTCAGATCGCTCTGAAGCGCCTCCACCGACGCATACCGCCGCCTGGGATCCTTATGCGTAGCCGTTTGGATAACAATGTCGAGGTCTCCCTGTAAGAGACCGGCAAGCGCGGGATTCCCCGCCAGACGCGCCTGCTCACTTGGCGAACGCAAGGGTATCTCACAAATCGACCGGTGGAGAGCCATTGGCGATGAAGTGTCCGCGTGCTGAGCGCGCTCGCCGGTAAGTAGTTCGTAAAGTACAAGGCCGAGCGAATACACGTCGGTTTGCGTCGTAATCCGCTCTCCGCGGACTTGCTCCGGGCTGCAGTAGTCCGGTGTTACCGGCATCGTGCCGATGGTGGTTGTCCCGGAATCCGACGCTGGGTCGATCAGCTTCGCGATTCCGAAATCGAGTAATTTCGCCGTGCCATTCGCCACCAGGATGTTACTCGGCTTCAGGTCGCGGTGGACAATCAGGTTCCGATGGGCATACTCCACGGCGTCACAAACCTGGAAGAACAGCCCGATCCGCGCCTCCAAACTTAGGTTCCGGCGGGCCGCGTAGGCGTGGATCGGTTCGCCCTCCACGAACTCCATGGCGAAGTACGGAACATCGTCCTCCGTGGTCCCACCGTCAAGCAGCCTGGCGATGTGGGGATGCTCCAGGTGAGCCAGCAATTGCCGCTCATGACGGAACCGGTCGAGCGCTTCGGGGGAGTAGGCTGCCTTCGCCGCGAGTTTCAGCGCAACGCGCTGCTGGAATTGATCGTCATCGCGCACCGCTTCGAAGACAATGCCCATTCCGCCCCGTCCAACTTCCCTCACGATGCGATACGGTCCAGCGCGGCGGCCTTCAAACTCGATCGGCGGAGGAGGAGGCGTGCGGCACACTGCCTCAATGGCCTGGCCGATGATTGCACCGTGCGATTCGTCGTGACGCAGCAGGGCGCCGAGTCTTTCGCGAAGTTCGGGATCCTCCGGACACTTCTCCTCAAGAAAGCGGTCCCTTACGTCGGGCGCAAGTTCCACCGCTTCCTCAAACAACTCCTCAAGGCGGCGCCAACGTTCCTTGTTCATCCTCGTAAGCTACAGCGCAAAGCGGGGATTATTTTCTCACCTACAATCACGCACTACATGGAAAGCTGCTCGGTCAGCCAAGCTTCCGCGAACCGCTGGGCACGATGCGCGGATGCAACCGAAACCCCAATAACCTCGGCAGTCTCCTCCAGCGTGAGCCCGCCGAAATAGCGCAACTCGACGATCTGCGCCTTGGTCGCGCTGAGATCCTTCAAACGGTCCAGCGCCTCGTGCACTCGCAGAACGGCCTCCGCGGCGTCTGAATGGTAACCCGGCACGTTATCCAGCGAGACCTTCTCCATCCTTCCCCCACGCTTGGCGGCGTTGATGCTTCTGGCGTGATCCACCAGAATCCGGCGCATGAGGCTTGCCGCCAGTGCGAAGAAGTGTCCACGGCTGGCAAACTCCAATCGTCCCGCGCTGGACAGGCGGAGAAACGCCTCGTGAATCAGCGCGGTCGGCTGCAGAGTGTGCCCGGGGCGTTCCCGCTGGAGATAGGCTGCCGCAATTCGGTGCAGTTCCGGATAGACGGCTTCGCTCGCCTGTGCGAAAGCCTCACTGTCGCCGGCGCGCCAGCGAGCGAGAAGCTGGGTAATGTCCGAAGTCGAAACTGCTTCCGGGGGGCGGCCCGTCGGAGACATTCGAAGAGTCTAGCATATCGGACGGACCGCGCCAGGGGCACCGTTTCAATCAATGCGGTCTCTTATGATGAGCGCATTCGGCGTAGGTAGCGCTCCCAGGCGTGCCGTGCCGGCTCACCTTGTACCGCCGCTTGGGGCGAAAGACGTAGCGTCGTGTTGATTTCCGAATCATGTAGGTCGCAAACGCCAATCTCCGGGCTGCGACGAGTTGCGATGGGGGCGCGCCCGTCTCGCTGACTGTAACATCAGCAGCCGCGAGGAGCAGCAGACGGTGGACACGGCGCGAGGCCCGTCAGGATGCCCGGACCTTGCCCAGAGCATCCATGAGGATCTCCGCCGACCGGCGCGCGCCCGCCGCGTGAAACATCGTATGGTGATCGCCGGGAACCTCGTGCCAGGAATGCGTGCCTTGCACGAACGGCCCCCAGACGCGCTTCGGATCACGAAGAAAGCCGCGCGGGCGATCTTCCGCAAGAACATGGAGCAGCGTGCCGGCGTATGGCTGCGGCTGATAGCGGTGAAGAACGCGGATGGAAGCTTCCAGCGGGTCCTGCGCGGGCTGCTCCACTCCTTCCTCGCGCCATCGTTGAAGCCTCCTGCCGGTGCCATGGATTCGCGCACGAAGGTAAGTGGTCCGGTTCCCTCCCCTGCCAGACAGGAAGCGTCCGAGATGATATCTGGCGCGGCCGGCCTGCCGCCAAAGCACCTGCGCATGCTTCACCACTCCTGTGCGATGGACAGGCAGAATATCGTGGCCATTGAAGATCACCACCATTGGGGCTCGGGCGCCGCGTTTGGCCAGTTGGCGCGCGGTTTCGAAGGCCACCACTCCCGCAAGGCACCAGCCCGCCAGACAAAAATCCGCAGGCAGCCGCGCGCTTTCCACCTGTGCGGCGCACCAGGCGGCAATCGCTTCCATCGATCGTCCCTCCATCCAAAACTGGGCCGGAATCCGCAGCCCGAAGACCGGTGCTTTTTCCCGGAGTTCCCGCCAGAGATGTGTGTAATTCAGATCCGGTGCGATAAAGACGACGGGAGGCAGACCACCTCCCGGTTCGATGCAGTAAAACTCCGAACCGCCCGCACCCTGCCGACTTCCGAGATACTCCGCAAGCGCGGTAACATTCGGCGCCCGCCACAACACAGGAGGTGGAATGGGGGGAACGCCCAGTTTCTTTTCAATGGAATTCAATAAGGATGCGGCCTGCAGGGAATCGCAATAGTCAAAGAAGCTATCCTCGCAGCCCAACTCCTCGCATTTCGCGGCATCGCGAAACAGAGATAGTAACTCCGCCTCAAGCGGGCCGCCGGGACTGCGGCCGGAGACGCGGCGCCGGGTAAGTTGAGGAGCATACAGCTCCGCGAGTTTACGGCGCTGAAACTTACCAGTAGCGGAGAGCGGGATATCCTCCACCATCAGGATCCGTCTGGGCACCTTATAGAAGGCAAGGTGGCCGGCCACGAACTCCTGGAGCGCGGCCTCCGTCACTCCGGCCGCGGTCTCAACGGCCACGGCGGCGGCGACTTCCTCACCCAACCGCTGGTCCGGCATGGCAAAGCTCGCCGCGCGGCGCACGGCTGGATGCTTCCGCAGTACTTCATCCACCTCTGAGGGGTTGACCTTCTGCCCGCCCCGATTGATGAACTCCTTGAATCGCCCCGTGAGGAACAGGTAGCCCTCGGCGTCGAGATAGCCTTCGTCGCCAGTAACCAGCCAATCTTGATCGAAGGCTTCCCGATTCGCCTCGTCGTTGTTATGGTAGCCGGTGGTGACATTCGGCCCGCGCAGCAGGATCAGGCCGCGTTCGTTGGGTGGCGCGGGGCTGCCGGCGCCCGTGGCGATGAGGAGTTCACCTGCCGTCACGCGGCCCACCGAGCCTGGCTTTGAATGCGTGGGTGTCTCCATGGTGACGCAGATCGCCTCGGTCATCCCGTAAGTCTGCAGAATGGGAGCCCCGAACATTCGCTCCACGGCGTCCAGCACGGTTGCGGGCAGAGGCGCCGCCGCACTGCGCAGAAATCGCGGGCTCGGGAGTTTGGCTCGTAAGTGCGGGGCAAGTTCGGCAAGGGCTTGCAGAATGGCCGGAGTCGCCGAAAGCCACGTCGGCCGTGCGCGATTCCAGTCGTCTTCGAAACGGTCGCGGTCAAATCCGGGACAAAGCACCACGGAGCCTCCCGCAACCAGCGGCGAAAGCACACCACTTACCAGTCCCAGGCTGTGGAATTGCGGTACCACGGTGAAGTGGCAGTCACGCTCACTAAGTAAGAAGCACTTACCGATGGTTTCTGTCCCGTGCGAATACATGGACAACGGGATCCGCACGAGTTTGGACTGTGAGGTGGTTCCCGATGTGGACAGCAACACGGCGACACGGTCCTGTTCCGGGCTCCGAAACGGCGCCGCGTCCGCTTGCGAGGCGATCTGCTCCAGCGTGAGGCACGGCACCCCGAAGCCGTGAGGCGTGGAGCCGAGAATCCAGCGCGGATCGAGTAGTTGAATCGCCCGCTGGAGTTCCTCCTTCGGCGCGGCCGGATTCAGCGGCGCGTAAACGCAGACCGAGGACACGCCGAGCACGGCTTCAGCCATTTCCGGACCGTCGGGAATGAGACCCGCAATGCGGTCACCAGGTTGGGCTCCAAGCCGGAGCAGGCCGCGCTGGATGCGCCGCATCCGTTCGGCGAGATCGCCGTAGGTGACGCATTCGCCGTCCCGGGAGAGCACGGCCGAAGCGTTGGGGCGAAGCGTCGAATGGGAGATCACACGATGGTGATAAGCCTCGGGCATTGAGAATATGATTTCACAGAAATGAACGCGGACGGGCGGACAGGTGTCGCGAAGTGTCTTGCCCCACAAGCGCGAAGCACAGCCAGTTCAAAGCACAGCTAGCCGCTTGCAATCAACCGCTGAACTTACTCAGCGCCGCGGCTAACTTCGACTTACCGCGTGCGGCGTCGCCAGTTACCTCGGCCATTGGCGGGCGCTCCTCCAACGGGTCGGCACGGAGATCGAAGAACCTGCCGTCGCCATACAGCTTCCAATCATGATCCATCGCCCAACGCGCAGGCTCCATCTTGCCCCATCGGGGATTGTAGTCGCAGAAGATCCAGTCTCGCGGGGCGCCTTTCCGGCCGAGCACCTGCGGAAGGAAGCTACGCCCGTCGCGCGGATGGCCCGCCGGCAACCCGGCACTGGCAGTTTCGGCTAGCGTGGGCAGGAAATCGGTGAAATCGATCAGGTCGTTCGACACGGCGCCCTTCGGACTTCTTCCAGCCCAACGCGCGAGCAGCGGAACATGTGTGCCCGCAGCGGTGCTTCCACCTTTGCCACCCTTGTATGGGCCGTTGCGCGTCATGGTGGTGATGCCGCGTCCGGTGCCGTTGTCGCCAGTGAACAGAATGAGCGTCTGGCTGCTCAAGCCGGTTTGTTCGATCTTCGCAAGGAGCCGCCCGGCGCAGTGATCCATGTAGGCGACCATATCGGCGAACCACTTCCGGTCGGCACGGTGGCGCTCACTGGCGGCCGGCAGGTTCGGACTGCGAGGCGTCGGCACGAACGGATCATGAGTAAGTGCCATCGGATAATACAACAGAAAGGGGCGGTTCCGGTGCCGTTCAATGAATTCCTCACCAAATTGTGCGAAAAGGTCAGGGCCATATTTTCCCTTGATTTCCTCCTCCAGCTTGCCGTTCACCTGCACGGATGGATCCCAATAGCGCGAGCCCCGGTCCTTCACCTGCCACAAACAGTGTTCGTCGAAGCCGGCTTCCTCGGGAAGCGAGCCCTTGCCCTTGTAGGCAGTACCAGGCACGGCGCCCGCAAGCTGCCATTTGCCCATCACGCCTGTACGGTAGCCCTTCGATTGCAGCATATGCGCGAAGGTGTGCTCGCCGGGTTTGAGTGAACCGAATTCGGTGTAATTGCGGAAGTTGTACTTACCCGTCATTAACTGTACGCGGGTGGGCGTGCACAACGGCGTGGAATGGGCGGCAGTGAATCGTACGCCGGATGCGGCCAGTGCATCCAGATTCGGCGTTTTGTATTCGGCAGCGCCATTGCACGCGAGGCACTCATAGCCGAAATCGTCGGCCATGATGAGGAGGATGTTGGGTGGACGGCGGGAGGACGGCTGCGCGGCGGCCCGCGGAAGGACACTGCCCGCTGCCGCGCTGAGAGTGGCTGCCGTGAGGAACTGTCGGCGGTTCATGATGCTGACATTCTATCGGACACGCCCTGCGCCCGGCGTTCGCCGGTCTCAGCCCAACTCTCCACTCAACTCCCCCTGCTTGGAGGCGACGCTGACTTGGCGTCTCGCAGAGGTTCACAATGGTAGGGCTGCATGCTCCACGTATTCCTCTGCCATGCCCCGGACGATCGCGAGACCGCCGCATTGATCGCACGACGGATCGAGTCGACGGCCGAAGCGAGAGTGCTTCTCGACGAAACAAGTAACGTTGCGAACAGTTGGGATAGCGGCCTGTCTTGTGACGCCATCATCGTACTCCTCTCGTCGCGATCCGTGCCGCGGCGGGCGACGCGCGACGAATGGGCATCGCTACTCGATCACCAGGAAGGACACCAGGAGCCGCCGGTGCTCGCAGTCGCGCTGGAGAACGCCGCATGGCCGAAGCTGATCGAGCGCCGGGCCTTTCTTCGCTGGACGGATCCGCAACTCGAATCGCTTCGCGCGATCGATCGTTTCGTGATCGCCGCGCACCGGCCGTCGGCGCAACAGGTGTTCATTCCGGCGAAGGTGGAAGGCATCGGACATACGCCACAGCTTGAGTCTTTGTGGGCGGCGTTGGTCGACCGCTGCGGCGCGCTCGCCATCACGGGTCCGGCCGGCAGCGGCAAGTCCGCGCTGGCGCAACAACTGGCGCATGATGCGCGCGAGCATTTTCGCGACATTTTGTGGATCGCATGCGGAGATCGGACACTGAGGTCGCTCGCTTGCGAGATCGCAGCGAACTTCGGCACGGTGCTGGAGGGTGAGATTGAAGCAGCGGCGCAGGCTCTCGCACGTCAGATCTCGAAGCACCGCCTGCTGCTGATTCTCGATGATGCGCGCATCGGCGTGGAGGATTTGATTCCGCGAGAAGGGTTCACCTCGGCAATCGTCACGGCGCGCGATCCAGCGGTTGCGCCCGGCATTGCGCGGATGACGTTGCGCCAACGCGATTGCACTCCGCATGGCGGCGGCTTGCCGGAGCCGGCCACGCACCTCTGGCGGGCGCTCTCGGCGTGCTTCGGGCCGATGGCGGATCTGCGGATTGCCGCCCAGACGGCGGGAATCCCCGATTCCACCGCGGCTGTACGAGTGTTGTTGGAGGCAGGCATTGTCCAACCGGTGGATGCCGCCGGCAGTTACCTTCGCCTGCGCGAAGCCCATGCTTCACCGCTTGTGCCCGAACATGCCGCCGTGCTCCATGAGTTGTTTCGCCGGTGGCCGCTCGAAACGCAGCGGTGTCTTGCCGCGGTGCGCGACGTGCCCCGCATCCGCGATTGGGCGCTCCAACACGACTGGCGCCTTGCCGCCGAACTGAGCCGCTGGGCATTCTCCCTGCTACGGACGCAGGGCCGTGTGTTGGAGGCGGCGGAGTTGCTGTCGCCCATCGTGGAGGAGGCGCGGCGGCGTGGCGATGAGAAGGTGGCGGAAGAATGCGAGTGGGAACTGTCCTGGATTCGCACGGCGGGTGAAGCCGTTGTGAAACCACCCGATGTGGAGGCGACGCAGCTTTCGTTGTTCTGAGTGCTACCCGCACGGCGACCGCCTCCGGCGAAGCGGCCACACGTCATGGACCCGGCGAACGTTCGCCTCTGCCCCTCGACAGCGCTACCCGCGCCGCGACCGCCTCCGGCGAAGCGGCCACATACCATGGATCCCGGCGAACGTTCGCCTCGGTTCCCCTGGACAGCGCTACCCGCACGGCGACCGCCTCCGGCGAAGCGGCCGCATACCATGGATCCCGGCGCACGTTCACCTCTGTTCCCTGGACAGCGCACCCGCGCGGGGAGCGCCGCCGGCGAAGGGCCATACACCATGGACCCCGGCGCACGTTCACCTCTGTTCCCTGGACAGCGCACCCGCGCGGCGAACGCCTCCGGCGAAGCGGCCACACGTCAGGGATTCCGGCGCACGTTCACCTCTGTTCCCTGGATAGCGCACCCGCGCCGCGTCCGCCTCCGGCGAAGCGGCCACACGGCACTGGCCCCGGTAATGGATCTCCTTGCTCTCCCGAAAGCCCGAGTTCTCTGGATCCTGAAGCGCGTCGCCGGCAAGTGGTCCTTTTGGGACATCACTGCCAGACCTTTTCGCCCCATAGGGAACAGCTTTCGGCTCAACTCCCGCGATTTTGCAGTGGCAACCAACATGCATCCCAGGGCGCAAGGAGATTCGCCAAATGGTGTCGTACCGCCTGATCCAAAGAATCGAAGAGAACTGGCAGCGGCTTGCTCACGCAGTGCTGCTCGACTTGCAAAAGGACCCGCGCACCCCGCACTATCACGGGATGCCGGATGAGGAGATCCTGGACCGCGCACACGACCTGGTGCGCAACCTCGGCTACTGGCTCACTCAGGGCGACTTCAAGGAACTGTCTGGCCGCTATGAACGCATTGGCGTCACTCGCGCGGTCCAGGGGATCCCATTGCACGAAGTGCTGCGAAAGCTCCAACTCATGAAGCGGCGGCTCATGCTCTTCGCCCACGATCAAACCCTCGATCACTCCGCGATTGAAATCCGTGCGGAGAATGAACTCCATCTGGCGATCGATCAGTTCTTCGACGAGGTGATCTACAGCATCGCCAAGGGCCACGAATCGCGAACGAGAGCCCAGGCCGCCTGAACGCGCTTGCTTTCGAAGACTGAGGGCGCACACGCTCCCGGTACGCGGTGTGAAACTCGATTCGCGAATTCGCTCCCCGAACGCGCTCCGTTTGACACCGCGCCCCATCCTCGATACACTGAGTTTTTTGGGGATTCCATTCCGAGAGGATGCGTGCGCCCTCAGTCTGCCGGGCGCCCCAACACGAGATGCCGAAACGTACTTTCCAGCCCAACAATCGCAAACGTGCAAAGGTGCACGGGTTCCGCGCCCGGATGAGCAGCAAGGATGGCCAACAGGTTCTGGCTCGCCGCCGCGCTAAGGGTCGCCACAAGTTGACCGTCAGCGACGAGCGTGCCGTCCGCTACGCCAAGCTCTAATGTGCTGGGATCCGGCTTGACCCCATCCGGTCGACGGTTTCCCTTCCCCAAGCAGAACCGCTTGCTACGTTCGAGTGATTTCCGCAGTGTCTACGATCAGGGAACCCGCTTCACCTGCGCCCTGTTCACTGCGTTCTGCCTCTCGCACGACCGCCAGGCGGGTCCTCGCATCGGATTCACACTGCCTCGCGCCCTCGGCAAAGCGGTCCGGCGGAATCGCATGAAGCGCCGCATCCGCGAGGCCATTCGTGTGCGCCTGCCCCGCATCGCGGCCCGCTGGGATATCGTGATCAATCCCCGTCGCTCCGCCCTGGAAGCGCAATGGGGTAGCATTGAGAAGGAAGTGGAAAGGTTGGTTTCCCGATGCGGGAACTCCTGATCGCCCTTCTCCGTTGTTACAAGCGGTGGCTCTCGCCCATGCTTCCGCAAGCCTGCCGTTTCCATCCCACCTGCTCGGAGTACACCATGCAGGCCGTTGAGAAGCACGGCGCCCTTAAGGGCCTCATGCTGGGCGCGAGACGCGTTGCCCGGTGCCACCCATTTCAGGAGGGCGGTTACGACCCCGTTCGATAGCCCGCTTCGACATTCATCATGAGTCAATCGAGTAACGATTCCGGCAGTCCGCTCAAGTCCCCAAAGAAGCCCGAAGAAATGTCCATGGACACGCGGCTGCTGCTGGCCCTTGTGTTGATGGGCGTGGTGCTGTTCGGATCCCAGTACTTTCTGGGTAGTTTCAACGCGCCCCCAGCCAAGAAAGCCGAAGCGCCGAAATCGGCGCCCGCGCCAACTGCCGATGCGTCAAAGGCCAGTGCGTCGAAACCCGCGGCCGAAGCCGAAAGCAAGCCGGTTCCCGCAGGCCAGATCGCCGCGGCGTCCCAGGACGACAACATCGTCGTCGACACCACGCTCTACCGGGTGCAATTCTCCAATCGCGGCGCCGTCGTGAAGAGTTGGGTCCTCAAGCAGTACAAGGATCAAAACAAGAAGCCGGTTGAGCTGGTGAACAAGCCGGGCGGCGACAAGTTCGGCTACCCTTTTAGCGTGCTCACCAAGGGCATGCAGCCGTCCTCCGATCCCAATCAGGCACTCTACGTCGCCCGCAAGTCCGCCGATGGCCTTGCCGTCGATTTCGAGTATGCAGCGGGCGGATTCGTCGCCCGGAAGAGCTTCAAGTTCGAACAGAACCGCTATCTGGTGCAGATCTCCAGCGAATTGCGCGAGCAGAACCGCCCGGTCCAGCACCTGGTTCAATGGCGCGGCGGCTTCGGCGATTTCACCGCCGTCTCCCCGCTGGCGACACAGCATTCGCTCTACTTCGACACCACCGAAAACGCTCTCGAAGTAAAGACCGCCGAGGATGCCAAGAAAGGCACGATCGTCGCCAATGGCAAATATCAGTTCGCGGGTATCGGAGATACCTACTTCACGGCCGTGGCGCTGCCCGCCGTGAACACGAACTGGGAAGTGCAGACCTTCGGCGATTGGGTGCAGTTTCCAGCCAGTGGCAAGGACGAGTTGCACGCCGGCGTTGCGCTTGGCGGCGAGGGCGTGAACCGCTCGCCCATTTTCGTTGGCCCGAAAGATATCGACATCCTGAAGTCCGTGGACCCGAAGCTCGAGCAGGTGGTCGACTTCGGCTGGTTCTGGTTCCTCGCAAAGCCACTGTTCGCGGTGCTGCACTCGCTGAACGACAACTACATCCGCAACTACGGCTGGTCGATCATCATCGTTACCATCCTCATTAACATCCTTCTGCTGCCGCTCAAGATCACGAGCCTCAAGTCGATGAAGAAGATGGCCGAGATCCAGCCCCAGGTCAAGGCGATTCAAGACAAGTATTCGCACTTGAAGATGAACGATCCCAAGCGCCAGGAACAGCAGGCCGAGACCATGGCACTCTACAGTAAGCATGGAGTGAATCCGCTCGGCGGCTGTTTGCCAATGGCCCTCCCAATCCCCTTCCTGTTTGCGTTCTACAAGGTGCTGACGGTCGCCATTGAACTGCGCGGTGCGAGCTGGCTTTGGGTCACCGACTTGTCGCAGCCGGAGACCATCGCTCTTCGCGTGCTTCCGCTGGCCACCATCGCCACGCAGTTCGTGCTTCAAAACATGACACCCGCCACCGGCATGGACCCGGCGCAGCAGCGCATCATGAAGCTGATGCCGCTCATGTTCATCTTCCTGTTCTGGAACGTGGCGAGCGGTCTGGTGTTATACTGGTTGACCGGCAATCTGATCGGCATGGTGCAGCAGTGGGTCTTTAATCAGACCATCAGTAAGCCGGCTCCTGCGTTGGCGCCCGCCCCGGCTGCCGCGCCGAAGAAAAAACGGTAAGAAAGAGCCTGATCGAACGTGGCAGATCGCATCTATACGGTGGAGCAGCACGGCCCGCGCATCGGAGCATTCCTGCGAAGCGTGATCGCCAAGATGGGACTCGATCTCGATTTTACCGTCGAGAGCGGAGAGAACCCGCATCCCGAGATCGAGGATCCCGAACTCGTGGTCCGGTTTAGCGGACCCGATATCGACCTCGTTCTCGCCAACAAGGCGGAGTTGCTGCTTGCACTCGAATACCTCTCCATGGAAGCGATGCGCATGCCCTCCGAACACCACGAGCGCATTTGTTTCGACGCCAACGATCACCGGCTGCTGCGCATCGCCGAATTGCGGCTGAGCGCGCAAACCGCGGCCGAGCGGGTGAAGCGAAGCAAGCTGCCGTTCCGCTTCAGTCCCATGAGCAGCCGCGAACGGCGCATCATCCACCTCGCGCTGCGCAACGAAACGGAAGTGCGTAGTGAGAGCGCGGGTTTCGGGCCCCATCGTCAGGTTGTGATCTATCCCGCGGGCATGCCAACGCCTCCCGAGCCGCCACGGCCAGAGTATTCGCGGCCCAGTGGTGGGCGCGGTGGTGGCTTCCGCGATGGCGGTGGACGCGGCCCTCGCGACGCTGGTGGACGTGGGCCTCGTGACGGCGGCGGTCGTGGACCTCGCGATGGCGGCCGCGGTGGACGCGGCGGACGTGAGGGCGGCGGGCGTGAAGGCGGAAGACGCCACTAGCCGCAATCTGCGCGACACTTGAACCTGCGCGACCCTTGAATCTGCGCGACACCATCGTAGCCATCTCTACTCCGCCCGGACGCGGCGGCATCGGCGTGGTGCGGCTCTCCGGACCGGACGCACGCGACATCGCCACCCACCTGCTGCAACTTCCTTCAAACACCGAGTGGAAGCCCTGGCACAGCTTCCTCGCACGCCTACCCGATGAATCCGCAAACACCGTCGATCAGGTGGTGGTGAGCTTCTTCGAAAGTCCGCGATCCTACACCGCGGAGGATGTCGTCGAAATCGCGTGCCACGGCGCGCCCGTTGTCCTGCAGCACGCCGTTGCGCGCGCATGCCAGGCGGGTGCGCGCGTCGCAGCACCTGGCGAATTCACGCTGCGCGCCTTTCTCAACGGCCGCATCGACCTCCCTCGCGCCGAAGCCATTCGCGACCTCATCGGCGCCACCACGCTCTATCAGGCGCGCATCGCCGCGCAACAGGCCGAAGGCGCGGTCTCCCGCCGGATCGCACCGCTGAAGCAGCAACTGCTCGAGTTGATCGCGCTGCTCGAAGCCGGCATCGACTTCGCGGATAACGACGTTGATATCGCCAGCGACACTGACATCCTCGGGCGTCTCGATCCACTGCTCGCGGGTCTGCGCCATCTGCACGGCAGCTTTGCCTTCGGACGCCTGGTGCACGATGGCTTCTCGCTGGCGATCGTGGGCCGCCCCAACGTCGGCAAGAGCAGCCTCTTCAACCGGCTGCTGGAGCAGGATCGTGCGATTGTCACCGAGATTCCCGGAACAACCCGAGATATGGTCTCCGAAGTCGCTGCACTTTTCGGAATTCCCGTAAAATTCATCGATACTGCGGGCATTCGCCAGGGCCAGGACCTCGTCGAGCAACTCGGCATTGAGCGCAGCTATCAGGCGATGGCCGACGCGGACCTGACGCTCGTCGTGCTCGATCTCTCGGCGCCGGTCACAACCGAAGACAAGGATCTGCTGCTTCATGCCGCCGAACGCGGCCGGCATCTTGTGGTGGGCAACAAGTGTGATCTCCCGCGCGCGAATGACTTCGCGGAAACGCTGATTCCGGTCTCCGCGCTGAACGGCGATGGACTGGAGACACTGCGTAGCGAGATCGCCGCAGTGATCGGCGCGGGTGGCGAGTATGCGCAAGAGTCCGGCTTCATCACCAGCGTTCGCCACGCGCAGTTGCTCGGCGAAAGTGCCGCTTGCCTCGACCAGGCCAAAGAGGCGGTACGCAACCGCATCCCGCATGAGATGCTGTTGCTCGATCTCTACTCCGCACTGCGGCCTATTGATGCGATCACTGGTGCAACCACCGCCGATGACATCCTGAACCGCATCTTCTCCACGTTCTGCATCGGCAAGTGAGGCTCTGTCCGGGTTTCAATAGCGAATCACGCGATCGATGATCGAGGCTGTAGCGCGATCCGCCTTCGGATGTCCGCGATCGGCAAGCGTTGGCGGAAGAAACACGCTCCGCCGGCCCTTGATCTCGATCGAACCCTTCGGATCAAGCGTAACGAACGCGTAGAGAGGATCGCGATAGGGAGCGAGTCCTCCATAGGCCGCGCCCGCGAAATAGTATGATGCGCTGTTCACCTGGATGTAGTGCACGCGATCGTGCTCGGAGTGATCGTCCACATGATCATGCCCGCAGAAACTCGCCACGATCTTACGCGGGCCTGGCCCCCGATTCGCTTCGGCCAACACCGCACGGACATTCGTGCGATCGGTCATGACGCGGCCCCAATAGTCGCCGATGCCCTGGTGAATGAAGATCACCAACGGCAGCCGCGAGGTTCGGATTTCTTCGCGCAACCAGTCGAGCTGATCGGGATCCACCCACGCTCCCGCATCCAGATTCGCCGAGTAGTTCTTGTAGGCGTAGCTCACGTAGCGGCCCTCCACGTGGAGGTTGTTCGCATCGAGACAAAGGAACCGGAAGCCTCCCGCGTTGAACGCGTAGTGGCGCTTCTCGAGCCCGATCCAATCCATCGCAGCCTGCTTGGTTCCACGATCCATGTCGTGATTGCCGAGCACGTTGTAGCGCGGCCCGCGATACTGTTCCCACAAACGCACGAAGCTCTTGCTCGGAGGCTCCGGATGGCAGAAGTCCCCGAGTTGAATCACGAAGTCGAGCTCACGCGTGGACGCGTCTTCGAGAAAGCGCTCCAGCCGCTCTTCGGCCTTCGGCATTGCGCCGCAGTGCACATCCGCGATGACGCCGAACCGGGCTGGCTTGCCCTCGTTCGCAATCGCCGGAACCGCCGGGGCACCGAGAACTGCGCCGAGGAGTAGGTCTCTTCTGGAAACGAGCATCGGCTACCAGCATCGCCAGCCCGATGCCCGCCGCGCAAGTGGCCTACTCTTCGCGAAGAGCGGACATGGGATCCGTCCTCGCGGCACCGGACGCCGGAAGGTAGCTCGCCACGAGCGCGACAACCACCAGCACACACACCGCCAGCGAGATCATCGCCGGATCATGCGGCTCAACGCCGCGCAATACAGCACGCAACGGAGTAGCGATGGTCAGCGTGAGTCCGAGTCCCACGGCGGTGCCAATCGCAGTGAGCCCGAGTGATTCGCCTAGCACCAGTTTGAGGATCGCCGAGGGCCTCGCGCCAAGGCTCAGGCGAATGCCAAACTCGCTGCGCCGCCGCTCCACCATGTATGCCATCACGCCGTAAAGCCCGATCACCGCGACCAGTGTCGCGAGCATACTGAAGATCAGCGTTAACGTTGCCAGCATCCGTTCGCGGAGAATCGAGTCTTCGATGCGCGACGCAAAGATGGAGAAGTCGATGGTGCTTTGCGGGCGCACGGTTTGAATCACCCGCCGCACCGCCGGAATCAACTGCTCTTCAGGCAGCGTGGATCGGACCAGGAAGCGTCTCGGGAAAGAACCGCCGCCATCCACACTCGCGGGCAGATACAACTGCGGTGTCGTGTTTTCGCCAAGACTGAGGTATCTTGCATTCTCCACGACACCGGCGATTTCAAGCCTTCGGCCACCCATTCGCAAGCTCGCCACTGTTTGGCCAATCGCATTGCCACCGCCGAGGTGCTTGTCCACGAAGGCCTGATTCGCGATCACCGTGCGGGTCTGGCCGGCCAGGTCGGACGCTGTGAAGTCGCGCCCGGCAAGCAGCCTCGTGCCCATCGCATCGAAGTATCCCGGAAGAACCACGTTCTGAAAGGTGAGCACTTCTTTCGCGCCTGACCCGAAGCCAGTGGCGACCATGTCATTCATGCCTTGCCCGCTGAGTGGAAGAATCGCCACGGCTGAAGCCTTTGCGCCGCCCGGCAGTGTGCGCAACTGATCCACGAGCGTGGTGGCGAGCGCCGCTTGTTGCTTGCTGGTCAGTTCGGGCTTACCGTACTCCACGGACGCCACCAGAATACCTTCGCGGGCAAACCCTGGATGGTGCGTGCGAAGATAGCGCAGGCTCTTCAGCAGAAGAAACGATCCGCACAACAGCAACAGCGACAGCGCCACCTGCGACACCACCAGGAATCGGCGTACGCGATTCTTGCCGCGGTCCTGCGTGAGGGAACGGCCCGTGGACCGGAGTGCTTGGGCGGGCTCGGTACGCGTTGCGAAAAGTGCGGGCGCAAGCCCAAACGCAAGACAGGTCATCACGCCGGCGCCCGCGGTGAAAGCGACCACGCGCCAATCCATTGCGAAGTCGAGAAACACGCGGTTTCTTGACGTGCTGAGGAAAGCCGCCAAGAACTCGCTGCCATATCCGGCGAGAAGCAAGCCGGCGGCGCAGCCAATCGCCGCAAGCAAAAGGCTCTCCGCCATCAATTGCCGGATGAGCCGCCCGCGCGACGCGCCGAGGGCAAGCCTTACGGCGATCTCGCGAGTTCTTGCCGAACCGCGGGCAAGCATGAGATTGCCGATGTTGGCACAAGCGATGAGCAGGACAAGCATCACGGCGCCCATCAACAACCACAGCGCCGCTTCGTATTCGCGGCGCAGATTCGATTCCCCGAGCGCCGCGGGCTCCGATACCAGCTTGGCGCGTACATAGCGATCGCGCTCTTCCTTGCGCGCCTCGCGCCACGTAGTCTCCTGCAGGATCGCGGGACTTAATGCCGCCAGTTCCGTATCCACGGCCTGGATCACCACTCCCGGCTTGCGGCGCGCAAACACGCCCAGCCACCACCGGCCGGTATCCTCGAACGCGGACTCGCGCCCGCGAAACAGGCCCGCCGCGCATAACGGCAACGCGACATCGAAACGGCGCCCCACAACAGGCCCGAAGAATTCCGGCGCGGTGACGCCAATCACCGGAAACGTCTGACCGTTCAACGACACGGTTCGCGAAAGAATCGCGGGATCGGCCCCATACTCGCTTTGATAGAAGCCCCAACTCAGAACCGCACCGACGTTCGCACCGCACCCTGGGCGGTCATCGGACTCTTGAAACAAACGGCCCGCTGCCGGCCGGACACCAAGCACAGGAAAGAAGCCGCCGCTCAACAACAAGCCGCTGGCGTATCGCACATCGCCGGTGGGCCGCAGATTGAAGCGCTCCTCTGCCCACGCCGCAATCCCGCTGAACACTTGCTGGCGCTCGCGGAGACGGCGGAATATGGGATAGCTGAGATCGGCGGGCGGCGAGAAATGGCCGTTCTTCGCGTCGTCATCATTGAAATCGATCGACACAAGCTCATGCGGGCGCTCGACCGGAAGGCTGCGCAGCATCACGGCGTTCACCAGTTGGAAGATCGCGACGTTCGCTCCAATGCCGAGCGCGAGTGAGAGGATCGTGACCACAGTGAATGACGGGCTGAGCCTCATCATTCTCACCGCCTGCCTCAAGTCCTGCATTATGGATTCGAGCAAGTGCCCGGGATGCGACTCGTGGACACGCTCCTGAAGCTGGGTCACATTTCCGAACCGCCGGTATGCGGCACGCTCTGCCTCCTCGCGCGAGTATCCCTTCGCAACAAGATCGTCGATTTCGTGCGCGACGTGCGCCTCCACTTCGGCGCGTAGTTCCGCTTCTCTTCGTTTCTGTCGGGAACTCGAGAACATCCGTCACTCCTCATACGGCAGGGCCCAACACGCGGCCAATCGCAGACACAATCTGCTCCCAGCGGCTGCGTTCCTGGGCGAGATGCTTCTTTCCGGCTGGCGTCAGCCGGTAGTATTTCGCTTTGCGGTTATTCTCGGAGGTGCCCCAAAAGCTCGCCACCAGGCCCCGGTCTTCCAATCGGAACAGCGCCGGATAGAGCGAGCCGTCTTCAATATGCAGCACGTCATCGGACTGCTGTTCGATCACGCGCGCGACTGTTTGCCCGTGCGCCGGGCCTAACAGAAGGGTGCGCAGGATCAGCATGTCCAACGTGCCCTGCATCATGTCGTTGCGCGAGGATTGAGATGTCTTTCGGGTCGCCATCGAGATACCAACATACCTCAAGACGATCTAGAGGAAGAAAAGTTCCGTGCGCCGCCAGGTTTTTTTTCCAGACGAATGGGCGTTGTATCGGCTACGACGACTTGCATCAAACGCCCAGCCGCTCCAGTGCCGCAGCCTGCCGTTCGATTTCTTCGAGCGTAAAGCCCTCGTAGACGTCATGCGCCTTCAGAAAGCCGTCCAGTTCCATCCGCTCCAGTCCGAGCAGGACACGCAACTGCGCTTTGGTGATCCGCTCAGCCTTATATTCTTCGAGAGCGAAGGCTTCCAGAGCGCGGCGCGAGAGGTCGCCCGCCATTCCGCGCGCGATGTCGTCTGGGATCCGGAAGGTAACGTCCATGAAACCACGCTACCGGGGGCAATGCGCGGAGTCAAGGTCGACGATCTGGAGAAAGAAAAGTTCCACGCGCCGCGAAGTTTTTTCAGACGATCGGCGAACGCTACTTCGGAAACGTGCCGTCCACCGTGAGCCATTCGAGCATTTCCACGCGGACCAGGCCAGCCTTCACCGTGGGATCCGCCTCCGCCAATGCCTTCGCCTCCTCAAGCGGCATCGGCGCGAAGATGAACACGCCCATCTTGTTGCTCTCCCCGGCAAACGGCCCCGCGGTCTTCAACCGCCCGTCCTTCAACAAGGACATCACATGCTGAAAATGGGGTCTCAGAACCTCCATCGACGGCATCCCCTTCCACTCGGCTGTCTTGACGAGCATCGCAAGCGGGTGCTTCACCATCTTTTCCTTGTATGCCGGGTCCTTTGACTTCTCCTCCCAGTAACGCGCACCGATCCCCTCATCGGCCTGCCAACCGTATGCCTCCACGGTAAGCCGGCCGTGCTTCACCGCCGGATCCTGATTGCCGAACTCGATCGCCTCTTCCACCGACTTGCACTTCGAAATCGCGAGCCCCCGCAGATTGCCCGGCGTGACAATGGGACCGGCCGCCACCAGCCACCGTTTTTCGGCCAGGGCATTTAGGTGTCCAATGTGGGCAGATTGAATCCGCTGGGCTTCCTCGTTCGGCAGGGTCGCGCGATTCGGCGCCGTCATCAGCATCCCGAAGCAATAGTTCGGCTTGATCACCACCTGCGCATTAGCGGCGGCGCAAAGCACCAACAGAAGGGCGGATGTTCGCAACATAGATCCATCTTACGTGTAGCGCCGGATTCCTTTCCTGGCGGCCCGCTCTTCATCGCTAGCGCTTGCCACCCGCCCGGCCGCCCGCGACGAAAACGGCATTTTCGGCGTCCAAATCGCCGTATTGCTGACTATTTTTCTTGACACAGCATCGCGAATCGGATTATATCTGAACGGCAGACCCAGATTTTTTCCTTCTGAGAAACCGTCTCTGGGAAAACGTTATCGAAGGATGCCGCATGCCGCTCACCTCCACTGACACGTCCTCGCCCGCAACCAGCCGCTACCAACGTTTCCAACAAATCATGCGCGAGGCTGCCGGATCAAGCCCCGCGGATTACGGCGGACTCGGGCCCTTCTGGGACCTGCCCTTGGCAAAGCTGGTGGAAGCAAGCGTCCACGGGCTCCGCCTGATCGCCCCGGCTGAGGCGGCAAAGCCCACCTGCTGCCATGCAACCAACGATGGGCAGCAATCGCGCGCCGAACGTTCCGCCTTGATCCAGGGCTTGCGCGCCCAGCCGCCGTTTGATGGGTCACGCTTCCCAAGGCTGCCCTGGGGCGGGCGTGCCGTCAGCGACGACGATGTACAGATGATTGCGGAGTGGATCAATGACGGATGCCCGCCGCAAGACCGGGAAATCGCTTCCTTCACGATCATCAACCCGTCCGCGCCGGTTTCGATCATGCCACTCATGCCGAAGCCGCAACCGGAGTCCGTCCGCGTCGAAGGGCGTCCACCCGGGCACGAGTTCACGCCTCGCGAGGGCGGCGCCAATGAGTACCTGTTCGAACAGGGCGAAGTGAAGCAGCGCATGAACATCGACTGCATGACGCCTGTGCAGATCGAGAAGTTCCGCTTCGCGATGCGAGAGTTGTACGAGCTGAACAAGTGGCCGGAGGATGCACGCAACTACAACAATCTGGCACTCATTCATCAGAATCATTGCCAGCATGGATGGGAGCGCTTCCTTCCCTGGCATCGCATCTACCTCTACGAGTTCGAACTCGCGCTGCAGGACCGCTGTCCGGATGTGACCATGCCGTATTGGGACTGGACCATGCCGCAGTATTGCCCCGAGACACCAGAAAAAGGCTGGATCATTCCGCGTGCGCTGCAAGCTTTTCTCACCGGAGACTCGCTGACGTTTCTTGCCGCGCAGGGCGTGCCGCCCGATCAGATCGAGCAACTGAAGCCGATGGTGGGCGTTCCCTTCGCTTCGCAGCGGCGTTTCTTCGATGCTGCAAAAAGGGCAACAGGCATCGATTACAGTAAGACGCCGTTGCGTCCACGGTTCATTGACGCGCTGCTCGCATCGAACTCCCTTTGGTACCCACTTCGATACCCGGCTGAGTATCAGGACTCCAGCGGACACCCATCCACGCTGAACAAAGTCATCCACTACCACTATCCGACCGCGGACGATGTGGCGCAGATCCTAAGCCTGCGCACGTTCCGCGACTTCGGCGGTGGCAGCTACTACGATGACTCGTTTGGATTCCTCGACCAGAATCCGCACAACACCCTGCACATCTGGACTGGAGGTATGAATCCCGACGCGCCACCCGCCCAAGCGCCGGAGGACCGCAACAAGTCCGTGCGCGTCGCGGGCCGCCGCTTCCACTCGCGCGACGACCTCTACAGCCAGCCGCAACTGGGCGATATGTTCAGTAATCTCACAGCGTCGTACGATCCGGTTTTCTGGCCGGTGCACTCCAATGTCGACAGGCTGTGGTGGGAATGGCAGCAAGCACATCCGAACGCGAATCCGGTGGAACTCGATGCGGTGCTAACGCCATGGAGCTACACGATTCGCGACACGCTCGACATGCAGCGGTTCGGCTACGAGTACGTGAAGTCGACGGCGATGGTTCCGGTGGGTTCAGGCACACCAGTGGGCCGCTTCGTATCGAAGGAGATCGCTGTTCCGGACC
>JAEUQE010000970.1 GCA_016789785.1 Bryobacterales bacterium
GACCGCCGACGGCAAGGCGTCTTCCGCCAGCTTCAACTGCCCGACCACGATCACCGCCGCCCGCCCCAGGTCGGCCTCGCGGCCCCGGTAGTTGGCATAGGCGAATTCGCGCCCGGCCACCAGCGTCAACACCCCGGCCTCCAGGTCGCTCTGCATGCGCCGGTCGAAATTCAGCAGATCGCGCGTCACCACCCGCACCGGCAGCGCCGCCTGCAGGTCGCCCATCAGATCATCCAGCGCGTCACGCAGCCCCATGGACGCCCCCGTTGATCTCCGCCACCGCCCGCCGCATCGCCTCGTTCGCCAGCTCGACCACGCGCCCCTTCTTCGCCTCGAACGCCGGCGCCATGAACGGCTGCGGCTTGATCCCCTGGCGCTGGATGGCGCGGGCGATCACGTACTCCATGCGCTCTGCAGCCTTCTCGCCGACCTTGAGGCGGAACTTGATCCACGCCAGCAGTGAACCCTTTGGCGGCATCTTGCGCATCGGCATCCGCCCGCCCTCGACGAACGGCGCGGAAGCGCCCAGTGCCAGCATGGCGACGCACACGCCTGCCAACCCCCTCAGCAGAATCCGTAACCGGTCGGATGGCGGATCCGGCGGCAGGAGCTCGACGTGGGA
>JAEUQE010000971.1 GCA_016789785.1 Bryobacterales bacterium
AGCCGCCAACAACCTGCTGCTGCCCGGTGACACCCTGGTGGAAAAAAACAACCAGGGCGCCGCTTCCTGGACATGGACCAACCGCCCCACTCAGCACAATCAGTTCCGTAACGGTCAGGTCACCTCCGACGCTTCCCGCGTCTTCAACTTCGATGGCCGCGCTTTCACCAATTCGCTGAACCTCCGCGACATTCAGCGGGACATTTTCTTCAACGGACTGCCCAACTTCGGCATCACGAACTACACGTCCTTCAACAAAGGCCGTCCCGGTTTCAGCGTCTCGTCCAACACCCAGTTCATCAACAACCTCACCTGGGTAAAGGGTAAGCACACCTTCAAAATGGGCGTCGATGTCCGCCGCCTCGTTGGCCAGTCCGCCCTCGGCTTCACCACCGGCGACAACTACGGCGACTTCAGTTTCTCTGGCAACTTTGCCGGCGAGCCCTTCGCTGACTTCCTGCTCGGCACCCCCGTCTCCAGCGCCATCGCTGTCGTCAGCCGTGACAACGACGGTCGCGCCTGGCACTACAAGACATACTTCCAGGACACCGTTCGCCTCAGCTCCAAACTCACCATGGATCTGGGTGTTCGCTACGAACTGCATCCGGGTTATGCCGATG
>JAEUQE010000972.1 GCA_016789785.1 Bryobacterales bacterium
TCCATCCAGCCGCGCGAAGCATGATCTCGGTCGCTGCATTGCCGATCGGACCTACAGCGTTTGGAAAGCCTCGAATGCACCTCGGCCAGGGTCGGCCTTGGCTCGCGTTGGCTGCTTCAAGCGATGGCCGCTTGCTCCAGGGGGTGACCTACCCCGATGATGGCGGCGGAAACCGCGGCTACGTGAAGTACGCCTACAACGCCCCATCGCAGCTCTTGTGGACCGAAGACCAGGCAACGAATGTCCTGGGGGACGCCTATGACACGGCGGGGCGGGAGACGGCGCGGAAGGTGACGACGCTGGCGTCGGGCTTCGACGGCGCGGTACGCCGCTTGGAGCGAAGCTACGATTCCCTGGGCCGGTCCGAGACGGTTGTGCAATACGACGCCGCGAGCGCGGGGAGCGCGACCGACGGCGTGAAGTACACCTATGACGGGTGGGGCGCGCTCACGAAGTTTGAGCAGGACCGCAACTCGGCGGTGGGCGCGAGCGGCTCGGTGGATGATTATGAAGTCAGCTATACGGTCGCGAAGAGCTACGGCGCGACCAGCACGAATCCCGGCCGGCGCACGCTGCAGCGCACGGCGATGGTGCTGCCGAGCGGGAAATCGATCACGCTT
>JAEUQE010000973.1 GCA_016789785.1 Bryobacterales bacterium
GGGCGCGGCCGCCGAGGTGTTTGGCAAGGAACTTCTCCGCCGCCAGGAACATGGCCATGTTGTTCACGGGACGCTGGAAACCGTGGCCTTCGTCGGGCGCCACCAGATATTCAACGGGGAAATTGCGGTCGCGAAGGGCAATGACAATCTGGTCGCTCTCAGCTTGATTCACGCGCGGATCGTTGGCACCTTGGACAACCATGAGGGGCGATTTGATCTTGCCGGCGGAGTTGAGCGGGGACTGGCGGATGAGTTGCGCCTTGCCCTCGGGCGTGCCGGGATCGGCCATGCGTGTGTACATGATCTTGCGCGCGGATTCCCAGTAGGGCGGAATGGAATCCAAGAGCGTGATCAGATTGGACGGGGCAACAATGGCAACTCCAGCCGCATAGAGCTCCGGCGTGAAAGCAACGCCGGCAAGCGTGGCATAGCCGCCGTAGGAACCACCCATAATGCCAACGCGTTTGGCGTCTACGGTGCCATTGGCGATCAGGTGCTTCACGCCGAAAGTAATGTCGTCCTGCATGGTTTGGCCCCATTGGCCGTTACCGGCGTTCAGGAACTTCTTGCCGAAACCGGTGGAGGAACGAAAGTTGGGTTGGAGCACGGCGTAGCCGCG
>JAEUQE010000974.1 GCA_016789785.1 Bryobacterales bacterium
GGCTCGGCTACTTCAGCTTGGCCGAGACACCCACTCCCTTTCGGGAGCTGGGCAGCTGGCTGCGCCGCCGCATGCGGCAGTGGTATTGGTGCCAATGGAAGACCCCTCGGGCCCGCCGCCGCCAGCTCTGGCGCATCGGCGGGCGGACCGAGGAGCGGCTGCGGATATTTTCGTCTGCACGATCGAGACCGTGGCACATGAGCTGGGTGCTCAACGACATCGTCCCGAATGATTGGCTTCACCGCCAAGGACTGTTGGATCTGTTTGCTACTTATCAGGATCTGCGGCGAGGACGATGAACCGCCGGATGCGAGAAACCCGCACGTCCGGTGGTGTGGGGGGGACCGGGCCTTCGGGCCCGGCCCCATCCCGATCGGGCAAGCCCGCGCCCTACGACTTCAATAGATACGAGACGGCTTGGAATGGGGCGTGGGTCGGTCTTGCCGTGTACAGAAATCGACTCGTAGGGTCGGCGCACGCACCGAACAACGGCGCGGGGCTTGCCCCGCGCGATGACGAATGGGCAGCGCGATGCTTCATCCGCGCGCGCAAGCGCGCGCAAGCGCGCGCGAGATCGTCGCGGGCAAGCCCGAGCCCTACGACTTCATAGATACGCGA
>JAEUQE010000975.1 GCA_016789785.1 Bryobacterales bacterium
TGGAAGATGCCCGCCGACAGCAAGAACCACATCACCGTCGATGAAGAAGACGTGAAGAAACTGGATGAGATCTGGAAGGAGATGAACTCCATGATCGCCCGGGGCCGCAACATGGGGGTGCGGCTGTTCAACGTGTCCAGCATGCTGAGCTTCTATCAGGGAATTCCGGGCGGCGAGCGCGCGGTCCTCCATCTGGTGAACTACTCCGGCTACAACGTGGAGAACGTCACGGCACACGTGCTGGGCCGCTACAAGAAAGCGACTCTCTACCTGCCCGAAGGCAAACCCGTCCCGATGGAACCCTACGATGTCGATGAGGGCGAAGCCACGGGGCTCGACCTTGCCAACGTTCCGGCATACGCCGTCGTCGTGATGGAGAAGTGATGCTGGCCGCGCTGGCGCTGGCCGCGTCGCTGGCAGATTGCGTACCGATGCGGTGGAGCGGCGCGCACCCGCTGACCACGCTGGATGGTTCGCCGATCACGTGCCTGCTGCTGGAAGAGCCGCAGTGGCCACTGATGGAAGCGGCACGCGGCCGCGGGTTGCGCATCCTGGCCATCGCCAGAACCCAGGCGCAAGCAGAACGCGCCGCCAAACGGAACCCGGACGCTATCGTG
>JAEUQE010000976.1:0-355 GCA_016789785.1 Bryobacterales bacterium
ACGGCGGCACGGGGCTCGGGCTGGCCCTGTGCCGCCAGCTGGTCAGCATGATGGACGGCCAGATCGGCGTGGCAAGCCGCCCGGGCGACGGCAGCACCTTCTGGTTCGAGCTGCCGTTGGAGCCTGCGCCCGAGCCTCCCGGCGCGGGTCTGGCCGTGGCCCAGCCGGCCGCGGCCCCGGCGGCGCAGGCCCGTCCGCGTCCGGCGCGTGTGCTGGTGGTGGAAGACAACGAGGTCAACTGCCTGGTGGTGCAGGCCATGCTCGAAGGCCTGGGCATGGCCGTGACCGTGGTGCACGACGGCGCGCAGGCCGTGGCGGCGGTTCAGTCGCAGGCCTTCGAGCTGGTGCTGATGGA
>JAEUQE010000976.1:365-615 GCA_016789785.1 Bryobacterales bacterium
GCCCGTGATGGACGGCTACGAAGCCACGCGGCTGATCCGCGCGTCGGCCCACGCCCGCGCGCGCGTGCCCATCGTGGCGCTGACGGCGCATGCCCTGGCCGAAGACCGCCAGCGCTGCGAGGCCGCGGGCATGGACGACTACCTGGCCAAGCCCGTCACCGGCGAGGCGCTGGCGCGCGTGCTGCACCGGCACCTGGGTTGACGGCGCCTACTCCAGCACGCCCAGGTCCACCACCTCGAAAGCCCAGAA
>JAEUQE010000977.1 GCA_016789785.1 Bryobacterales bacterium
TTACCGTTTGTTCAGAAGGCAGGCCGTTCGGTGACCTGCCGATGCGATAGACGAATGATTCTCACCCACCGAGCCATTGAATTTTCCTCGAAAAGCAACCCGACTCGGCGTGGTATCTCAGGAAGGAGAGACCCTGTCTATGGAGATCACGCAAGAAGAATTGAAAGCGCAACTGATGCAGCAAAGTGAAGAGTTCCGGCACCTCGTAGAACAGCATGCAGACCTGAAACACCGTGTGCATGAACTGGAAGCCAAATCGCACCCCACTGAAGACGAACAGTTGGAGGAAGCGCGATTGAAGAAACTCAAACTGCAGATCAAGGATCAGATGACGGACTACATGAACCGGCACCGTCCGGCCGTGGTCTGATCTCTGCATCGGAAGCGCGAAAGAAAAGAGAAGGGCCCGGGCCGCGGAAAAGCGGTTCGGGCCTTTCGGTTTTCCGGGAGGTAAATCTGTTCGCTCTGTTAGCTGTGGCTATTCCGCTGCTGCTCGGTGCGGCGACCCTGGGCGCCACCAGTTGCATCGTCGTGGACCCGACGCCGGGAAAACGAGCGCGGATTCCCTGTGGAATCCTTCAGCCGGACAGAGCCTACTTCTTCGGAGTGGTGACG
>JAEUQE010000978.1 GCA_016789785.1 Bryobacterales bacterium
CTGGGCGGGCGGGACGACAACAGTCTTATCCCCTGCAAGCCGCTCTCGCCGGCCGATGCGAAGTGCGCCGGCGCCTTCGTCGAGTCCTTCGGCGGGCGCGCCTTCCGCCGCCCTCTCACTCCCATCGAGCAAAGCCGTTATGCGAACCTGCTGCTGAACGAATCGCGCCGGCGCGGCGATTTCGTGCGTGGGGCGCAAACGGTTGTGGAAGCAATGCTGCAATCGCCGAAGTTTCTCTTCCGCATCGAAGAGGGGGGCGCCACTGCTCCCTACGAAGCAGCTACTCGCCTTTCCTACTTTCTGTGGGAGACCATGCCCGATGCCGCGCTCGCCGCCGATGCGCGCAGCGGCAAGCTGTCTAACCCCGCGGCGCGCGAAGCCGTTATCCGCCGTATGATCGACGATCCGCGGGCCAAAGGCGCCGTGGATGAGTTCCTCGCCCAGTGGCTGCGCTTCGATCTGGTGTGGAGTTCCGTAAAAGACCGCCGCATCTTTAATCAATTCAACGAAGAACTGGCCGCGGCGATGACCGAGGAAACGCGGCTCACGATCGCAGAGGTTGTCTGGACGAACAGAAATTTCTTCGACATTTTCACGGCCGGCTACGGCTTTGT
>JAEUQE010000979.1 GCA_016789785.1 Bryobacterales bacterium
GGCGAGGGTCTCCAGGAGGGCTTCATCCGTCTTCACGGAGACGCCTTTACCCTTGACCAGAGCGGCGATGCCGTCGAGGATGCGCTGTTTGCGGTCCGCGGCGGAGAGGATGACTCCGTTGGCGGCGAGTTGGGAGGTATAGTTTTCGGGAGTGACGAAGAAGACTCCGCCCATGCGGCGGTGGCCTTGGGACACGTTGCCGGAAGTGACGCCTGCCAGGGTGAAGGGGATGACGTCGCTGCCGAGCAGGGCTACGATCCAGCGGATGGGGCGGATGAAGCGGGGGCCGCCCTTCCCGGTCCAATACATGGTTTTGGGGAAGTAGATCTTGAGGATGATCTGGGGGAGCTGTTCGGCAAGTATGGCCGAGGCATCGGCGCCGGAGAGCTTCCTGCGCACCGCAACATATTCGCCCTTGGATGTTTTTTCGATGTGCAGGGCGGAAATATCGACACCGTTCTTTTTGGCGAAGCCGGTGGCGGCTCCGGTGGGCTTTCCATCCTTGTAGGCAGCCGAGGCGGGAGGGCCGAGGACGAGCTCTTCGGAATCCTGCTGGCGGGCGAGGACATCGTCGATGATGAGGGCGATGCGGCGTGGCGTGGCTTCGGCGAGCC
>JAEUQE010000097.1 GCA_016789785.1 Bryobacterales bacterium
CACGAGCGGAGCGCCGTGACCTCCAATTGCGCGGTTGATCTCGATATCTTCCTCGCGCACGCGCTGCGCTTCTTCAATCAGCATGCCGCGGATCTCTGCGATCGGGCGGCCTTCCAGGCTCAGCGCGAGACGCTTCATCCGGTCGATTGCCCAGAACAGATTTACGGCCGTCGGCCGCGTTCCGGCGAGTGTATCGCACACCTGATTGAGCTGAGTGCGGAAGTCGCCATCGCTCTTCTGCATGCCGATCGCGACGCCCATCGCGGCCGCGACGCCAATGGCCGGAGCGCCCCGGATGACCATCGACCGGATGGCCTCGGCCACCTCCTGATAGTCCCGGCACGTCACATAGGTCTCTTCCTTGGGCAGGCGTGTCTGATCAATCATCACCACGCCGGCATCAGTCCACTGAATCGTTTCCACCATGATTAATTCTTGCCTCGAAAACGGGCCGTACTTAGCCCCTTCCTTGCGCCGTTATGAGTGCGCTGAAAAAAGTCAGATTATAAGTGGCGTGCGTCATCACCGCCGCGGCCGTCGACCCCGTGATGTGGCGCACCCGCCCAAAAGCCACTCCGGCGAGCAATAGTAGCAGCATATGCCGCCACGACCACGAATACTGCGGTCCATGCATCAGAGCGAACGGAAGGGCCGTAAGAAAGATGCCGGGCCAGACTCCCAAACTGCGCACAACCAGCGGCATCAGGAACCCGCGAAACGCCAGCTCTTCACAGAGAGGTGCGATGGTCACGCCAAACGCTCCGGTCAGCATCAGCGACACTTTGTCCGTCACCAACTCCTTGAAGGGCATTTCGATCTGTGGCGTCTTCAGCGCCAAGCTGAGCAGCGCGACCGCGAAGGCCAGCATCGGGCCTTGAAACACCGCCTGCCAGAACCCTTGCTTCGGCATCAGCCACGCAAGCGACGGCCAGAACGGCGCATCGTACCGCACTCGAAACAACAACACGAGTGATGCGAACCACAAGATGTAGCCGATGAATTGAGCGGTGAGCAACTGCATGGGACGGGATGGCTCGGAGGGTAACAGCATGATCAGCCCCTCCAGCACGACCACTGACAGCACAAGGCAGGGCAACCCCATGCCGAAGAACAGGGCGACGTCCTCGTAATTCCAGAACGGATACTGCAGAGACCTCGGCAACTCCGGAGTGGACTCCGGTAGCCGGGTACTCGGCACCATCGGTTCGAATTCGGAACTCATCAGGATCGCTCGATTAACGCGGCTGCAAGCAATGGGATCATCAATTCGTGATGGCCGGTGATAGCGTAGCCTTTGCCTTCGCGCTGCGCATGCGGCCGTTGCACCACATTGACGCTGGGCCGGTAGTGCTGCAGAAAATCGAAGTTCACCGTGGTGAACCGCGCCAACGGATAACCGAGATTGCGCACCACGGAGACGGCCTTCAGGAACACCTCGGGAAGCACGACCGCCGATCCGACGTTGAGATAAACGCCTCCGTCGTGGATGTTCTGCATCAACGTGCATAACAGCCGGAAGTCGTGATGGGTTGCGGCGCCGATTGCGGCCCCATCCGCGCGGGGGTGGGTGTGCGGCGTATCCGTGCCGACCGCGACATGAACGGTCACCGGCACGCCCGCGCGCCACGCTCCCAGCAGCAGACAACTTGATGCGAATTCGGGCTTCGCAATTCGATCCAGCCGCGCGCCGAGCGCTTCACCCATCCCGATCCCGCTGGCTGCTCCTTCCGTGATCGCGTCATTCATCTCGCGGCCAGTCTCTTCCGCTGCGCCAAAACGGCCGTCGGGCAGCACCGCCTCGACGTCTTCGCTCGTTTGTCCTGCGAAGCCGATCTCGAAGTCGTGAATCGACGCCGCGCCGTTCATCACGAAGCCCGTAACAAAGCCTCGCTCCATCAGATCCAGCAAGACGGGCGCGAGGCCACACTTGATAACGTGACCGCCAAGGCCAAGGAGAACCGCTCGTCCCTTTTCGCGAGCCTGCCAAACCGCGTCGGCCACTCGCACGAAGTTCGGAGCCGCGAGGATATCCGGCAGCGAGGCCATCAGACCTTGCACGCCGCTGCCTTTCACGTAGGGCCTGGCCATGTGCGCCGTTGTGACTTTGCCGCCGCGGTCCGCGATCGGCACCGTGCTCAGCTTTTCGAACGACAATGGCCGCTGCTGATACTTGCTAGGCAATGCTTCGAGTTCCTTCCCCGTATTGCGCCCGCAATAGAGCCTGTCCCGTATAGCTCTTCTTGGTCTTCATGACCTGCTCGGGTGGCCCTTCCACCACCAGTTGTCCGCCGCGCTCTCCACCCTCCGGGCCGAGGTCGATAATCCAATCCGCGGAGCGTATCACGTCCAGGTGATGTTCGATCACGACCACCGTGTTCCCCAGATCTACCAGCCTTTGTAACACGTCCAGAAGCTTGCGCACATCGTCGAAGTGCAGTCCCGTGGTAGGCTCGTCGAGAATGTAGAGCGTTTTGCCGGTCTGCCGCTTGCTGAGTTCGCGCGCGAGTTTGATTCGTTGCGCCTCGCCGCCCGAAAGAGTGGTGGAGGACTGCCCCAAATGGATGTAGTCGAGGCCGACATCGACGAGAGTCTGCAGCTTGACCTTCACCTGTGGGATGTTCTCCAGGACGCTGAGCGCCTCTTCCACAGTGGACTCCAGCAGGTCAGAAATCGACTTGCCCCGGTACTTCACCTGCAACGTTTCGAGGTTGTATCGCTTGCCCCTGCACAAGTCACACGTCACGAAAACATCGGGCAGGAAGTTCATCTCGATGCGCTTCAGCCCATCGCCCTGACATGCTTCACAACGGCCGCCCTTGACGTTGAAGCTGAACCGGCCGGCCTTGTATCCCCGTTCGCGCGACTCCGGCAGCATCGCGAACATGTCGCGGATCGGACTGAAAACCCCGGTATAGGTGGCTGGATTCGAACGCGGTGTGCGGCCAATCGGAGACTGGTCAATCTCGATCACCTTGTCGATGAATTCGATGCCGGTGATCTCATCATGCGTTCCGATTTCGTGCTTGGAACCATATACGGCGTTGGCGAGCTTGCGGTAGAGAATGTCGTTGACGAACGTCGACTTGCCGCTGCCCGATACGCCGGTCACCACCGTCAGCGTGCCCAGCGGAACGGACGCCGTGATGCTCTTCAGATTGTGCTCGCGTGCGCCGCGCACCGTGAGAGACTTGCCGTTTCCCTGACGCCGGGACTCCGGCATTTCGATGCGCCGCTTGCCTGACATGTACTGGCCCGTGAGGGATGCGGCATTCTCTTCAATCTGTTTCGGAGTGCCCTGCGCCACGAGTTCGCCGCCGAGCCTGCCCGCTCCCGGTCCGAGATCGATCACGTAGTCCGCACGTTCGATCGTCTCCTGATCGTGTTCCACCACAAGCACCGTGTTTCCGAGATCGCGAAGCTGTGTCAACGTGTTGAGCAGCCGTTCGTTGTCCCGCGGGTGAAGGCCGATGGAGGGCTCGTCAAGCACATACAAGACCCCACGCAACTTGCTTCCAATCTGCGTGGCGAGACGTATGCGTTGTGCTTCACCGCCGGAAAGTGTGGCCGAAGAACGCTCCAGACTGAGGTAGTCGAGACCGACTGCGGACAGAAACTGGAGCCGGCTGCGAACCTCTTCCAGAACGCGGCCAGCGATCTGATGCTCGCGGTCAGAGAGTTTCCAACCTTCCAGTGCGGGGACAAGGCGCGCCACGGAAGACCGCGTGAACTCGGCAATCGACATCCCTTTCACGCGCACCGCAAGACTGGTTGGCCGCAAGCGGGAGCCCTTGCAATCGGAGCAAGTGGTCGGCGTCATTTGTTCGAACAACCATTGCCGGTACTCTTCGCTGTTTGCCTCCTCGTAGATCTGCTGAAGGATGGCGACGATGCCTGGGAACGCGGCGCCGCCTTCGATCAGCAGTTTCTGGGATTTCGCGGGCAATTCTTCAAACGGCTTTGCGAGATTGATCTTGTGCTTGCGCGCCGCGTCCTGCAGGTAGTGCTGCATCATCGCCGAACCCGCGCCAGCACTGAGTCCGCCGTCGAGCAGCGGTTTCGACGGATCCACAACCACTTTCTCCGGATCAAACGAGTACTGGCTGCCGAGGCCGTGGCATGCCGGACATGCGCCGTAGGGGCTGTTGAAAGAGAAGGACCGCGGCTCAAGTTGCGGAACGCTCTCGCCACATTCAGGGCATGCCATCTTCTGGGAGTAGAGCTTCTCTTCGCCTCCCACCACGGCGACAAGCACGAGCCCGTTCGCCAGCCGTGTGGCGGTCTCCACCGATGCCTCAAGCCGCTTATCCAAGCCACCTTTGATCAGCAACCGGTCAACCACGATCTCGATGGTGTGGTTCTTGCGCTTGTCAAGGACAATCTCCTCATCCAGTGACCGCAGCACGCCGTCAATGCGGGCGCGCACGAACCCCTGCTTGAGGTATTTTTCGAGTTCCTTCTTGTACTCGCCCTTGCGGCCGCGCACCACGGGAGCGAGAATCATCACCCGTTCATCCTGCCGGAGCGCAAGGATCTGGTCGAGGATCTGCTGGGTCGACTGGCGCGTGATCTCGATGTTGCAGTTCGGGCACATGGCCACGCCAATCGAGGAATAGAGCACGCGGAGATAGTCGTAGATCTCGGTGATGGTGCCCACTGTCGAGCGCGGGCTGCGATTCGTCGTCTTCTGTTCGATCGAGATTGCGGGGCTCAGACCGTCGATCGAGTCGACCTCAGGGCGCTCCATCTGATCGAGAAACTGCCGGGCGTAAGGCGAAAGCGTCTCCACGTATCGCCGCTGACCTTCGGCATAGATCGTGTCGAAAGCAAGCGAACTCTTGCCTGACCCGCTCAGCCCGGTGATGACCGTAAAGCTGTTGCGAGGAATGGCAACATCAATATTCTTGAGGTTGTGCTGGCGCGCTCCGTGTACGGTGATCTTGTCGAGCATGCGAGGGTGGGTATCTTTTCATTGTAGCTGTCCGGGTTGGGGGCCATCTGCCGCGTGATCTACCTTCATGCTTCCGCAACCGCAACTCTTGCCAAGAACTCTTCGACACGTCCCGGCGCCCCCTTAGAGCAGGCGTCCGCGAGGGTTGCTATCCTGAATAAGGCTGCGATGAGGCGCATTCGCCCGCTCTTTCTGATCACGATCGTTGGTATTTGCGCTTATCTCGCATACACCTACAAGCTGCGTGTGGAAGAGCAGCGCCGCAACGCACCCGCCCCGCCTCCAAAGCTTCCTCCCCGTGTCCGGTCAACCGCGGAATCCTGGCATTGGGAGAAGAGTTCGGAGAATGGTGGCCCCGCCGTTTCTGTCCGCGCCAAGGACTTCAAAGCCATCGAAGAACCGAATCGCTTTGAACTCGACAAGGTGGAACTCAGGATCTGCCGCGACGAAAAGGGCACCTGCGATCTCGTCACGAGCGATCATGCGGAGTTCGATCTCGCCGCGGCGTCGCTCTACTCCGAAGGCGAGGCCGACATCACAATGGGCGTGTCCGCTGACGAGACGCAAGAGGTGCCCGCGGGACGCATCGTTCGCATCAAGTCCTCCGGCATCCGGTTCGACAGCAAGACCGGCAAAGCGCAGACCGATCGCGAAGTCACTTTCGTGCTGGAAAAGGGTGAAGGCAAAGCGGTCGGCGCGGAGTACGATCCCGGTACTCGCGAGTTGTTGCTGCGAAGCCAGGCCGAGCTGACCTGGAAAGACCGGGGACCGAAGCCACGTCCCATGAAAGTGGAGGCCGGTGAGGTCATCTACAAGGAACTCGACTCCAAGGTCTATCTGTCGCCATGGTCGAAGTTCTCGCGCGATGCCATGGTCCTGGAAGGCAAAGCCGCCACGGTGACTCTCGACAAGGAGGGCATCCGTCTGGTGGAGACGACGCAGGCCAAGGGAGTCGACAACACGCCGGGGCGCAAGATCGAGTACTCCGCCGATGAGCTGACGCTGCACTTCTCGGAGAAAAGCGAGATTGAGCGGATCGCCGGCCGCACGAATGCGCGCATGGTCGCGACCACGGACCAAGCAATCACCACCGTGCTGACCAACCAGGTGGAGATGAATTTCGAAGCCGGAAAAGACGAGAGCGTACTGAAGAAAGTGACCGCTACCGGGAAGAGCCGCGTCGATTCGAATCCGGTGGCCCGGCAGGGAAGAACGCAGCCCGAGTCGCGGTCGCTCCGCAGCGAGGTCATCGAACTTGCCATGCGCCCTGGCGGCCAGGAGATCGAAACCATGGACACGCCGATGCCGTCGGTCCTCGAGTTTCTCCCGAACGCGCCCGGACAGAAAAAGCGCCGCATCGAAGGCGAGCAATTCCACTTTGCCTACGCTTCCGGCAACCAGTTGGACTCGTTCCGCGCACGCAAGGCGACTACTCACACGGAGAATCCTCCCCGGCAGGGAAAGCCAATGCCTCCCTCGATCACCACCAGCGCGGAACTGACAGCACAATTCGCGCGCACGGGCGAGATCTCGCGGCTCGAACAATGGGGCAGTTTCCGGTATGAGGAGGGCGACCGGAAAGCGAAGGCGGAACGTGCCGTGCTGCAGAATCAGATCGAGCAGATCACGCTGGTGCAGGATGCCCGTGTGTGGGACAACCAGGGAGCCACGAGCGCTGATCAGATTGTGCTCGACCAGCGTACCGAAGACTTCCGGGCCGAAGGCAATGTGCAATCGAGCCAGGTGGCGAGCAAGAAGAGCGGTGGCACCACGATGCTTTCGAGTGAAGAGCCCACGCAAGCCAAGGCCGCGCGCATGTGGACTCGTGACCGCCAGACCATTGTTCACTACGAAGGCAATGCCGTGCTGTGGCAAGGGTCGAGCCGTCTGGAGGCAGACCGCATCGAGATCGACCGCGCCAACTCGATGCTGATCGCGCAAGGAAGAGTGTTCAGCCAGTTGCTCGACCAGCGGCGCGATCCGCGCAAACAGGACGGAGAGAAAGCCACGAAAGCGAAGAAGCCCGCTGCGCCCATGTTCACGTTGATTCGCGCGCCTGCGCTCGTCTATAGCGACAAGAGCCGTGTCGCGCACTACACCGGTGGCGTGACGCTGAAACGCGGTGATCTCGATGTCACTTCGCGGGAACTGAAAGCGTTTCTCAAGGAGTCTTCGAAAGATAAGGAAGGGGAATCGAGCCTGGATCGCGCAGTGGCGGACGGCAGCGTGATCATCCTTCAGTCCCTCCCCGATCGCACCAAGAAAGGAACCTCCGAACACGCCGAGTATTTTGTGGGCGAAGAACGTGTGATCCTGGAAGGTGGCCAGCCGGAGCTTCGTGATTCGGTTCAGGGCGTCACCCGTGGCCAGCAATTGATCTATTACGCCAACGATGATAGGCTTCTCGTGAATGGGGTCCCACAGCAGCCGGCGGTAAGCAAAGTCCGCCGGAAGTAGCGCATGCCGGTTCTGCAAACTTCTGAACTCTCCAAAACTTATCGCGGACGTAAGGTGGTGGACGGCGTCTCACTCTCTGTGTCGAATGGCGAGGTGGTGGGACTACTGGGTCCGAACGGCGCAGGCAAGACGACATCGTTCTACATGATCGTCGGCCTGATCACGCCGGACTCCGGAAAGGTTCTCCTCGATAACGAAGACATCACTCCCCTGGCGATGTATCAGCGTGCTCGCAAGGGGATCAGCTACCTTCCACAGGAAGCGTCGGTTTTCCGCCGTTTGACCGTGGAGGAGAATCTGATGGCGATTCTCGAAACCATGCCGCTCAGCAACGCCAAGCGGCGCGAGCGCGTGACGAAGCTGGTGGAGATGCTCGGCCTCGGCACGGTGCGGCAAAGCAAGGGCTATGTGCTTTCGGGCGGCGAACGGCGGCGCGTGGAGATTGCGCGTTCGCTGGTCATTGAACCGAACTTCCTGCTGCTGGACGAGCCATTCTCCGGCATCGATCCGATCCAGGTGATGGAGCTGCAGCGGATCGTGTTTGACTTGAAGCGGGCGGGCATCGGCATTCTCGTCACTGATCACAACGTGCGCGAAACTCTGGCCGTGACCGATCGCGCCTACATCATCAATGAAGGACGAATCTTCCGCGCGGGAACGCCCGAGGCGTTGGGCCGCGATCCGGAAGTGAAGCGCATTTATCTCGGCGAATCCTTCGAGCTCTGATCCCACTCCATCCGCGGGATTCACTGCCGGAAAATGCTGGTAGCCTGAGATCATATGAAGCGTTTCTACGGGGTTTTCTTCCTTCTGTGCGGATCGCTGTGCGCACAGACGTTCAATGCCCGCATCACCGGCACCATCAAGGATGCGACCGATGCTTTGGTTCCCGGCGCGACCATCTCGGCTGTGGAAGTGTCCACTCGGGCCCGCAAAACCGCGGTGTCCGAAACGTCGGGCGTTTACAATATTCCGTTGCTGCTCCCAGGCACATACGAAGTATCCGTCGAATTGGCCGGATTTCAAACGCAGGTGCGGCGCGACGTCCGGCTGGAAGTGAATCAGACCGCGACTCTCGACTTCAGCCTCACACCATCGCAGGTGGCGTCGAGTGTGGAGGTGAGCGCGGAGATCCCCCTGCTTCAATCGGAGACGTCGGGTGTCGGCACCACAATCGAGAACAAGCTGATCACGCAGTTCCCCTTACAGCAGCGCGACATCATGGGCCTGCTGCGCAGTATTCCCGGCGTGATCACCGCATCGCAAGTGGGTGACGCGCGCGGCGGACGCAACGTGTTCAACTCGAACTTCTCCGTGGGCGGCGGCCGCACCTCGACGAATGAAGTGCTGCTGGACGGCGCGCCCAACACCATCGGCGATTTCAACGGCGTCGCGATTGTGCCGCCTCAGGATTCGGTGCAGGAGTTTCGCGTGGAGACCTCCACTTACTCCGCCGAATTCGGGCGCAGCGGCGGCGGCGCGGTGAACATCGTGACCAAGAACGGCACCAACGAGTTCCACGGCACGATGAACTACTACCACCAGAACGATGCGTTCAATGCGAACAGCTTCACGAACAACCGCAACCGGCTGGCCAAGCCCATCGTGCGCCGGCATCAATACGGAATGACCTTTGGCGGTCCGGTGCTGATTCCGCGTTTCTACAACGGCAAGAACAAGACGTTCTTCTTCACCAGCTTTGAAGGACGCCGCGAGAATGATCCGATCGGGCCGGGGCTGTTCAATTCGCCCACCGAGCGTGAGCGTGCCGGCGACTTTTCGCAGACCGTCGCCGTGGTGAACAACCAACCGCAGTTGATCCGCATCTTCGATCCCAGCACTTCCCGCATTGTGAATGGTGTGCGTACTCGCGATCCGTTCCCGGGCAATATGATCCCGGGCGCGAGGCTGCATCCCGTGGCGCGAAGAGTGTTGCAGGACTATCCACTTGGGAACATCGAAGGCAATCCCGTCACCAACCGGCAGAACTATCTGTTTCGCGACGTGCTGAAATTCAGCCGGGACCTGTTCTCCGCGCGCATCGACCAGTTCTTCAGCGACAAGCACCGCTTGTTCGGGCGCTTCAACATTCAGGAGAACCTGCAGGACTTTCCCGGCAAGATCGTGCGCTTCGCCGACACGACTTCCGTGCGTGATACGTTCCGCAACATCGGCCTTGACGACACGTATCAGATCACGTCGCGCCTTTCGAATGTGTTCCGGCTGAGTTGGGCGCGCTTCCGCGCCAATCAATTCCCGAAGGCGACACTGGGCTTTGATCCAACCACTCTTGGCTTGCCTTCGTATCTTCGCGACAACGCCGCCGTGTTGTTCTACCCGAACTTCAGTTTCGGCTTCACGGAGATGGGCGGGCGCGCGTTCAACAATCAGCCTCGCGACACATACGGCGCGCAGGAACAGATGGTCTACGTGCGAGGCCGCCACAACATGCGCTTCGGTGGCGAGTGGCGCGCCTACAAGTTCTATCCGTTCCAGATCTTCAATCCGACCGGCGCATTCAGCTTTGGTTCCAACTTCACCCAGCAGGATCATCAGGCGGCGGCGCGTCCTACCGAGGGATTCGGAATGGCCAGTTTCCTCCTCGGCGCGGGTTCCTTCTCGTTTGAGCGAGTGGAACCCTTGAGTGCTTACAGCCACTACTACGGCATCTACTTCCAGGACGACTGGAAAGTGACCCAGCGGCTCACGTTGAATCTCGGTCTGCGTTGGGAGACGGAGACGGGCACCGCGGAATCGCACAACCGGCTCACTTACTTTGATGCCGATGCCCGGAATCCGCTGGTGAACCGGCCTGGTGCGATCTTTTACACAGGCGGCAACAATCCGCGATCGGTGCGTGATGCGAACTACCGGAACTTCGGTCCTCGCGTGGGCTTCGCTTATCGCGTCGACAACAGGACGGTAGTGCGCGGCGGCTACGGGATCTTCTTCCTCCCGATCGGACTGGAGACTGGCGTGGTCAGCACACCGTTCGATTTCAACGTCCCCGCGGTTTCCGTCAACCCTGACTTCACTCCGCGTACGACGTTGAGCGATCCGTTTGGCGGCGGGCTCAATCTCAACGTGGATCGCATCACCGATGGGAGCTACCTCACTGGCAGTTTCCCAAGCCGCGGCACTGTGGTCCGCCGCGTACCCGCGGGCTACATCCAGCAGTGGAATCTCGCGGTTTCCCGGCAGATCGGGCGCAGCAATATCGTCGACGCGACTTACTTCGGTTCACATGGTGTGAAACTGCCTCTGCCCAGTGTGCAACTGAATCAGATTCATCCCGATAATCTCGCGCAAGGCGGCCGGTTCCTGAATGAGCGCGTCGCGAATCCTTTCGCGGGCCAGATCACGAGTGGACCGCTGGCACAGGCCACCGTGTTCCGGATGCAGTTGCTCAAGCCGTATCCACAGTACGCCACACCGAGCCTGACCGATGCTTACGGCGGAAGCCTGCTCGCCAATCGCTTTCCCGCGGGTGCCAGCACCTATCACGCGGCGACGTTCAAATACGAGCGCCGGTTCACGGCAGGCCTCTCCGTCAGCGCGCACTACACGATCTCAAAGTTGCTCGACATCGGCGGCGTGGGGAATGGCAATGCCTTCAACGATCCTTCGGCGCTGCGCGATATCTACAACCCGAGGCTGGAGCGTTCGGTCTCGCGATGGGATGTTCCGCAGCGGCTGATCATTACGTATGCCTACGAATTGCCCTTCGGAAAAGGGAAGAAACTGCTGAATCGCGGTGGAGCGCTCAACTACCTTGTGGGCGGATGGACGGTATTCGGTTTCCACACTTACGAAAGCGGACGTCCGATTGACATTGGCGGACCGAATCTCTCGCGGCTTGGTGGCGCGGAACCGACCCGTGCGAGTGTGGTTGCCGGTCAGCAGCCGAAGCTTCCAATTGAGGAATCACGAGCCAATGCCCGCGACTTCAATCCTGTTTGCTTCTGCACGAAGCCGTGGTTCAATACGGCGGCATTCTCGGTGACGCCCGAGTTTGTGATCCCGAACGGTCCCCGGTTCCTGCCGAACGTCCGTCAGGATACGGCGAAGAACTGGGATATCTCGGTGGACAAGAATGTGCGGCTGAAGGAGCGTTGGACGTTGATCCTTCAGGGGCGCTTCTTCAATTCGCTGAACCAGGTGTATTTCGCCGGACCGACCAACGCCGTGAACTCGGCTGTGTTTGGATCGACCACCGGTGTGAACTCGGCGCCCCGGCGCATGGAGGTCGGCGCGAAGATCACTTTCTAGCGGGCCCTCTGCGCACACTCCGGCACACGGCTCTTAGGGTGCCAAGGATCGCGCCAAGTGCTAAGCTGACGGCTGTGGTAGCGAAACCGCAGAATCTCCCAGCCGCGTGTGCGGAGTGTGTTACGACCATGCAGTCGGCCAAACTCGACGCGGCGCAACAATATCCATCGAAATTGTTTCGGTCGGCCGACGGCCGCATGAGGGCGGATTTCGGTGATACGTCGGTCCTGACCAAGGCTGGCGACCCGCGCACGTTCGTTCTGGATCATCTGAAGAAGGAAGTGCGGATGATTCAGCCGCCGCAACTGCCACAGGCGCCGATGCCGCCCATGAATTTGCCTTCCATGCCGGGTTTCACGCCGCCCGCGACGCCGCCCAACGTCGAGGATCTTGGCAAGAAGTTGATTGACGGAATTGAAGCCGAGGGCAAGCGGTACATGGTGGCATTGCCGACCCCGCCGCAACTCCCGAACGCGCCGCAGACTCCGCAGCCTCCGGTGATCACCGAAATCTGGACGGCCACGAAGTCGCAGCTTCCCGTGCTGACGAAGATCACGGGACCGTTCGGCGAGCAGTTGTGCCGGTGCCGCATCATCGAGTCGATGGAGCCGGACCCACAGGTGTTCCAGATCCCTCCTGACTACAAGCAAGTGCCCGAAGTGCCGCCGTTGCCGAAGACACCGGCGCCTCCCGCGCCTCCCGCTGTCCCGAAGTAAAGAACGTTTGAGAAAGGTGCGCCCATGCCTGCCGCAGATCCACATCTGGCCGCGGTCCTCAAGGAGCTTGAGACACGCGGATTGCTTCTTGCTTCCGATGCCGTGTTGCCCAACGTGACCACGTTGATCACAGGCGAGCCGGTGAAGGGCGGGTCGTGGGGCCACCCGCTGGCGCGCGCTGTGAATGAGGTGATCCGTGCGCTGGAGCAGCATGCGGACGTGATCTGGGCACCGCTTGTGAATGGCAAAGCGACTTTCGTTCACCGGCGGCTGTGGGGCGCGTTTCTCGGCCTCGCGCTGGGAAGGCAGACGTGGCAACTGGATGGAATGTCGAAAGGCGGCCGGATGCTGTTGAAGTCGCTCGACGACGGCTCGCTGGACCGGTCGGGTGACAAGCAGGCCGTTGCGGAGTTGGAAGCGCGGCTGCTGATTCGCTCGTACACGATCATGAACGATCGCGGCCAGAAAGAGCAGCGTCTGGAAACGTGGCGGTCGTGGATGCTGCGTCAGGGAATTGAAGGTCCGTTCCCCGCGGCGGAGGAAGCGAAGGCGGAGATAGCGAAGTGCCTTGACGGATTCACGTTTTCGATGCCGTGGGGTTGAGAGCGATGTCCACCGTCGCCGGTCTGTCACCGCAACAGGAGTGGCTCGCGAAGCACGCGGGCGAGTATCGAGGCCTTTGGATCGCGCTTGACGAAGGTCGCCTCGTGGCATCCGGGCCCGATGCTATGGCCGTCTTCCGAAGCGCGAAGGCCGCTGGCGTCCGCTGCCCGCTTGTCAGATTCATTGATGATGATCCTTGGCCGTGGGGCGGCTGGTAATGCACACCGTCTGATGCGAGGCAGTAGGAGACAATCGAATCCACATGGTGTTGTGGCTCTGGTGGCTCATCAGTCTCGCGCACGCGGATTCGCGCTGCGCGACGTGCCACTCGGAGATCGCGGCGAGCTTCGCCCAAACGGGTATGGGACGGAGCATCAGCGCTCCCGTCCCAGAAGCCCAACCAAGCCGTGAGTGGACTCACGCGCCGTCGGGCCGCAGGTTTTCTGTCCGCAGTGACGGAAGCCACGCCGTATCGCTCAGGGGCTTTCGCGCAAGCTACGCCATGGAGTTCGCCATCGGCTCAGGGCATCAGGGCAAGAGCTATGCATGGCGTCAGGGTGACTCACTCTTCCAATCACCCATCGCGTGGTACCGCGAGCAAAGGAAATGGGATCTGTCGCCGGGTTACGACCATGATCCCGCCCCCGACTTCTATCGCCCGATCACCGCGGAATGCCTGTTCTGTCATGCCGGCGGTGCGAGGCCCATCGCGGGCACGCAAAACCGCTATCTCGATCCGCCCTTCGCACCCGCAGCGATTTCCTGCGACCGCTGTCACGGAGATGGCTCGGCACACATCAGCAAACCCGTGCGGGGAACCATCCTCAATCCGGCGCGTCTCCCGCAAGTCCAGCGCGACAGCGTGTGCGAAGCATGTCATCTCTCGGGAGAAGCGCGCATTCCGAACCCCAGAAGAGACTTTCGCGACTTCCGGCCCGGCATGGCGTTGGAAGAAGTCTTCAGCGTCTATGTGGCGAGCAACGCTACTCACCAGGATTTGAAAGTTGTGAGTCACTCCGAACAACTCGCCGCCAGTCGCTGTGCCACCGAAAGCAAAGGCAGCATGTGGTGCGCCTCCTGTCATAATCCGCACCGGGAGCCCCCGGCCACGGAACGCGCAGGCTACTACCGCGACCGTTGCCTGAAATGCCATGAAAGCGAAGTCGCCACGCACCGCGAACAGAAGGGCGATGATTGTGCAGGATGCCACATGCCTCGCAAGCGGGCGTACGATGGCGGGCACACCGCATTCACGGATCACCGGATCCGGCGGACACCGCAGAGTCCCGCCGCTGAGGATAGCGCCGAGTTGCGCGCGTGGCGGGAACCTGCGGCGCCGTTGAAGAAGCGTAATCTCGCTCTTGCGTACATTTCGAGTTCGGCGAAAGCAGACGCTCGCGAGAACCTCGCACTTGCCCGGCTGCAAAAAGGAGTGCTGCTGTTGAATGAGGTGCTCGCATCCGGAGCGCGCGACGGAGCGTTTGCGCAAGTGGCCGGGCTGCAATTCCTCAGACAAGGCAAGGCCGCCGAAGCCGTTCGCTGGTTCCGGGCCGTGACCGCGGAAGAGCCCGGGAATTCGCTGCGGCGCATGAATCTTGCAGCGGCTCTTCTCGCCTCCGGCGATCGCAAGGCCGCGCGCACGGAAGCGCTCGAAGCGCTCCGCCTGGAGCCGTTGCTCGAAGAGGCCTATGCGCTACTTGCCGAGATCGAGCCGCATCGCGCATCCTACTGGAAGGCGGAATATCGCAAACGAGTCCCGAGGCGCATCCTGCCATGAAAGCGATTCCTCTGATCTTCGCCGCTGCCATGCTGCTCATCGCGCAGACGGCCGGGCTTCGCGATCAGGCAACACGGCTGTTTCGAGAGCAGAAATTCCTGGAAGCTGCGAGAACGCTGGAACAACTGCTTCGCGAGGAACCCAAGGATAAGAACGCGCGCTACCTGCTTGCGCTGTGCTGGCAGCAGGCGGGTGACCACGCCAAAGCGGAAGCCGAATTCCTCGCGCTGTTGAAACGAGAAACGAAATGGGCGCAGGCTCACTATGCCTTTGCGAGGCTGCTCTTCTTTCGGGGACGTTTTGAAGAAGCGCTGGAATGGAATGCACGGGCTGAGAAACTCGGCGAAGCACGTGTTCGTACGCGCCACCTCGCTGCGCGCATCGAAGAAGAACGCGGCAAGTACACCGAGGCTCTTGAAGCCTACCGGAGTGCGATCGCGGCCGACCGAAATCATGCGGAGTCCCTGTCGGGCGAATCGTCCGTGTTGTTCAAGCTTGGCCGCTACGCCGAAGCGAAATCATCCGCGAACAGTGCGCTGCGCGCCGATCCGTCGAATGCGGAAGCCAAACGTATTCTGCAGCAGATCGAGAGAGCCTCCGTGGCCACGAAGCCCTCCTCCACAACTCGAAGTGCGGATGTCACCTTCGAGCGCAAGGCGCTCCCCTTCCAACTGGAGCACTTCCCTACTCCCACCAAGCAACTTGTTTCGACCATGGCCGGGGGACTCGCGGTGTTCGACTACGACAACGACGGCCGTCCGGATCTCTTCTTCACCAACGGCGCCGAGATCCCGTCGCTCCGCAAGACGGGGTCCCGATTCTGGAATCGCCTTTATCGCAATCTTGGCGACTGGCAGTTCGCCGATGTGACCGACCAGGCCGGCCTCCAAGGAGAGGGCTTCTCGATCGGAGCCGCCGCGGGCGACTTTGACGGGGACGGATGGGTGGACCTCTTTGTCGCGGGTGCGGGCCGCAATCTGCTCTATCGCAATCAGCGTGGACGCTTCGAGTTGCTGACGAATGCCGGCGTGCGCGACGAGAAGTGGAGCGTGGCCGGTGCCTGGCTCGACTATGACGCGGATGGGCGGCTGGATCTCTTCGTGGTGAACTATCTCGATTGGACTCCCGCCATTGACCGATTCTGTGGTGATGGTGAGCGCAAGCTTCGCGTCTACTGCCATCCAGGCGAATTCCGGGGAACCGCGAACAGGCTGTATCGCAACATAGGCGCGGGGAAGTTTGAAGATGTCAGTGGACGCACAGGCATCGCAGAGCACATCGGCAAAGGGATGAGCGCGGCCGTGGCTGACTATGACGCCGATGGCAAACCCGATATCTTCGTGACCAACGATACGGTTGCGAACTTCCTGTTTCGCAATACCGGAGGCGCATTCGAAGAGTCCGCACTTCCGGCGGGCGTAGCCTTCAATGATATGGGAAAGCCGCTGTCGTCGATGGGCGCCGAGTTTCGCGACTACGATAACGATGGACGTCCAGACATTCTCTTAACGGCGCTGGTTGGCGAGACGTTTCCCCTGTTCCGAAATACTGGTGCCGGTTTTCGCGATGTCACGTACCCCTCGAAAGTTGGCGTTCTCACGGTGCGAAGGAGTGGCTGGGGTGTTGCACTTGCCGACCTCAATAACGACGGGCTCAAGGACATCGTGACGGCGAACTCGCATGTGACCGACAACATCGAAGAAGTTCGCTCCGAGCGGTACCGCGAGCCCAATCTCATCCTTCTGAACGAGGGCAGCGAATTCCGGTCTGGCGGCGATCTCGGCGAAGCTGCCGCGCATCGTGGTCTCGCGGTGGCCGATCTCGATGGCGACGGGCGTCTGGATCTCGTGATCACCGCGCTCGGCGAGCCCGTGCGGATCTGGCGCAACACCACACGGAACGCGGGCAACTGGATCGCGGTGAGAGCGCCTCAGGGAGCACACGTGCGCGCGGGCAATCAATGGCAGGAAGTGCAGACGTCGCGAGGTTACGCATCCAGCGTCTGCTGCGACTTGCATTTCGGGATTGGTGCCGCGCAGGCGATCGATGTGGAAGTGATCTGGCCAAACGGGGAGAAGCGCCTGTACCCAGACACCAAGGCCGGCGCGACTCTCGTGGCGGAGGAGCCTCGCCGGCCTTCGCGGGATCGGTGACTGCCGTCGAACCAGAACGTTGTTGGTGAATGTTGCGCGAGTCATGACGTGCAGCCCCTTCGCCAGAGGCGGACGCCGTGCGGCTAGCGCTCAGAAAATCAGCTTCATGCCGATCTGGATGTTGCGCGGACCGATCTGCACGCCGCTGATTCTCCCGAATGCCGCCGAGGTGAAGTCCGTGATGGGATTGCCGAAGACCACACGGTTGAATGGGTTCTGCATTTCCATACGGAGTTGATAGGTGAAACGCTCGCCGATCCTCGTATTCTTCAGCAGGGCCAGCGACTCGTCAATGCGCATCGGGCCACGAACTTCGAGCGCGCGCGGAGCGTTCCCAAGCGTTCCCGCGGCCGGCGTTGCAAAGGCCGTGCGCAGCAGGTAGGTGTTGCGATTCGCATCGTTCGGATCGTATTCCGCCATCGAGATGTTCGAACGAATGTCGCCCGAAAGGAGGTTCGGACGCAACCCGAGGTTGAACCACGGCAGCGTGTTCGAGGTGGTGACAAAAAGCCGTCCGCCCGAAGTGATGCTGTTCACGGTGGCAAAGTTCCAGCCTCCGATCAGCTTGTTCACCACGTTGCTTGTGGCCTTGAACTTGCGCCCATCTCCGAACGGCAGGTCGTAGTTCAGGGAGAACGTGAACACGTGCGGGTAGTCGGTCGGATGGTACGACTTCTCACGCTGGAATGCTGTCTGCTGTGCGGGGTTGTCGTCAAACATCGCCGCGTCCGTGAGGAACTTCGACCACGTGTAGGCGACCGTACCCGACAGCCCGCGGGCGTACCGTTTGTCGAGTTTGTACTGGAACGATTGGTAGTTGGAGTTGCCGTAAGTGGAGCCGTAGATGCCGACGCCTTGATACTGCGGGAATGCTCGCAAGGCCTGATTCACACGGGCAGCGGCGCCGTAAAGCGTCGCGAATCCTGAGAACGGCTCGCGAATGCCGGCGGCTCGGGCGGCATCGGAATTGATGTTCGATGTCAGAAGCGAAGCGGGCAGGTTCTTGTACTGGTCGGGCAACTCGTTCAATTGCTGCGACGCGTACAAATGCCGGCCGACGCTGGCGACATAGCCGAAGCTCATCGAGAGATCATTCGCAAATTGATGCTCGACGAGGAAGTTCCATTGCAGCTTGTAGGGAAGCCGGTATTCGGTAGGCAGCACAGCGGTCGCGCCAAGTCCGTTCGCCGCCGTGATCTCCTTCACGGGCGGCCGGCGGAAGTTCTGCGGGAAGCCGCCATCCCAGTTGAACACGGGACTGGTGCCACCATCCGGCGATACGAACGAGGCCGTTGTCGCGTAGCCGAAGGCCGGCAGACCGAGGCCTTGATTGATGTAGTTCGAGTTGAAGATGCCGACCCCACCGCGAAGGACCGTCCGGTTGGCGAGCCGGTATGCAATGCCAACGCGAGGCGCATAGTTGTGCCAGAGCATGTTCAGGTAGCGATTGCCATTGCCCGGACTACCGCCGAATCGCATTGCGCCCGGAAGGTTGCCCGCGGCTGGATTGGGCGCGGCGAGGTCCATGTACGAAATGCGTCCTGCGGGATCGCTATGCGGAGTCACCGGTTCCCAACGGAAGCCCAGGGTCAGGGTGAGCTTGTTCGTCAGCTTCCATGTGTCATCCAGGAAAAAGCCGAAGACCGTGTAACGCCCGCCTGGCAGTGAGTCGCGGAAGAATGCGCTTGATGAGTAGGTCTCGCCGAGGAGAAAACTCGCGAAGGCGTCACCCGAGTTCGCGACACCTGGCAATCCAGTTGTCTCGCGCCGGAAGCGGAAGGTACCGCCACCGTTGCCGAAGTTGCGGTAGTTGTCGCGATGGCGCTGAATCTCGCCGCCGAACTTGAACGTATGGTTGCCGCGAATCATTGTGACCGTGTCGAGTACGGTGAACGTGTGGAAGTAGTTGTCGCTTGCGATGTCGTCTCCGAACCGGGTGTAGCCTTCGGTGTCGAAGAGCACGGTGGGTGCGAGATCGAACTGCAGTCCGCGAAGACCGAGCTTGCCGCCATTCGGCTGAGTCCAGCCCTGGTTGAAACCGAGCGAGAAGTTCGGGTTACGGAAGCGGCTGTAGCCAAGGCCGATATGGTTGAGCACGGTCGGCGACAGGTTCGAGTCGATATTCAGGTGCAGCACGTTGGTGCGAACCTTCTGCAGGTTGTAGTTCAGGATCAGCGTTTCCGCCTCGCCGCCAATCGGCAGCAACCGCGAGGGACCAGGGCTCTTGATCGACGGACGGTAAGTGTCGTTGTACATACCGCTGACACGGTGCTTCGCGCTGAACATGTGGTCGATCTTGAATCCAAGTGTGCGCTCATCGGCGCGCGGACTGCCCAGCGGCGCGATGGAGTTGTTCGCCAAACCCGCTAGTTCCGGATCCGGGATGAAAGGCACCATCTTGGATGACACGGCGCTCCAACGGCTGGTGGGGATGCGATTGCCCGCGAACGGCATGCGCTGCCCCACGTTGGCGGAACTCGCCGGGTCATAGACCAACTTGTTCAACTCGCTGAAATCGCCGGACTGCATGCGCGCCGTGGGTAGTGTGTTCAAACCGCCAAGCGCGCCGCCGCGGCGGTAGAACTGATCGAAGGAGAAGAACCAGAACGTCTTGTCCTTACCGTTGTAAATCTTCGGAAGCAAGACCGGGCCGCCCAGTGTGCCACCCCACTCATTCTGTTTCGAAGGAGCGCGAACGGTGGGGAAGAATCCGCGGGCATCGAGCTTTTCGTTCCGCAGGAAGTGAAACCCGGTGCCGTGAAGCTGGTTCGTTCCCGACTTCATGGTGAAACTGGTCACGCCACCCATCGCGTGCGCGTACTCGGCGGAGTAGTTATTTGTGATGAGTTTGAATTCGGCGATTGCGTCGACCGACGGATTCACCTCGGCGTCGTTGGAGAGGTCACCCCGGCTGAGAGCGATCCCGTCGTAGTAGATCTGATCCTGAAATCCGCCGCCTCCGGAAATGGACTTGGTCCAGGTGCCCGTTGGAGTGACGCCCGGTGAGAGCCGGATGAAGTTGGACGGATTGCGAATACCACCGCCAAGCGCAAGCGGCAGATCCAGAAACTGTTTCGATTCCACCACGGTACCGACATCGGCCGATTCCGTCTGGATGAGCGGCACACCGCCTTGCACCGTCACACTTTCGGTCACCGCGCCGACCGTCAGGTTGATGTCGATGGCGGCCGTCTGATTCGTTTGAATCTGGATGCCTCGCTGGATGTAGCTGTTGAACCCGTTTGCCTTGGCGGTCAGGTCGTAGAGCCCGATCGGCAGGCCCACCAGACGGTAAGCGCCCGTCCCCGTCGAGACCGTTTCGAGACGGACGTTGGTCGCAGTGTTGACAACTTCGATCGTGACGTTCGGAACAGACGCCCCGGAACGGTCGGTTACCACACCTGTGATTGCACCACGGTCGCCCTGTGCCATGAGCATGATACCGCTGACGCTGAGAACGAACAGCGCTCGTACGAAGCGCGGGTACACGGATCCTCGCTGCATTCCACCCCTCCTGCGAAAATCGAACCGGCCGTATCAGATGGTAGTCCTAGTCCCAGTACGGCTTCGGACTATTGTATGCAATCCGCGCCGGAATGCAATGCCGCGCCGCCAGAAGTCGCCAGCAGTCTGGACGAAACTCGAAGACCGGAGGATGTGATCTGCCACTCCCGCCCAGGTGGCGGTGTGCTTATTCGACGGGATGATAGAATTCGTCGATCTGGAAGGCCTTCTTGCGCCCTCGTGTAGCGAGGGAGCCACGGTACTTGAGCTTTCCGTTCACCAGCATGTCGAGCGGCTTCTGAACGGGATAGTCGAACGAGAGCACGTCACCTTCGTCCAGGTTCAGCAGATCATCCACGGTCAGCGTCGGACCCCGCAGGCGGGCGTCCATGTGAATGGTGGACGGCTTAATCAGGGAGAATATCCGGTCACGCTCAATCTGGGTTGACTCCGACTTGCGCATCGACCACTGTTGATCGAACTTTTGCCGCAACATCTTGATGATGATGGAAGGCATTCCAATGTTCATCATTCCAGAGCTTTCGCCGATGCGGACCTCGAGACTTACAGCGACGACCGCCTCGTTCGGAGCCAGAATCTGCAGCAGTTGTGCTTCCGTCTTGAAAGTGTCGATGGTGAAGCTCATGTTGGTGACGGTGGACCATGCCTCCTTAAGATCGTGCAGAACGATCCGGAACAAGCTCTCCAGAATGCTCTGCTCGATTTCCGTCACTTCGCGATCGGGGCGCATCCCGCCCTTGCCCGAACCGCCCAGCAGCATCTCCAGGACGGGAAAAACAAGCGAGGGGTTGATCTCCAGAATGGCGTTACCGTCAAACGGGCGCATGCCGATGGAGATGATGCAGGTAGGAGCGGGCAGACACTGCGAGAACTCCATGAACGACAATTGCTCTACGGAGACCAGATTGACAAGTGCGTAGTTGCGGAGGTACGCAGATAAGCTGGAACTGAGGCTGCGGGAGAACGACTCGTGCAGCAAATGGATAGCACGGAGCTGGTCTTTCGCAATCCGGTCTGGGCGCCGGAAGTCATACAATTGTGCTCTCGCGGCGGGGTCGTCCTCGGCCGAGGAGTCCCGGAGGTTCCGAAATACGCTATCGATCTCCTCCTGTGTCAGGACGCGATCCGTCGACATGCTCTACTATCGGCGAAACCCGGTGAAAAGCTTAGTCCATCAGCCAAAACGCCGGCTCAATCGGCCCAAGCTGGACCATGACATTCTTGACGCGATCCCCATATCCTTCATGGGGATTGTACGTCGCCAGAAATTGCTGAAGTCTTTTTCCCTGGTAAGGTCTGGAGTTCGCCAAGCGTTCAGCTACCGTGTAGATTCCGACCCGGACTGAGGAAAATGGGATATCCGCATTGCCCCATCCAAAGATGTTGTTGTTGCGATAGGCCTTCCCCCCACTGGACTCTACGAAAGCGATGCTGGGCAGCAGTCGCCAATCGAGGTTGTAGGTGTCGGCCGCGATCAGGAAGTCCTTGGAAAGCGGAGTGATGGGACACGAGTACTTGGAGAAGAAGCGCTCCAGCCGCACCAATCGCGGATCCTTCCGGAAAACGCTCTGCGTCCAAGGCGCACTGGCTTCCGCCGTCGAGAAGACGAACAACCAGAACAATAAGACTGCCGTCGATACCCGGCCCATGCCTCTTATCCTATTCCATCGGAGTAGTCAGGTAATCGGCGGATTCTGGCCAGAACTCCAGTGTGCACAAACACGAAACCCCTGCCGGTGCCGAGACTCGGGCACGGGCAGGGGTTTTCGCTAAGCCGTAAGGATGCAAATTACGCGGCTCAACCTTGGCGGAATGCGATCATTCCCCCGAGGGGCACCGGTTTTCATCCCTCGCGCAGTCGGCGGCCGGTCCACAGGAACTTAGGTTCGCCACTGAACGAAACCAGCTACGATAGGAACGGTCGACTCAACAGTCGGCCACCTCGCGCGTGGAATATCTACTACCAGTACTCATATATTGACTGGACCACCTCCTTTCTCAGTGATAGCTACATACTAAGGCGCAAACGGCGAGCTGTCAAATGAAAATTTCGGAACCGCACAACTAGATATGGTGTGCCGTCGGCTGGATGCTACAGGTTACGGCGTAGGAAGCGGCACATCGTCAGCCCATCCATCCAGTTGAACGGGAATTTCCCCGTGGTGTAGTGGGCGCAGGGAAGCGTGAAAACCTTATGGGGCAGGCGGTGATGCTTGAAACTGTCCAGCACCTGGATCGAGAACTCGGGGAGAAACGTGGTGTCGTACTTGGCCCAGACGAGAAGCGATTTCATGCTTCGGCCTTTCAGCCGTTCCAAGTAGCTGGCGGGGCTGATGACGGCCCAGAGCTTTCGGAGCTGTTCCTGGGTCACATGCCCTTCGAAACCCTGGCGGACGTGTTTGGTGGAGAGTCCCGTCCAAACCACATCAGAGAAATACATGGAGACATGGTTGAACACGCCAACCTTCACGCGCTCATCATGGGCGGCGGAGATGAATGCGATACAGGAACCGAGGCTTGTGCCAAGAATCGCCAACCGCTGGTAGCCTTGCTGCTCGAGCCAGGAAAGGCAGGAACGGACGTCGATCACGCTCTGCCGGGACGCGTGAATCGTGCGCCCGACGTTGCTTGACACCGCGTAGTCGGCGCGCTGAAGCTCCGCCGGCATCCGCCGGTCATGATAGGCCATGCTCATCCGCAAGGCACTCAGGCCAAATCGATTCAGTAGCTTGCACAGTCCGACATGCCCATTCACGTCGCTGTTCCATTGGGGCAACACCAGGACGGCACGGCCCTGATCCTGAGGGGCCGGAAAGAAATCGGCATGGACGGTGTTGTTTTCCGGGTACGGCGAGCGAACCGCACTGGTGAAGGTCAAATGCCCGCCGTTCAGCCGGTAGTCGGACGGAGTCTGGAAATGATAGAAGTCCTTTGAGTTGCGCACCGCGTCCGCAGTCAGGTGTTGGACCACTTCGGCCGCATTGCCGTTCACTGGCTGCTGGGTGAGCCACTCGGCGCCCCAGTCGAAAGGGCGCACCACGCGGTTGGAATCCGCAGTGGCAAGCTTGAACTCCCAGTTATCAATCCATTTGGCGTACAGGTTTCCGATCATGGGGCATCTTCAATCGTAGCTGCGTGTGGATGTATCAGGCAAACGGGGCAGGCAAACGCTCGCGATGCGCCCGGATCGCGGAACCGGCGAAAAAGAAAAAACCCGGAATCCGCCATCACGCGAGATCCCGGGTAACAACCCGTCGGCCGGAGGCAACTGCCACCACCAAGCGGAATACCTCTATCAACCCTACCCTGGGAATAGCAATCTCATGGCCACAGTGAAGTCGTTGAAAACACGGACTATTCGATTGCACCAATCTGAAGAACCGTAGAACGCGGCATAACCTGATCCCAAAATGCGTAGAAGAGCAGACCGGCAAGAGCGGGTTGACAAGCAAACTCTATCTATGTAGGCTTAACCCGTGCAGCGCAATCGACCCCCTTCGGAACAGACCGTCGCCGTGCTGCTGTCATTGGCGCAAGACCCGTCCGCGTGGCGCCATGGCTATGATTTGTGCCAGCAGACAGGCCTCAAGGCCGGCACGCTTTATCCCATTCTGATTCGCCTGGCTGAGCGCAAGTGGCTCGATACCATGTGGGAAACCGGAGGCCCCACAGGGCGCCCCCCGCGCCATCTCTATCGCTTGACGGAAGCAGGATTGGGCCAGGCGAAGGAGATTGAGGCGGCCAGAGTTGAGGCGGCGAACAAAAGCCGGTTGGGGATGCATCCGCGCATGGGGGAAGCGTGATGGACTGGCCTGCATGGATTCTGGCAGCCGCAACTCGGCGGATGCCTGCGGAACTCGGGAATGGGGCACGGCTATGTGTGGCGAGTTGGCGCACATTCGGCAACCGCGCGAACGCTGGCAATATTGTGGAGATTCGACAGACATCGGATTCCTGACATGGACCTTACGCTGTAGCGCAAGCGCCACCCTGAAGGGCAGTACCGCGCTGAAGTCCGCTCCAAGCTTCAGTCGGTACCGCCACCGATGCCCACCCCCGTCAAGTCTTCCACCCCTTGGCCTGGATTCCCGGAAATGGGGCGATGGTTGTAATCGGCTCTCTCATCCTCTGGAATGGCTCCACTACCAGTCGGGCCAAGAGCGATGATGACGCGCCCGCAGCAGGGCCAATCCCCAAGATCTTGCAAGCTGCAATGCTAACTCGATTTGAAACGTCGAAATTTGCTTCAGACCGGCTCCAATAGTCTTGAGGTACCTGTTTTTCAGCGCCGCCTTGGCCGAGAATGCAATCAGATCGTGATACACGCGGTCGATTGGTTGCACGTGCTCTTCGCTGGTCGCTGTCGCTACCGCAGGTCGATGCGAATGGAACCAGGTCAGAGCGGTGGCCTTGGCTGTCCGCTTCTGATCGTCCGAAGAGACCTGCTTAGAACGAACCCGCCCGATCACTTTCTTCAGCGTTGAAAGTCCCGCGAAGGCTGCGTCTATCGCAGATTGAGCAGGAGTCACGCCAGAACTCCTACCTGGACCGATTCTTTGCACCAGTCCTCTGCGCTGGTTTTCTGGATTTCTTTCTGCCCTTCGAAACCGACGGCGACGCTGCATCACCGGGGAGGGTCATTGCCACCAGATTTTCCCCAACGAAGTTTACTGAGAACTTTCCGTCCTTTCGGTCGAGAACTCCAGCATTGAGGGCATTAACCAGCGTGAACCCGCAGTCCTTCGGGATTTTTCGCTGTGCCTTCCGGAAGGCATCCTTCAATACTTCTTTGTCGATGGTCTCTTTTCTTTCACCTTCGCGAGCAACGAACTGGTGGAAGTACGCGACCACCGCCGCAAACTGTATGTCGGACTTGGGCTGCTTGGCTTCGACAAAACTCCGGATGTCTTGGGTAGAGTTCTGCAGTTGAGAAACTGCTCCTGTCGGACCAGAAGTTGTCATGCCAGCCGGCGGTTGACTATACGACGTGTGTAATGGACCCGACGGCTCCGCGATACAGGTGAGCAGGACTTTGGTCAGCGCATCGACGTACGCGAATGTTGCGAGCTGCGCCGTGTGGACGGAGCGCAGTTCCTTGGCCTGGGGATTCAGCGTGGCGGCGATGCGCGTTGCCACTTCGGCCACGGCGTTGTCGTCGTGCCGCAGTTCCTTCTGGATGGCGTGACGCATGAAAGCGCTGGCGGATTCGTAGCCACGCTCGGCCACAGCCAGTTCGATGGCTGCCGACAGGTCGTCTGGAAGCCTGACATTGTGCTGTTTCGTCGCCATTGTCTCTCCTTTCTCGCATCCCGTTTGATATACACCGCACGGTGACTGCACCACAGCATAAGCCGCACGGCGACAACGATCAAGGGAAAGGATGCGGCGGAGCTGGGATGCGTCTCTTTATGTTCCACTATCGTCCTCCGTTGTTGGTGGTCTGATTTGGGGACTTCTGCGGAGGTTTGCGGAAGTTGGTGGAAACTATGCGGACGGGCAAGGGAGCATCCGCGAAGGTCCGCAAAGGTCACCGGATTTCAACCGCCGCGCCTCGCGCTGGGAAAGATGCTCCGCAATGTGTTATCATTGTGTACGCAATCGGGAAGCGGCCATGCAGACGACCAAAGTCGGAATTCGGGAGTTTCGGGAGAACCTGGCGGACTACCTGGAATCGAAGACGCCCGTCGCGATCACGCGCCACGGCTCGACGATTGGGATCTACGTTCCCACCAAGCCCAAACCAAGCCAGGCTGATCTGGAAGCCCTGCGCGTGGCCGGTGAGAAGATGCAGGAGTTGATCGCCGCGGTGGGAACTACAGAAGACGAGATCGTGGCCGACTTCAAGCGGACTCGGCGCGAGCGGCGGACGCGGAAGGGCTAGCGAGGGCTAGCGATGCTGGTGCTTGACGCGAATATTCTCATTCGCGCGGTGCTGGGTTCGCGTGTGCTCGGCTTGTTGCGCAAGTACGCAGGGCAGGTCGAATTCATGGCTCCAGACGTGGCGTTCCAGGAAGCGCGCGAGCATCTGCCGGGAATCTTGGCGACGCGGAAGATTCCGGCGGCTCCGGCGACGGAGATGCTCGATCTGCTGGCGCGATTGGTCCAAACGGTTGAAGCGGAGACCTAAGGGTCATTCGAAACTGTCGCCCGCGAGCGCATCCACAACCGTGACGAGGACGACTGGCCGATTCTGGCCGCGGCCCTCGCGCTTGGCTGCCCGATCTGGACCGAAGACACTGATTTCTTCGGTTCCGGCGTGGCAACCTGGACGACTGATCGGGTGGAATTGGACTTGGCAAAGGCAGCGGAGCGGGAAGCATGACGGACGAAGAGTTCTATCGGCACGCGATTGAAGTGATGCAGCGCGAACTCGGCCCGGAAGGGCTGGCACGGTTCTTGCGCCTCAGTCGGTCCGGTGGCGGTGATTACACGCGCGACCGGGAGAAGTGGCTGAGCGGGCTCTCGCTCGACGATGTGCTTCAGTCGATTTCGGCGAACCGACAGCGCAAGAACTGAGATGAAGGAGCCGTCCATTCAGTGCCTCGGCGTCTACATCGTTCCGAGCGATGACGCGCCGTGGCGTGAGGATCTCGACTACTCGTACCGATCTCTCGGACTTCTCGATGAAACCGAGGCGTACCGGCGGCGCGTCATCTCCATTGTTCTGGTGGAAGTGGTAGTGTCTGGGCTGGAGCCGTCATTCGACGTCGGTCGCTTCCAGCAGTTCATGGAGAGGGACGACCGGTCGCCGCAGGTGGCCTACGACGAAGCCTTGCTGTCGCCGGACGGCCGAGCCGTTACGAAACGAGGGCAAGGCTGCGCAAATGGCATCGCCGACGGGCGGGTATGTTTCTTCCTCCACTACTACGATCCGACGCGGCCTATTCAATGGAGCTTCGGCGAGTTCACCTGCCCGGAGCCACTTCCGATGACGGAACGTCCCAACTAGATGCGCTAATCCACTCAGAGGCGATATGGAACAAGGTAGTAAGCGGGTACTCTTGTCTACATGGAAACAGGTAAAGCAGGTCACGTCTGACAATCGAAGATGTTCAATGATCCCCAGATCCTTGAATCTCGATGCGCACCGTTGAGCGTGAACCGATGTGTAAAGTAGAGACGGAGCAACTGTTTGTGAACCTCTTCCCACTTCTCGATATCGAAGCCTGACAGCGGGAAGACAACCAAGTTGGAGTCCTTGTGATCGTCCTGAATTTTCTCCCATAGGTCTCGCAGCAACTGGGCGTCTTCGAGCAACGCGTCCAGCTTTTCCGCAAGCCGCGCGCCGTGTTCCTGAAGCCACACGCGGTACGTCGAAACAATCAGGCAGATGAATGCAACAATCCAGACCAGGGTACCGACGGTTTCCATGGAGAATTCTGTCACACAGGATGCGGCACCAGCCTTCTCGATCATCGGCGTCAACCAGAAGATGGAGGCGATTCTGATTCGGCACTGGAACGAGTGCGTTTCCACGATCTCAAATGGAGCCCCGATTTCTGCTGTCGTCATGATGGGAGGGCTGCTTGAAGGACTCCTTCTGGCGAGAATCAACAAACTATCCCCACCTGAGCGAGCGCGGGTGGTTGCGGCCGCATCTGCCCCGAAAGACCCAAAATCCGGAAAGGTCTTGGACATCCGCGATTGGATGCTGAAAAGCTACATTGATGTGGCCCATGAACTCTCGTGGATATCCACCTCAGCCAAGGACGTTGGAGTGGTGCTCCGAGACTACCGCAACTATGTGCATCCACAGAAGGAATACTCTCACGGCATCGTGCTGACGCCCGAAGATGCCCGGGTTCTATGGGATGTCGCCAAGACCATCGTCCGCCAGTTGCTGGTGCTATCACCGTAAAGGAAGAACACCCAACAGCATTGGCCCACCTGGCATTTGCGTGCCCAAGATCTTTGCTGACAAGAAACTGCTGACAAAAACACCGAAGCCCGCCAGAAGCGGGCCTCTAAACCATTGATTTTTTTCTGGAGCCACCCGCCGGGATCGAACCGGCGACCTGCTGATTACGAAGTACAGGAACCGGTTCCAAACCCTCCAATGGCTCTATACTGATTGCTCTGTTTTCAACAACTTGGGGAATCTGCTCTCGCTCGGTCAGTAACCTCAAGGCGCCCAATCAGATGGGGTTTTGGCACAGTTCTGGCACAGGCTTTTGGATTTCAGGCCGACAACGCGGCGGCTGTGGGCTATTCCCACTTGTGCTCGTCGGCGCCTCGCTCGGTGCACTCGCACAATCTCCTTCTCCGGGCATCTTATCTCTTCGTGAGTAATGCTCCAAGCGACTTGGCATAGTCCCTATTCGTCCATCGCCTCACGGACTGATACTCATTCACCGCCGTTCAGGCGGAAGCGCAGAAACACACTCACTCCAACTGGTCGCGATCCGTAGAACGGTTTCAGCGCAGCGGCGATCGAGTATGCGGCCACGTTGAACCCTGCGGCCGCCCGGACAGGACCCATCGAACCAAGCTCCCGCGTGTAGCCCACGGTGAGCGCTCCGACGTTGAAAGCGCGCTTGCCAGTCTTCTCAAACAACTCGTGGGCCAAGTCGTGGTCGTATTCGAACAGCTCATCCCTTTGCGACCACTCCGCCCGCGCCGTAAAAAGGTTGTGGCGTTTCAGGGGAACGACCGTTTCGGCCAGAACAGAGTTCGTCGCGTACTTGCCGACGGTTTTGTAGTTGCGGGCCCAGATGAGGCTGCTCGACCAGCCCAGGGTCCCTCGGACGGGCCGGGTGTGGTGCAAAGAGGCGGTGGCCCGGACGACGTCATCCACGTGGATTGTCTCGGGGCGACGAATTCGGGCGGCCGAGACCTGCGCCACCCAGTTGGAGCCCGGCTGTCAGGTCAACCGGCTCGACCATGAGTCGATCGGGCCCATGTCGATGTTCCACCGGTATTCGTTTGGTTCTTTGCCGCGAAAGCCGCTTCCTTCGATTCGGATCTTCCCGTAGGTCAGTCCGGCCGTCACGACATTGTTGGCAATGTGCGTTGCGTCCTGCCAGTGG
>JAEUQE010000980.1 GCA_016789785.1 Bryobacterales bacterium
CCCGCTCAGACTCCTCCTTCAAGCGGGTGAAGATCATACGCCCCGCCGTCGTCTGAAGCACACTGGTCACGGTCACATCCACATTGCGGCCGATACAGCGTCGCGCATTGTCCACGACAATCATCGTGCCGTCATCCAGGTAGGCGACGCCCTGGCCCGCCTCTTTGCCTTCCTTCAAGACGAAGACCCGAATGGTTTCACCCGGCAACACGACCGGACGTAGCGCATTACAGAGTTCATTGATGTTCAACACTCGCACGCCCTGCAATTCAGCGACTTTGTTCAAGTTCAAGTCATTCGTGACGATGCGTCCCCCGACTTTCTTCGCCAGGACCACGAGCTTGGCATCCACTTCCTTTACATGGGGGAAATCTTCTTCGATGATCCGGACATCGATGCCCGGCATTTTCTGAATCTTGTTGAGAATATCCAACCCACGACGCCCGCGCGCGCGCTTGAGAGAATCGGAAGAGTCTGCAATGTGCTGCAATTCATTCAAGATAAAGTGGGGAACCAGAAACGGCCCTTCCAGAAACCCTGTCTCACAGAGGTCGGCAACCCGGCCGTCGATGATGACACTCGTATCCTATACTTTAAGACTGGCATGGGATGC
>JAEUQE010000981.1 GCA_016789785.1 Bryobacterales bacterium
TGGTGGAGCAGCCGGTAGCCGGGGTCAGTGCCGCCCTGACAAGCCTGACCAAAGGGGGGCTGAACGCGGTGACGAAGGAACTGGCCATCGAGTATGCATCGGACGGGATACGGTTCAATGCGATCGCTCCGGGGATCGTCGATACTCCGATGCACCGGCCAGAGCAGCACGAATGGCTGGCGGGGTTGCATCCGATCCGGCGTCTGGCCGAGGTGGATGAGATTGCCGATGCAGCGCTCTATCTTGTCCGGGCGCAGTTTGTGACGGGAGAGGTACTGCATGTCGACGGCGGCGCGCATGCGGGAAAATGGTAATGCCATGGGATACGAGATGATGGTGGCGCTGGCGGTGGTGGATCAAGCGCGGTATGCCGCTTATCGTTCGGAGATGACTCCATTGCTGGAAGCAGCGGGAGGGGGGTTCCGGTATGACTTCGAGGTCTCGAAGGAGTTGAAGCCGAGCGGGGAACCGCCGATTAACCGCGTATTCGTGATTGCTTTTCCCAGCAAAACGGCAAAGGAGGCTTTCTTCGCAGACTCGCACTATATGGAAATCCGCGCGCGGCACTTTACGCAGGCGGTGGCACGCACGGTCTGGCTGGGTGAACAGGAA
>JAEUQE010000982.1 GCA_016789785.1 Bryobacterales bacterium
GCAGGAATTTTTCGAACTGTTCGGCGGCAATCAAACTCTTGAGCAATTGCTTTTTGACGTCCACCGAAACGGGTTCGGCGTCACGTTCGACGTGATCGCGAATCCATTGCTTTTGCTCTTTGCTGACGATGTGACGGCTTTCGACGCCGACCGTGCTGCAGTAATAGCGGATCAACATCGCCCAGATTTCGCGGAAGGTCGCTTCCTCTTTGCCGCCCAAACCGCCCGTGAAAAAGCTGCGATCCAGGTCCCAGATCGACAGGCCATAGCTTTCAGCTTCGAGTTCGGGATGCTCATAGAGCGGAATCAAATTCAGCGGGTCTACGTCAGCGATCAGGTGGCCGCGCACGCGGTAGGCGTTGATGAATTCGAAAATGCGCGCTTGTTTGCGAATGCCCTGGCGCTCGCGATCCACGCCGGACAGAAACGGATTGACGTCTACGGCCCAACGCAACGGTTTGTAGTTGATGCCGATGTCGGCAAAGATTTCATCGTAAAAGTCGTATTTGCCCAGCAGCAGTTCGTGAATATAGGCCAGGAACATGCCCGACTCAGCTCCCTGAATGATGCGGTGATCATAGGTGCTGGTAATCGTGAAGACTTTGCTGATG
>JAEUQE010000983.1 GCA_016789785.1 Bryobacterales bacterium
GATTCAGGTGCGTGCCCTTCACGAACAGGTAGCCAACCGACAGCGAGAAGTCTTCGAAGAGCTCGCGCTCGACGGTGAAGTTCCCCTGCTGTGAGTAGCCGTATTCAAAGGAACGGTCGATGTGCAGCGTAAACGGAAGCAGCGGGCTGAACGCGCCCGGATACTGCGCCGGATCGAAACGCTGCTGATCGAGCAGTTGCGCGCCCGACGGAACGCCGGCAATCGGAATGCCCTGGAATACCCGAGCCGCGTTGCTCGGATCCAGAACCAACTGCGGCGCCTGGAAGCCGTCGGCCACGTTCGAGTTGAACGAAGCCGCCAGCAGCGGGTGATCGTAGAACAGACCGTAGGCGGCGCGAATGACCGTCTTGCCGTCGTTCCACGGATCCCACGCGATCGCGACGCGCGGCTGAATGTTGTTGTAGTCGGACGGGAATCCCTGCTGGATGTTCAGTGCCTGTTCGGCCTGACCGCAGGTCGCGCATGCCGGATCGGCATCGAACTCCGTCGGAATTTCGAAGTCATATCGCACGCCGTAGTTGAACGTGAAGTTAGGACGGATGCGCCACGAATCCTGCCAGTACATGCTGACCTGGGTGTTCGAGAAGTTG
>JAEUQE010000984.1 GCA_016789785.1 Bryobacterales bacterium
TGCCCGAACCGTTCGGCCCGATCAGCCCGACGACCTCACCCGGCGCCACGGCGATGTCGAGCGCGCCCGCGAGATAGGCCCGCGCGATCCCGCGTGCGACAAGCCCGCTCATGCCTGCCCCCCGCGCCGCGAGAGGATCAGCCACAGGAAGAACGGCGCCCCCAGCATCGCCGTGACGACACCGATCGGCAGCGTCTTGCCGTTCAGCGGGAAGCGCGTGACGATATCCGCCGCCACCAGCAGCGCCGCGCCCGCGATCGCGCTCGGCAGCAGCGCGGGGCCGGGGCGGTTCCGCACCAGCGGCCGCACCAGATGCGGCACGATCAGGCCGACGAAGCCGATGATCCCCGCCACCGCCACCGCGCCGCCCACTGCGACCGCGCTGCCGCCAACGATCCGCCAGCGCATGGCGCGCACGTCGTGGCCGAGCGTCGCCGCGACATCCTCGCCGAGCGCCAGCGCGTCGAGCCCGCGCGCGGCCGAAAGCACCAGCGCGCTCCCGGCGAACATGGCCGGGAGGCCGACGCCGACGTGTTCGACGCTGCGATCCGCGAAAGAGCCGAGCAGCCAGAACATCATGTCGTAGAAGGCGAACGGCGACGCGGCGAGC
>JAEUQE010000985.1 GCA_016789785.1 Bryobacterales bacterium
ACTTCTCGGGCCTGTAGTCCGCCATGAACTCTTCGAGCTCCTCGGGCGTCTTGCTGAGGCCGGCGCCGCCGGCCTTCTTCTTCTCGAGCAGGCGGCCCTCGGTCAGGTACCACTCGAGCTTGGCGTAGCCCTGGTACACGCCGATGTCGTCGTCCTCGGCCTTGCCGTACTCGACGGCGCCGATGGCGGCGAAGTACTGCGCGTTCTCAGGCACGATCACGAGGTCGGCCGGGTCGTCGCAGGGCGGCAGGGGGATCCCGCGCTCGGCCCAGATCGGCGGGATGTTGGCCTTCCAGCACTCGACCATGCCCTTGATATATGTGTTCGGGCCGCCGAGCAGCAGGCAGTAGGGCATCAGCGTGTGGCCGCGGGTCAGCACGGCCAGGTTCTGCTGGATGATCGACTCGAACAGCGAGGCCATCAGCTCGTTGGGCGGCACGCCGAGCTTCTGCAGGCCGTTGATGTCGGTCTCGGCGAACACGCCGCACTTGCCGGCGACCGGGTGGAGCTTGTGGCCGGCGTAGGTCTGGTTGCACAGCTCGGCCGCGGGGATCTTGAGCTTGGCGTTGACCTTGTCGATCACGGCGCCGGTGCCGCCGGCGCACTTGT
>JAEUQE010000986.1 GCA_016789785.1 Bryobacterales bacterium
CCACAGCAGCGTGACCGAGACCGCGGCCACCGCCAGGCGCAGGCCGGCACCCGCCGCAAGCAGGCTGCGCCCGGCCGCTGCGGCCGGCGCATGAGGCCCGCGATGCGCGTCGCCAGCCGCTGCGAGGGTGGGTGTGCTGTCGCTCATTCGCGAGGCCCGCGCGGAGGCGGGTGGCGGCCTTTATTGAGAAGCAAGTCGCAAATGTTACTTGAAGCCCGCCGCCTACACTGCTGGCCCCCTGCATCACCCCCGCCACCCACCGTGCATCGCCTGTTCGCTCTCGTGCTCGCCCTGGCCCTGCTGACCCTGCGCACCGGGCAGGCCGCTGCAGCACCCGACACCGCCCGCCACGAGCGGCTGGTGCTGCCCAATGGCATCCGTGTGCTGCTGGTGTCCGACCCCGGGTTCAACGTCTCGGCGGCGTCGCTGGTGGTCGGCGTCGGCAGCCTGGCCGACCCGCCGGCGCGCCAGGGCCTGGCGCACTTCCACCCGCGGCGCCTCGGCACCGGGGTCGCCGGCGCGCAGGGCCAGGCCGCGGTGCTGCTGAACCAGGTGCTGCAGTTCGCCGAGCGCGGCGTAGGTGGCCAGGCCTTGCCGCATCTGTTGCAG
>JAEUQE010000987.1 GCA_016789785.1 Bryobacterales bacterium
CGAAGCAGCGGCTTGAACAGGACAACCAGAACCGCGCAGTCGGCGAAGCCAAGTCCAAAGAGCTTGAGCAGGCTCGCAAGGAGGCCAAGGTCTGGCAACAGCTGGACGAGCTGATCGGCTCAGCAGACGGCAGGAAGTTTCGCAAGTTCGCCCAGAGCATGACCATGGAGCTGCTGCTGGCCCATGCCAACCATGAACTGGCGAGCCTCGCGCCGAGGTATGTGCTGCAACGCGTGAAGGCCCAGGACCTGGAACTTCAAGTCCTCGATCGCGACATGGGCGATGAGATTCGCTCGACCTCTTCGTTGTCCGGCGGCGAGACCTTTCTCGTCTCGCTGGCGCTGGCGCTCGGCCTGTCTTCGCTGGCCTCGGACAAGGTCCGGATCGAATCGCTCTTCATTGACGAGGGCTTCGGATCATTGGATCTGAAGACGCTGGAGACGGCCCTGTCAACACTCGACTCGCTTCAGTCCGCGGGACGGAAAGTAGGCCTCATCTCCCACGTTCCCGGGCTTGCCGAGCGCATCGGTGTGCAGGTCTTGGTCGAGCGGCAGGGCCAAGGAGCAAGCACCGTGCGCGTGGTCAAAGGAACCGCGTAGTGAGACTTT
>JAEUQE010000988.1 GCA_016789785.1 Bryobacterales bacterium
AGACGCACAAGCTGATTTATTACTCCGGGCAGGGGCTGGGGAAGAAGGGTGCGGTGGACAAACCGACTCCGCCGGAGTGGGAGATGTTCGATCTGGTGAAGGATCCGCGCGAGATGAAGAATGTATACGGCGAACCGGCGTATGCCAAGGTCACCGCGGATTTGAAGAAGGAGATGGAGCGGCTGCGGGCGTTGTATCAGGACACGGAGTAGGGTGGCTAGTAGTTGGCTTTAGTGGCCGCACCGGTCTTGCCGAAGGCCTGTAAATAGGGCTGCGCGCCGTCGGACATCATCTTGGTTTCGCTCGGCACCTGGAAGAATTGGAAGCCTTCATCGAGGAGACGGGGGATCATGGCGGAGGTGAAGGCGGGGCGTCCGGCGTACTTGCCGTGGCGCTTGGCGGCATCGGCTACTTTGGCGATCATCTTCTGGAGTTCCGGGTCGTCCTGTTTGCCTCGGAGACCCATGGAGAACGAGAGGTCGCTGGTGCCGATGAAGAGCACATCGACGCCGGGGGTGGCGGCGATTTCATCGATGCGGTCGATGGCGCGGTAGTCTTCGATCATCGTCACGGTGACGATGTTGCGGTCGGCGAAATCGGGATAAGG
>JAEUQE010000989.1 GCA_016789785.1 Bryobacterales bacterium
GAGACGGAATTCGTTCGCGGGCGTGGAAAGCCCGGATGACTCGGCTGCACGCGTAGCGTGGAGGCAGGGTGGGGCGTTCAGGTGGGTGCCGGCGGAAGGGCGACAGGGGTGTCAGTTCTGTGCATCCTGTCAAGTTTTGAGACACGAGCCAAGGGGACAAATCGCCACACGCTGCCATTTCGTAGGCAGCAAACACCACTTGGTAGGAAAATGGTCCTGGCAGAAGAAGCGGAAGCGGGCTCTGCTGGAGAGCAACCCGCCAGGAATATTCTGCCGGAGACTCATTCCGATGAGCGCCGGGGAGTCGGCTTTGCCTTCTTCCCGGTTTTCCTTTTGTCATCGGGAAAGATCTCCCGATGCCTGCGAAAACTCAAAGCCGCGGGCTGGCCGTCGGCTGTCGGAGCCGAAACCAATGGCCCCTGCTGCAGCTCAAACTGCACCGGTGAGACGTAGTGGAGCGCCGCGTGCAAACGTACCTTGTTATAGAAGTTCTCGATAAAGTCCTCCACGTTGGCTGTTAACTCCTCCAGGGTTCGGTACTGGTGACAGTGGATCTCCTCTTCCTTGAGTGTTCGCATGAAACGCTCGCAGCGGGCGTTTTCCCAGG
>JAEUQE010000098.1 GCA_016789785.1 Bryobacterales bacterium
GCGGTATCAAGCGCTGCCTTTGTTGCAGAAGCAGGCCGTCGACTTCCTGATGCCCGACATCACCCGCTGTGGCGGCATCAGCGAGATGCGCAAGATCGCAACCATGGCCGAGGCGTTCAATCTCACCATCGCACCGCACAATCCGAACGGGCCTGTCTCGACGATCGCTTCCGCGCACGTCATGGCTTCGATTCCGAACTTCTTTCTTCAGGAATTCATGGTTCAGGATGTGGAGTGGCGTGATCGCGTGCTCAACCGTCCGTTGCCCGTGCGACAGGGAGCGTTCCATCTCGACGAGTCGCCCGGGCTCGGCTTTGACTTCGATGACGAAGAACTGAGCCGCCATCCAGGTGTGATCGAGAAGCGCGAAGGCTTCTACATATGAAGCGCCTGCTCATTCAAGAGAAACAGTGGTGGCGCTATGTCGACCAGTTCCGCCGAATGGCTGCCACGCCCTGGGAGATGCTTCCTGCAGACGCGCGCACCTTGGATTCGTTGATCTCCAGCGCCGATGCGCTCCTTGCACTCACACTTCCATCCAACGCATTGGCCAACGCCGCAAATCTGAAACTGCTCCTCTATCCCGGCGCCGGCGTGTCGCACGAATCGCCGAGCGAGTTGCCGGATGGCTGCGCTCTGGTGAACTGCTTCGAACATGAGACGCCCATTGCCGAGTACGTCATGATGGCCATCCTGATGCATGCGACGGGTGTGAGGGAGAAAGCCGCTGCGTTTTCGGAAGGACGCTGGATCGGGAGTGGCCGCATTGGTGGAGAGCCGCATGCCGAGATTGAAGGACGTACGCTTGGCTTGATTGGATATGGGCACATCGGCCGTGCTGTCGCACACCGCGCCGAAGCGTTTGGGATGCGCGTGCTATCGATGGGGAGCAGCCAGCCGGACCGTCTTTCACGCATACTCGCAGGGAGCGATTTCATTGTGATCGCCTGTCCCTTGACATCGCGAACCCGATCTCTCATCGGGGCCGAAGAGTTTCGGCAGATGAAACCTGCGGCTTGTCTTGTGAATGTGTCGCGCGCGGAGATAGTGGAGGAGGCGCCGCTCTATGAGGCGTTGCGAACGCGGCAGATCGCTGGCGCCGTGCTCGATGTTTGGTACCAATACCCAGACGCCGAATCTCAGCCCGGAAGAGGTTCGTCGATGCCATTTCATGAACTCCCGAACGTGCTGGCGACCCCGCACATGAGCGCGTGGACGGATGGTCTGATTGAGCGCCGCATCGCGCGCATGTGCGAGTCGCTCGATCAACTGAGCCGCGGAGAGCCGCTTGATCGCGTGGTGTTGCGGGGCACATGGAGAGCCGGCGCATGATTCCAGTTCGCCATCGAGTGGTCGGCTTTGCGCTGCTGCTGGCGGCGCTGACTTATCTGGACCGTGTCTGCATTTCGACGCTCGCGCCGTCCATCATGCGCGACCTCGGCCTCACGCAGATGCAGATGAGCTACGTGTTCAGCGCATTCACCATCGCGTATGCGGCGTTCGAGGTGCCAACCGCATGGTGGGGCGAACGTGTCGGCACGCGGCGTGTCCTGGCGCGCATTGTCGCGTGGTGGTCCACGTTTACCATCGTCACTGGTGTGGTCAGTTCGTATTCCGCGTTGCTGAGCGTGCGCTTTCTCTTCGGTGCGGGCGAGGCCGGCGCATGGCCAAACGTCGCACGCACATTCGCCAGTTGGATTCCATTGCGGGAGCGCGGCATCATCCAGGGCATCTTTTTTGCCGGGGCGCATCTTGCGGGAGGAATCACTCCCTTACTCGTGTTGTGGATGGAGCCGCGGATGGGATGGCGGTTGGTGTTTGCGGCGTTTGGCTCCTTGGGTTTTCTCTGGGCTCTCGCCTGGTATCGCTGGTATCGTGATGATCCCGCTTCGCACCCCGCCATCACACAGAGCGAACTGCAAGTCATCGTTGCGGGAAGGCGCGTGGAAGGAAAGCACGCTGGCGGCTGGGGGTTCTGGCGGCGCGCGTTCGGAAACCGGTCGGTGTTGGCGCTCTGCATCGCCTACATCTCAAACTCCTATGGCTTCTACTTCCTGATTACGTGGCTGCCCACTTATCTGGAACAGCAGCGCGGATTCACGAAGGGCTCGCTCGGCTTGTTCGCTGGACTCCCGCTCATGCTGAGCGTGCTTGGTGATATCTTCGGCGGTGTGACCACGGACTGGCTTACACGAAAATACGGCTTGCGGGTTGGACGCGCGAGCATTGGAATCTGCGCATACTTCGTGTCAGGGCTGGCGATGCTCTTCGCACCCGGCGCCGAAAGTCCAGTGGTTGCGGCGCTGTTGATTGCCATTGCCGCGGCGTCGTCGATGTTTACGCTGGCCGCGAGTTGGGCGGCGTGTCTCGATATCGGGGGGGCGCATTCGGGCGTGATCAGTGCTGCGATGAACACCACCGGTCAGGTTGCGGGTGTGCTCAGCCCGATTGTGCTCACTTATCTGGTGGAGAACTTCGCCTCTTGGAGTCTGCCGCTGTATGTGATGGCGGGTCTATATCTCTTGAGTTCCGCGGCCTGGTGGTTCATCGATCCGCGGCGCCCCCTCTTCGACTGAGTTGGGGTCTTCGAGCGAGTTGGAACGCGGCTTGCTATTCCAATCGGCGGAGGTTCGCCATGATCGTTCCAAGGCTACAGGAATTTCTCGATCAGCACCAAGCCATCTATACCCACACTACACACAGGCTTGCGTACACGGCGCGCGATACAGCGGACGCCGATCACACCCCCGTGCACGGCCTGGCGAAGACGGTGTTGTTTGTCGGCGACGGTGTTTATGCGATGGCCGTTCTTCCGGCTGATATGCACATTGACACTGAGCGGTTGCGGCATGTGCTTGGATTGAATAGCGTTCGGCTTGCGGGCGAGGAAGAACTCGCGCGGTTGTTCCCGGACGCGGAACTCGGCGCCATGCCACCGTTCGGTAATCTCTACGGCGACATTCCGGTCTATTGCGATGTGTGCCTGGCCGAGCAAGAGTATATCGCGTTCAACGCCGGTACGCACCGGGATGTGGTTCATCTGAAGTTCAAGGATTTCCGGCACTGGGTGCATCCAGCAATTGTGTCGTTCGCGCGTCCCTCATAAAGGGGCAATCCGCGACGTGGGTGCCGCGTAATTCCACCCACTACGCAATTCCACCCATTGCTGGGGGGCGCCCTGCAGGCTACCGTGTCTCCGCCTGGAGAGCGCCCCTTTACCTACTCGATTCGCAGACTGGCAACGGTCAGCCGGATCGGCGCCGAGTGGCGCTTGTAAAGCGACAGAAACTCACGCTCGTCTTGCGAACGGTCTGCCTGAAGCGGGCGAACGAAAGCGGGACGGATGCTCTGGTAAAGCAATTCTGCCTCCACTTGTAGTGGCCCGAGTGGAGATGGGATGCGATAGTGCACGGTGTCGGAGCCGGGGACGAAGTCCGGGTCGTCTGCCGTGCCGATCGGACGAGTGGCCTCTTCCGGTACGCCGTCCGGCAGAGGCTTCGATGGATTGTATCCGCGCGGAAGAATGCGGTTGTCCTTGATCTCCTTGCTCGCGCGCAGCAGGACCGTTGTCGGCTGTCCGTCCTCACTTGCTGCTTCTGTTTCATAGATGGCCGTATGCGCGGGGTTGCTGATTTCGTTTTGATGCGGCGAGATTCCCGCGAGCCCACGGATCTCACCGTTCTCGTCCCATGCGCCCGACTCAAACACCACCTTGCCGTCGCCATCACTCACCTTCAAATGCAGCCAAACGCGGCGGCTCGGAAATCCGGTAGGCAACTTGTGGCCAGCGTAGTTGGTGATCTGAACCGCGAGCCTCAACTGATTCCCGTCGCGGACTGGCATCAAACGCAGGCCCGCCGCGGACCGCGCCATCTCCCACGTTGCCGCGATGGTACGGTCGAGCGCGGGCCCCTCGTCAGGAAACATCTCCTTCAGCATTCCGAGTACAGGGATGTTCGCTCCTGCCAGCGTGTGCAGGCCGAATGGACGGCGAGGCGAAGTGGGCGGGAAGAACATGCCCATCGGATTGTGGGCAATGTACTGCGCCACATCGTTGCCGCCGGCATTCTTGAGCCGTGGCAGGTGACAACTCTGGCAACTCGCACCCGTATCTGCCCACGAACTGCGCAGCCATTCGAGATAAGGCGCCTGCTCGACATACTCGCCGGTGCGTTCGCCACGTACGTTCAGAGTTGGCGTGATTACGGTATGGCAGGTGGCGCAGAGTTTCGATTCCATGATATGCGGCGCCTCCCGCGGCGTGTAGCCTGCCATGTGATCCATGGGCATTGCGAAGGGGTCGGCGTGCGGGCCGTAGATGTGGCGATCCTCATTGATGGTGAAGTCGCCAGTGAAACTTGCCCGCGTGCCTAGCGCTTTCGGGCTGATCTGGTGACACACCGTACAGGCGACGCCTTCGCGCCCGAGATCATTGAGTTCGTCCAACTTCAGAGTGGCGTTGCGGCTCCGGCGTTCGTATTGCTGCTGCGGTGCATGACAGCGCAGGCACGTGTCCTCGATCGTAGCCGCGGCGGCGGGAGTCTGCGCGATCTCGTAACGCACCTTCGCTTTCCAGTAGGGATCCCGCGAGGAATGTGCCATCATGCTGCCGCGCCACAGTGCCGCTTGGCCCACCGGTAGAGGAGAGATTGCAGGCAGATTTACGGCATTCGCCGGACGCCGCATCGAACTGTGACAGCGAGCGCAATTCGTATAGGTATCGAAGAGCTGTGAATCCTGTGCCGGTAGGAGCGCGAGGAAAAACCAAAGCAGTGCCAACACACGGCCTCCTGTGAAACGAGATTCATTCCCAATGTGTGAGGTGACAAGTGCAGCCGGTTGGACGGGCCGTTGCTGATCGCCCTCCGGCACAATACAATGGCCTGACATGGGGCTTGTGCTGCTCTTGATTGTCGTGCCACTCCTGTGCGCCGAGGATGGAACGGAGTTCTTCGAAACGAAGATACGCCCGATCTTCGCGGGCAATTGCTACGGCTGTCATGCTCAGACAGCGATGGGTGGGTTGCGTCTGGATAGCCGTGAAGCAGCGATGCGAGGCGGAAGTTCCGGCGCAGTGATCGTGCCTGGCAAAGCGGCGGAAAGCGTTTTGGTGCAGGCGGTACGCCGGACGCACGCGAAGTTGAAGATGCCGCCTGCCGCCCCATTGAAGCCGGAAGAAGTCGCGTTGTTGGAGAAATGGGTGGAGCGCGGCGCGCACTATCCGGATGCGCCGTCGCCAGCCAAGGTTCCGTCGTCTTCCTTTTGGAGCTTCCAGCCCCTCGGCTCTATCGCCGCGCCGGGCGGGAAGACACCTGTCGAGGACGGGAAGACTCCCGTCGATGGGCTCCTGCAAGCGAAACGGGGGAACCTGCGGGCGAACCCCGCCGCTGACCGGTCCACACTCATCCGGCGCGTCACGCTCGACCTGACGGGGCTGCCCCCTACGCCGGAAGAAGTGGATGCCTTCCTCGAAGACAAGTCTCCCGATGCGTTCCGCAAAGTGGTGGACCGTTTGCTCGCATCACCGCATTTCGGCGAACGCTGGGCACGGCATTGGCTCGATCTCGCGCGCTACTCCGATGGGCTGCTTGCCGCCGGCGTCGATACGCCGCTGCCGAACGCTTACCGGTATCGCGACTGGGTCGTGAGTGCCTTCAACAAGGACATGCCGTACGACACGTTCGTGAAGGCGCAGATCGCCGCGGATCTTCTGCCTGAGAACGCGCGCGAGCCGCTGATGGGCGGGCTTGGCTTCCAGGCGATCGCCAACGATGCGAACGATCAGGTGGACGTGACCACCAAGGTGTTTCTCGGGCTCACCGTCGGCTGCGCTCAGTGTCACGACCATAAGTACGATCCGATTCCAACGCGCGACTACTACTCGATGCTCGGCATCTTCCGCAGTTCCCAGGTCCACAAGCATCCGCTGGTTTCCGATGCCGATGTACAGTCCTACGAGCGGCAGAAGAAGCTTGTGGATGAGCAGAAGGAACGGATCGAGGAGTTCCTGCAGGGCCAGCAGAAACTGCTCGTCGATGCGCTGGCAAGGCGCACCGCGGACTACGTGGTGGCTGCGTGGCTCACACTCCAGGACCGCGCGACGGAGGCTCCGGAGAATCTCGACGCGGAGACGCTCAAGCGCTGGGTTGCGTATCTGAAGGATCGCAACAAAGAGCATCCTTACATGAACGATCTCTATGCCGCGCTTGAGGGTAAACCTTCGCTGGAGCAGGTGAGAGCCGCGGCTGCGAAGTATCAGGCGTTTGTATTGGAGCTGATCGAAGAATCGAAGGAAGTGGATGACAAGAACTACGTCGCCTTCGGCGGGAAGAAGGGGATGAAGGATGAACGGACGCGTCAGTATACGAACATCGTGGCGCTGCCGGTTCTGAAATTCTATCAGTGGCGCGAACTCGCTTCCGGACCTTACAACATTGATGGATTCCGCGCTCCAGCGGGCATCTACTATTACTCGACCAAGGAGATGCTGCGATGGATCAGCGGTTTCGCCAAGGAGCATCACGGCAATCTTCAGGCGGAACTGAAAGCGCTGGAGGCAAGGGTTCCGAAGCCTTATCCCTTCCTGCACACGCTGAAAGACAAGGACAAGCCTTCCGACATCAAGATCGCGCTTCGTGGGGATCCGCGCAATCCTGGTGAGATCGCGCCGCGAGGCTTCCTGACGGCCTTGCGCGCGCATCCTGAGCACTTCAACCAGGGCAGCGGACGGCTGCATCTTGCCAACGCGATCGCCTCGCACCCGCTGACGGCGCGCGTGATTGTGAATCGCATCTGGCAGCATCATTTTGGAACGGGGATTGTGCGGACTCCCTCCAACTTCGGGCAGATGGGCGAGCGCCCCACGCATCCCGAATTGCTCGACTACCTGGCGCGCAAGTTGGTGGATTCCGGCTACTCGTTAAAGGCGATCCATCGAGAGATTCTGCTCTCCGATGCGTATGCCATGTCTGCTGATCCGAATCCCGAAGCGGCGAAAGCGGATCCGGACAACAAGCTGTACTGGCGTGCGAACGCGCGGCCGCGTCTGGACATGGAGGCACTTCGTGATTCCGTGCTGGCGGTGAGCGGCAAATTGGATCGCGCAGTTGGTGGCGAAGCGAAGCCGTTCGCCGATTCGAACCACCGCCGATCGCTGTATCTGACGGTGAGCCGCACGCGCCTTGACGCAACCATGTCGCTGTTTGACTTTCCCGATCCGAACACCACCACCGAAGAGCGTCCCACCACGCTGGGCCCCTTGCAAGGACTGTTCTTCCTGAACAGCCAGTTCATTCGAGAGCAGTCGCAGGCTTTGGAAGCGCGGCTCAGCCGGGAATGCGGCAGCGATGCGAAGAAGCGTATGGAACGTGCCTACCGGCTGTTGTACGCGCGGCCGCCGGACGCGCAGGAAATCGAACTTGGCATAGAATATCTGAACAAGGGTTCCGGCGATTGGCCGCGCTATCTTCAAGTGTTGCTGGGTTCAGGCGAATTCACATCGGTGAGGTAAGGATGACCAGACGCGATCTGCTGCAGACGCTCGGCGCGGGCTTCGGTATGGCCGCTGCGCACACCACGCTGCAAGGCGCCACCGCCTTGCCGAATCCGATGGCTCCGCGTGCGCCGCACTTTCCGCCCAAGGCGAAGCATGTGATCTTCCTGTTCCTGAACGGGGGCATCTCGCAGGTCGATACGTTTGACCCGAAGCCGGCCTTGATCAAGCACGATGGCGAGCCGATGCCAGGTCCGAAGATCCAAACGGATCGCGCTTCGGGTAATCTGATGCGGTCGCCGTGGGAGTTTCGCAAGCACGGGCGGAGCGGCATCGAAGTGAGCGAGATCTTCCCGGAGATCGCAAAGCGCATTGATGATTTCTGCGTGATCCGCTCCATGTACACGGACACGGGGAATCACGGGCCTTCGCTCCAGTTAATGAACTGTGGGCATCAATTGCCCGGACGTCCTTCCATGGGCGCATGGATCACTTACGGCCTCGGAACGCTGAATCAGAACCTGCCGGGATTCGTCGTGCTGTGCCCTGGGTTTCCGGTGCTCGGTTCCTCGCTGTGGTCGAGCGGCTACATGCCTTCGATCTTCCAGGGAGTGCACATCCAGAACTCCTCCGTGGAACCTGAAAAGCTGATTCATCACCTTCGCAATACCGAACTGAGCCGCGAGCAACAGCAGGCGCAGTTGTCGCTGCTGGAGAAACTGAATCAACGCTTCTTGCAGCGTGCCGGTGATGACTCGAGTATGGAAGGCGCGGTGAAGTCGATGGAATCGGCCTTCCGGCTGCAGTCGGAGGCGACGGACGTGTTCGACATTCGCCGCGAACCGGAGCACGTGCGGCGCCGCTACGATATCTCCGACTTTGGCCGCGGCTGTCTGCTGGCCTTGCGGCTGGTTGAGAAGGGTGTGCGGATGGTGCAGATCTTCTACGGGAACGGCCAGCCATGGGACAACCACGATGATATCCGGGTGCATTCGAAGCTGGCTGCAAAAACCGACGGGGCCATCGGTACGCTGGTGGATGATCTGAAGGCGCGCGGTCTGTTCGATGAGACGGTCATTATCGTTGGATCGGAGTTCGGGCGCACGCCGATGATCCAGAACTCCGGCCTTGAGAAGTTGGGATGCGGCCGTGATCACAACGTGCCTGGCTTCACGTACCTTCTTGCGGGCGGTGGTGTTCGCGGAGGCATGACTTATGGTGCTACTGACGACTTCGGCTTCAAAGCTGTCGAGAAGAAAGTGCACGTTCATGACCTGCATGCAACGGTGCTGCATCAACTCGGCTTCGATCACACGAAGCTCACGTATCGCCGCGCCGGCCGCGATTTCCGCCTGACCGATGTACACGGGAACGTAGTGAAGGATCTGTTAGCTTAGCGCTCCTGTGGAAACTCCACAGGTAATCCGCGCTCAATTTTGATCGGCATGCCAAGCAGGGGCTGAAGAGCAGATCTGGCAAACTGCTCAACACTTCTTTCGCTGTTGTTTCGAAGATCGCGCTGCCCTGAGATGTCTACGTTTCGGATACTTCTAGAATGGGACATGGCTCTTCCAGTGATCGAGACGCAGCGGCTTGAACTCCGTCCGTACCTCCCGGAAGATGCATCTGCCCACGCCGCAATCTGGCGCGTTCCGGAAGTGCGGCGTTACCTTTTCGATGATCGCGAGATCACCCTGGAGGAAGCCGCGGAACTGCTTGCGCAGATTCGTGAGCACGAGGCGAAGGGACTTGGCCTGTGGTCGATTTGGCTGCGCGATGGATCGCGTGCGCTGATCGGCGCGGTCTCGCTGATGCCGGTATCCACGGCCGCTGAGTTCGATCCCTCGCTGGCCAGTGAGGTCGAGCCGCTGATTGTGCTCGATCCCTCGGTATGGGGCCGGGGCTACGCGACCGAAGCGCTGACGGCGGTGTTGTGCTACGGCTTCGACAGTCTGCGCCTGGAGCGCATCGTGGGCATCAACGATGTGCCGAACCAGGCTTCAGACCGCGTGCTTCGGCGCGTGGGCTTCGAAGTCCTCTCTGAATTCGACGGCCCGAAACACCGGCTCCGTTCGTACACCCTGCGCGCGGATCAATTGATCCGTTGATTCGCTTCAGGCGAGCAGAGTGTAGCGGCGGATGTCGGGCGCGGCGGCGCAAAGTTCAGGCACGCGGGGAAAAGCTGCCAGCAAGTGGGGAGACTGCAGATGCGCATCGAGCGCGGCATCGGACTCCCATTCTTCGATGAAGGTGAATTCGTTGGGGTCGGCGTTATTCACGTGCAACTCATAGCGCACGCAGCCAGCTTCTTTGCGTGTCGGCTCGATGAAGCCGAGCAGCATGGCTTTCAGTTCTTCAACCTTTTCAGGTTTGGCGATGACATGAGCAACAACTCGTAGCATGTTTCGAGCCTTAGTCTATCGCGCGCCATGGAGGGCTGGCAACAGAAAAACCGGTGGGTGAAAAATCGGCGGGGGCCAGACACCTTGGTAAGGCATCCGGCCCCCGCCGGCTCGCTATGGGGAGGAGCTTGAAGTGCGGCTGCGGGACCCGTGCGTGCAGCCGCGCATGCGGACCTTCTTGCAGCAATGCAAGGAAGGTTCGCCAATCAGTGCGATGCATTCCTGCCCGGCGCGCAACGGCCTGCCTTGGCGATTGCAGGCCGCCGCACGTGACCGGTGCTGGAACGCGCTATCGCGAGGGCTCGATCGGTGGCGTGGAGCCGTCGATCGAAAGGATAAAGCGAATCAGCTTGCGGCGCGAAGTCTCGTCGATGAGAGTGTCGCGGCCCTGCGTACCCGCGGTGCGATGGGTCACGTTGTTCATGACGGCTTCGAGCGAATCGGCGCTTCCATTGTGGAAGAACGTCTTCGGCCATGCAAACAACGAGAGCAGCGATGGCGGAACGTACCCGTCGTTGCCGAGAGGCGCCGCCGCGTTCTGGCGAACTTCGGTCTTCAGCGACGCATCGAAGGTGCCCACGCGACGCAACTCACCGGAAATCTGGCCCGCAGTGATGGCAGAGTCCGGCGGAGGCGGTGTGAAGCGCACGCGGCTCGTGGTCCACATCGACGTCCCATGGCAGCTCTGGCAGTTGGCCTGGCGGAACAACTCCTCGCCTTCGATGACATCCGGCTCATCCTTGGACACGGGCGAGATCGGAGCGCGCACACCGAACTGGATGTAAGCCTTGATGGCGTCCCAAGAGTTATGGCCACGCGACCGCAACTGGCGGCGGTTTGCGTTGGCAGGATTGAAGGCGGCCAGAGGCTGTGCCGGTGTGACTCCGTCGTCGCCGACAATCAGACCAAGCCCGCCGGAAGTGCCGCGGATATTGGCTTCGAAGTCTTCCTGTTCGTCGAAGATGCCGGACCAGTTGAAGGCGCGCTGTACGGTCGGATCATCGGGATCGTAGTCGACATGCTGCGGGATGGTGCGACGCGGACCGGCGCCGAAGATCCACACTACGTTGTCGGTCAATCCGTCGGGATGGCAGGATGCGCACGATCCCCATCCGTTGTTCGACATGCGCCCGAAGATCTTCGGCGACAGAGGTGAAGGACCGTCGAACTCGCCGATCGAGCTGTGATAGAGATCCTTGCCCGTGTGGATGAGATCATCGGTGGAGCCAGGCACGGGCATTGCCGCCGACTCCAGCGTTGCCGCGACCGTATCGTTGGCGAGGTTGATCACGGTGACATTGCGAGTGATGTAGTTCATCACGTAGGCGCGGGTGTCCTGCGCATTGATGACGATGCCGCGAGGGTTCTTCCCTGTCGCCACGCCGGCCACACGCGAGGGCGAGCCGGTGCTGACCACCGTTGGTTTTCCGGTGCCACGGTCGACGCGCACTTTCACCGCGAAGTCACTGCTGGTGGCCACCACCCAGATTTCATCCTCGCGATGCTTCGCGGCCGCGGAGGTTGGCATTGTGAGGAAGCGCTTGGGAGTGGCCTGCTGTTCGTGGACGGCCACATGCATGTTGATGGTTTCGCCGATGTCCTGCTGGCGTGTGAGGTCGATGGGCGTGAGCAGGCTTTGCGTATTGACGTCGAACCGGACAGGCCCGTTCGGGGATGCGCCGGTGCTCGGAACATACGCATAGTTGCCCTTGATCACGACGCCAGTCAACTGATTCGGATAGGCGCCTGTTGTGATGCGGAGGCTCTCCGGAGTCACTGTCGCCGGCGGCGCCACCCTGGAAATTGCATCGCCTGCTGCCTTGAAACCGGTATCGCCGATGGGAAGCAGTTTCACTGTCGTCTCGACGGCATCATTCACAGTGCGCAGGATCGTCACCAGACCTTCCTTCGCGTCGTCTTCACCGTCCAACTGTCCAGCGCGCGGAACCGCGAAGAACTGCGTGATCAGCATCGTCTCGTCGTCATCGGCGTCATCGCCGTCGTTGCTGATTGCACAGGCGCGCGGCGCGAAGCCCACGTCACTGACGACATTGACCACGCGCTCCGATCGCGTGTCGATGACGGTCATGTTGTTCGAGTTGCGATTAAGCACATACAGCTTCGTGGCATTGGGGGTGAGACACAGAGCATAGGGCTCGGTTCCCACCGTGATGTCGCGCACCACGCGCGCAACGTTCGGGCTGTTGCGATTTACCGACAGCACGCTGACCGTGCCGCTGACGGTGTTCGCAACGTAAGCGCGCGTTCCTTGCGGGTTCAGCGCGACGCCCCATGGCTCCTTGCCTACCTGCACCTCGCGAAGACGCCGGTTGCGGTCACTGGCGACATCGAAGAAGGTGACCGTGTTGTTGTCCGGGTTCGCCACTGCCAGCAATGTGCCGTTCGCATCGAGCGCGAGCGTCTGCGACGACGTCGGGCCCGCGAAGCGGTTCGAAGGGGTGGGTGGTCCCTGTTGCGACATCAGCCCTATCTGGGCGATCAAATACAGGCTGCCTCCGAGAACGCACAGGCTGCCCAGGTTTCGATGAAGCTTTCCTCTTTGCATTCGTTTTTGCTCCTCCTGTCGGTTTCGCGATCCGGGTCGAGCAGTACCGGACGCGGTCGGTTGCGCCCGCACACAACGGTGGCGGGACAGTTTTCCGCGGGTTGAGGCGACGAAAGATCGCACCTCCCCACAGTGTTTTCACCTGACGGCGAAGCCTCAGGCTGGCGGATCGAACTGGCTGTTGCTTGAATCCCAGTGAACTTCGTTACGATTCATCCGCTGCTTTTACAGAATAAGGCAGGACCCTCGCAAGAGACGTAAGAGTGAGGTAAGGAAAGCGTAAGGATCGGTGAGCTTCGCAGGAGCTAAAATTAAAAGATGTCGCTGATCGACGAGGTGCGCATGGACCGCACGAAGCTGGAGGTCAGCCGGACGGGCCTGCCTTCCGGCGACGTGGCCTACTGGCTTACGCGTCCGATGGAGGAGCGCCTTGCCGCTCTCGAACTGACCAGGCAGGTGTTCAATGGCTACGACCCGGCTACCACCCGATTTCAGAGAGTTCTTGAAGTTACTCGAAGCCCATGGAGCGAGGTACCTCCTGATCGGCGGGTACGCGGTTAGCGCATTCGGCCACGTGCGCAACACCCTCGATATCGACGTCTGGATCGCTTCTGGAACAGACAATCAGCGTTCTGTTGTCAGAGCGGTTCGAGAGTTCGGCTTCGCGCATGCCGAAGACTCAATTCTGAACGAACCCGATGCCATGCTGCGCATGGGAGTGCCTCCGCTGCGAATCGAAGTGGTCAAGCGGATCTCCGGCGTCGACTTTGAGTCCTGCTGGGAAAGGCGTGTTTGGGTGGAAGATGGCGATCTCCGAATTCCGATGATCTCCCTCCCCGACCTGAAAGCCAACAAGCGCGCGGCGGGACGCACGAAAGACTTGCTCGATCTCGATAGCCTGCCGTAGTGCGCCTTAGAAGCTATCGCACTCGCGATAGGCCGCAATCACGGCCATCTCGCCGTCCTTGCCAGGCTTCGCGTTGCCATGCTCCATGCCAACCACGCCGCCGAACTTTTTTTCGTGGAGCCACTGAAAGATCTTCTTATAGTTGATTTCGCCAGTGGTCGGCTCTTTGCGGCCAGGATTATCGCCGACCTGAATATAGTCGATCTCATCCCATGCCTTCTGCATGTTCGGAATCAGGTTGCCGACGTCGATCTGTTGATGATAGAGATCATCAAGGATCTTGCAACTCTTCGACCCCACACCTTTGCAGATCATGTAAGCCTGGGGAACGCTGCGCAGAAACAACCCTGGGTGATTCGCATACCAGTTCAGCGGTTCGAGCACCATGACGAGTCCGGCGGGTTCGCAGACTTCGCACATCGCCTTCAGATTGGTGATGCAGTTCGCGGTTTGGAAGTACGGATCGAGACGATTGTTCACAGATGCCGGAACCACCGTAGTCCACTTGGCCTGAAGCCGCTTGGCGCACTCCACGGCGTCGCGCATTTTCGCTTTCAGTGTCTCCTGGTAGGCCTTGTCGGTCTTCGTCACGAAGTCAGAACCATTGAAGTCGGAGAACGAAACGAAGACGCCCATCTTCATGCCACTGTCGGCGAGAGCCTTGCCGATTTTCTCCTGCAGTGCGGGTTCGCGGCCCATGGCGCCGTTGTCTTCCCAGCCCGTGAATCCCTGGTCGGCGGAGAACTTGATCTGGTCGATGATGTCGGGTCCGGCGGCGTTGCGGAACATGCCCGGATGAGGGCCATAGCGCAGCTTGAACTTGGCGCGATTGCTTTGCGCGCGGGAAGGAGTTTGGGCAGAAAAAACGCTTGCGGCTGCCACCGCACCGAAGAAGTGTCTGCGTCGCATCTCTACGATTCTACGCCTTCAAGGTGCAGACTGCTTCCGCAAGCGTTGAAAGGAAAGATCAGGATGACGAACGAATCAGTCGGCTGCTTTCTTCCCTCCGCCCTTCACGTGGCACTTGGCGCAGTTGCCTTTGCTTGCGAAGGATTTTCCACCTTCGACGTGGCAGGAAGCACAGGACGCTTTCGCGGCCTCGGCGGTTTTATGTGCCGCGGCTTTGTAATTCAGCGGAGCCTTCGATTCGGGGAATGGCTTCGGATGGCAGCTTTCACATTTCTGCTTTTCGCGCTCGGTGTGCTTGGCGTGATTGAACGTGACGTTCCCGTTCTTCGCGGTGAACGTGACGACGTCAGGCGCTTTCGATTTGGGGGCTGCCTTTTCCTGGGCCGTCGCAAACCAGAAAAACGATCCGGTTGCTAAGACGAGAAGGATGCGTAATAAGAATGGCATTGAGGTCCTTTCCACCCTTAACATATCGCAGATGGGAGCGGCGCACGGAGACGGTGATTTTGGGTCTCGTTGGGTGATCCGTTTTGCTGCGATCCTTCGCGAATGTCTTGTGAGGCCCATGATCCGGACATTCATCCTAACCGCACTGGCAGCGGCTGTGTGTCACGCCCAGCCGCTCACGGAAGAGACCCAGCGCCGCTATGTCGCCGCCGTCTATGACATGCTCGGCATTGCGCCAACGCCCGATACAACGGAGCGAATCCGCCAGCGCCTTGCAGCAGCTTGGAGCAATCAGGAGCAAGGCGAAATCGACGGCACGCTGTTTGTGGTGAACAAGCACCGTGACATCCAGTCGATGCCGGAGCCACGGAGGACGAGCGAGCACGCATTGTTGCGCATCTCATTGATTCAGACTTATCGCAACAACGCGGCAGCGGACCCGATGGTCAGGCATTTGCTCGCTCGTTACGATGAGCAGAATCCGGCTTTGGCGCCTGGCAATCCCCCGCTCACCCGTGAGTCCGCCAGTGCCTGGATCGATCTGGTTACGCTGGCAACAACGGGATCGTTTCAGATCTCCATTGAGGAGCGCGAGCGGGGGATTCGCGCCATCGCACAGCGTTACTCCGAAGCGAACGCCGAACTTCAGATGATGGTCTACAGCTCCATCTACTTCGCTACGCGTCTTAAGGCGGAATGGCCTTCCATGAAGCCGCAGGCTCGCGCCGACTGGACGAACATGTTGCGCAGTGTCTTCAATCCGCAACCCAACGTGCAAGCCGGCCAGATCCAGCAGATGCTGAATCAGCACAGCTTCCGGATGATGCAGAATCAGCTCAATTTCATGCAGCAGAATACAGACACGATCATGGGATCTCCGCCTTATTTTGATCCATCGTGCAATTGTTGGAAGCAGCGTGGAGGCATAGTGACGGAGTTTCGGTAGCGGCCCCCCGTGTGCCGGCGTTGAAGTTGAGGTAATGGGCGATTCGGGCGTGAGCTCCTGGAGCTACTTACGATAGACCGGATTTTTCGAGTGCCTCTTCGACCGATGACGCGGTGAGCACTCGTTCGCTCCACAATTCGAGGGTTTCCGCGTTCGCTTCCTCCAGCCGCTCGGTGGCCCAGTTGGACAGATCGCCAAAACGAACTGTCAGGAGCCGGGCCAAGAGCCGCCGGGCTTCCTGCCTGCGCCCCTCTTCCCGTCCTAGCTTCAGGCCTTCTTCACGGCCTTCCGCCGACCAGACCTTGTAGGCCATGGACTGTTTCAGCATCTCTTCGGTCAGCATCTTCTCGAACCTCCGGAACAACTCTTCATTGTCATCGTAACGCAGTCCCGCCATGATGGCCGTGCGGCCTGCCAGATCACGGTCGCGGTGCGCTGCCAGCCGCCGTACCAACTCCTGCTCGTCGCCGCCGGTCATTGCCATCAGCGGAACCCACGGCAGAACTGTGGGCCGATTCAGTGCAAGCGCATCGCTGGCCGGCATCTTCCACGGCTTGACGAGATTGACATCCATGGCACGGTAGCTGCCGCCGCCGACGCACTCATACCGGCGCGGCGGAACCGGGGGCATTCCGTGCTCAGTGAGTATGACGATGCGGGTGTAGACAGGCAGGTCGTACTTGATGTGCAACAGACTCACATAGTTCAGCATCCGCGGCAGGTCCAGCAGCGAGTAGCGCGTGGTCGCCTCGAAATGATGGATTTCCTTCGTGCCCGCCCGCTTCACCACATACGCATGGTCGACGCGCTTGGTCGAGATTGCAACCTCGCGTTCAACAGGCTCTATCTCGATATCCTCGTCGATTCCGATACCAGCGAATAGAGACAAAGCGCTGCGAGGATCCTCCTCGTGCAGGATCTTGAACTCCAGGTCGAATGGTTCGCTCACGAAGTGGTAGTGCGTGGACGCACACGTTTTTCTCACCTCGATATACTTGAGTCCGCGAACTCGATGACTCTCACCTTCTTCCATACCGCACCCGCCAATGAAGCTTTGTTCGAAGCTCTGATCCGTGAACTGGCGCCCGGCATTCCGACGCGTCACGTTGTTGAGCCTCAGCATCTTGAGCAATCCGTGGCCGCAGGCCAGGTCACTCCAGAAATCGATGCGGGCGTTCGCCAAAGTCTGCTCGCAGCGATCGGGCCGGAGACGGGACTGCTGGTCTGTACCTGCTCCACCATTGGCGGTTGCGCGGACCGCACAACCCATGCCCGTGTTCCGATCACTCGGATCGACCGTGCGATGGCGGAGCAGGCCGTAGCCGCGGGCCGCCGAATCCTGATTGCGGCCTGTGTGCCAAGCACCCTCGCGCCGACTCGCGAACTGGTGGAGGATGCAGCCGCACGGGCAGGACGGCAAGTGAATCTGGATGTGCAATTGATGCGCGAGCCCTGGGACCTCTTCCTGCAAGGCGACAAGCCAGGCTATTGGGCCGCGATTGCGGCGCGTCTTCGAGAGTGCGCCGCAGACTACGATGCCATCGTGCTGGCACAGGCTTCGATGGCGGGTGCGGCGCCTCTGCTTGCGGATTTGCCGGTTCCCGTTCTGGCGAGCCCGCGCATCGGTGTCGAGGCGGCGATTGCCGCTTACCTCGCCGCAGTATCCAACGCCGGGTGACCTTTCAGCGCGCGCGATTGCCCGGCCAACGCGTCCACTCGACGCCAGCCTTGTCTGCGCGAAACGTGACCACTCGTTTCTGATCCGCATCGGTCACATAGACGGTTTTGCCGTCGGGTCCGCCGAAGCAAAGGTTCGTTGGATGACGGCCAAGGACGTCGATCTCGCGGAGCACCTTACCCTGCGGCGACACAATCACCACGGTCCCTTTTCCATGCCTGGTGATATAGAGATTGCCCGCGACGTCGCATCGCATTCCATCGAAGCCAAAGTCTGGGAATTCCATCAACAGGCTCTTGTTGGCGACATCGCCGTTGGGCTCGATGTCGAACACCCAGACCTTGCGCTGGACACTCTCGTTGACATAGAGCTTGCGTCCATCGGGGCTGACTTCGATCCCGTTCGTCGTTCCCATATCACTTGCAATCTTCTTCACATTGCCGTTGGTGTCGATCCGCCAGAGCTGACCCGTTCCTTCTTTCCAGTTGGGATCACTCGCATACAACATGCCGTTCGGAGCGATGGCGAGATCGTTGGGCTGGCTCATGGCTGGCTCGTGCGCGAAGACTTGAAAGGTGCGCTTCACAGTATCGACGAGCAGCACGTTGTGGTTTGTGTAGTCGGCCACGAACATCCGCCCCTTTGGGTCGAAGCGAATGCCGTTAGCCAGTGAGCCATTTGTGAACTCAAGGAAGACCTCCGCCTTGCCTTGTGGCGAGACGCGTCCAATGGTCGGCTTGCGCGCAAAGCTTACGGCATAGAGGTTGCCCTCGCGATCCACTGCTGGTCCTTCGATCTCCGCCGTGAAACTCCCCGCTTCGGTGAAGGGTCTGGCCTTCCATAACTCTTCGGGCTGAGCCTGCACGCTGACGGCGATGAGCAACCAAAGGATGAGCATGGGGATATCGTACCAACACGCCGCCAGCTTACCCGAGACGACGGCGAATTGCTCATGTATAATGCTCCCAACCCTACGAGGAGGCTATTCATGGTTCGTCCCTCCGCCCTGTTTGCCGGAGTTGCGGCTCTCGGTGTGTTGTTCGCCGGCGACTCTCATCCTCCCGCGGTCAAGCCGGCTGGTGCGAAAGCGGCGCGCGTGGAGCCGATGACTGCCGGGAAGTTTGCCGAGGTTCACGCCCCGATCTTTCAACCGCCAAAGAGTAACGACGCGGGTGCGATCACGGAGCGTATTGCACCGTCGGGTAATGGAACAACCAGGGCAACCGTTTCCGCCCGCAGCTATATCGACCGGCATGTTATCGGCAAGATGCAGCGGGACAACATACCGCATGCGCCGTTGTCGAATGACTATGAGTTCGTGCGGCGAGTCACGCTCGACCTCACCGGCCGCATACCCACACCGGCGGATGTCCGCGGTTTCGTTGCGGATCCCGATCCAGCCAAGCGCGACAAACTCATCGACAAACTGCTTGCCAGCGAAGCGTTCGTGGACAAGTGGGCGTATTTTTTCATGGATCTGTTTCGGGCCAACGGCAAGATGGGCCGTGGCCAGAACCTCTTTCACTACTGGATGAAAGAGAATCTTCGTGTTGACCGGCCCTACGACGATGCGGTGCGCGACATGGTTGCCGCGTCAGCGAAGTCAAACCATGTGGTGGCCGCCTCGAATGTAATTGCGCGCGAGCATGTGCAAGGCAAAGCGCAGCCCGACGACGGGAAAGACTTCGGCATGGTGCAGCAGTTGGACACGCATGATGAACTCGCTGTGCTGTACGGGAAGACGTTTCTCGGCATCAACTTCTCCTGCATCAGTTGCCACGATGGCCGCGGTCATCTGGAGAAGGTCAACCTTTGGTTGAGCCAGCGGAAGCGCACCGAGTTCTATCAGTTCGCCGCATTCTTGGGCAACTCCCGCTACCTCATGTATTGGGAAGATGGCAAGCCTCAATCGGGCGAGTTCTTGATCGACGATGAGAACCCCGGCTACGACTCCAAGGGCAAGAGCATGATTCGCGTGCCTCGATTCGGAGGCGCCTCATCTCCCGCTTTCATCATGACCGGCGAGCAGCCGCGCAAAGGCGAAGAGCCTCGGGAAGCGCTGGGCCGCATGATTACGGCTCACCCGCAGTTCGCACGCGCAACCGCGAATTTGTTTTGGGCGCGATTGATGGGCTTCGGCATCGTGGAGCCGTACGATGAGTTCGATCTTGCGCGCTACGACAAATCTCCCGAAGGATGGCAGGCGCAGGCATCGCATCCCGAGTTGCTCGATGCGCTGGCCCACGACTTCCGGTCGAATGGCTATCGCATCAAGCGGCTGATCGCGGCCATCTGCAAGTCGAATGCGTATCAGCTCTCGGCACGCTTTGAAGGCGAGTGGAAAGACAGCTACACGAAGTACTACGCGCGCAAATTCGTGCGTCAACTGGCTGCCGAAGAAGTGCATGACTCCATTGTGGTGGCGACGGGCAGGCCAGGCAGCTTCAACTATGGCGGGCAGAAAATGGGCATGGCGATGCAGATGAGCGGTCCTGCCGGCGGTGGCGATGTGAAGTACTTCATGCAGACCTTCGGCCAGTCGAACCGCAGCAATCCGCCGAAGGCTCCGGTGGGGTCGCCGCTGCAAGCGTTGCTGCTCATGCAGTCGTCCGTGGTGAATGAACGGGTGCTGGCCAGGAACGACAGCCGTGTGCAGCAGTTGCTGGATAGCTACAAGGACGATGCGCGCGTGGTGGAAGAGATGTTCCTTGGTACATTGGGCCGCGCAGCATCCGAGGATGAGAAGCGGATTGCGGTGGAGGAACTGAGCCGCGACCGCACCACGGGCGCACAGAATCTGCAGTGGGCCCTCATCAACAACGTGGAGTTTCTGTTCAACAAGTAAGGAGCACGGCGATGCGTGTTGGCGAGATGTTTCCCAGCCGCAGGGAACTGATGCGGTACGGCGGGCTCGGGCTGTTGGGTGCAGCCGCGGAAGGCGTGTGGCCATTGCGCGTGCAAGCGGGCCAATCGAAGGTGACGCCACGGGGCAACGCACGGAACGTGCTGTTCTACGAAATCTCAGGTGCGATCTCGCATGTCGAATCATGGGACTTCAAAGAGAATGCGGGAACGCCGAAGGATCTGGATGTCCGCAAGCTTCGCGATGATCTCTATCTCTCGAACCTGCTGTTTCCGCGATTGCAGAAGCACATGGACAAGTTCGCGATCCTGCGCACCTTGCAGAGTCATGAAGAGGTGCACTTCCGCGGCCAGTACTACGTGCAGACGGGACGGCAACTGAATCTGGCGTTTGCGAAGGAGATCCCCGCTGTCGGTTCGGTGATGGCGTTGGAGCTTGAGAACCGGCGGCGAGAGCAGGACACGTTTCCGAGCTACCTCTCGTTCTATCTCGAGAAGGGTGCGGCGGGCGCGCTTTCCACAGGTTTCCTGCCACCGCGATTCTCCGTGGTCGACATCAATCCCGAGTCGGCGGTGAAGAGCAACACACTGGACCAGAAGGCTGTGGAGTTGATGGAGCAGCGATGGAATCTGCTCTCGCGGCTGCGTGGCGCGAACAAGGGTCTTGCGAAATACGGACGCGACATGGCCGGATACGAGGACTTCTACGATACCGCGCATCGATTGATCAGCGATCCGCGCTGGCCCGCCGCATTCCAGGTCACCGATGCGGATAAGAAGCGCTATGGCAGCAATCCCGTGGGCGTCTCTGCGATCCTTGCGCGCAACGTGCTCGCGCAGGACGCGGGCACACACTACATTCATCTCTGCCATCCCAACTGGGACCATCATGTGCAGATCTGGGATCGCAGCGCCGCCTCGAATCACTATGTGTGTTGCGCGGAACTCGACAATGCGCTGTCGAGCCTGATGGAAGATCTTTCCACGGTGCGATCGAAGCACGATTCGTCCAAGACATTGCTGGACGAGACGCTGGTGGTGGTGATGAGCGAGTTTGGCCGTACGCCCGGGGCTTTGAACAACATGGCCGGGCGCGATCACTACAATCCCTGCTACCCGGTCATGTTCGCGGGCGCCGGTGTGAAGGCGGGCAGAATTCTTGGGCGCACCGATGCGGCTGGGGAGAAGGCGATCGAGATCGGCTGGGATCACAAGGTGCAGCCGCGCATTGAAAATGTCGTGGCCACCATGTTCTCCGCGCTTGGCATCGACTGGACGAAGGAGATTCGCAACACACCCTCGGGACGCGCCTATCCTTACGTGGATCCGCTTGGGCCGCACGGCTACATACCGACCGATGAGATCTCGACTCTCTATACGTGATCGCCTGAGCGCTTTGTTCACCGCCTTGGTGCTGATGCCGGTGGCGTTCGCCGGCGAGCCGGGCACGGTGTTCATTCCTGGTGGCGAGTATCAGCGCGGGCGCACGCATGCGCTTCCGGACGACGGGTTGAAATGGGTGCCCGAGGTGATGATGGATGACCGCCCCGTGCGCGCGGTGCACGTTGACCCGTTCTACATGGACGCGCACGAAGTGACTAATGCGGAGTATGCGGCCTTCGTAAAGGCGGCCAGGCATCGCGCGCCTTACCATTGGCCGGAAGGCCGCGTGCCCGAGGGCAAGGCGAATCACCCCGTGGTGAACGTGAGTTGGGAAGATGCTTCGGCGTACGCTAGGTGGGCGGGAAAGCGGCTTCCCACCGAGGCGGAATGGGAACGTGCCTGCCGTGGTTTGAGCGAAGGCGCGAAGTATTGGTGGGGCGAGGCGAAAGCGAGCAAGGAGGTTGCGCGCTACGGCGCCGTGGATGGTCCTCAGGTAGTGGGCAAGTGCAGACCGAATCCATTCGGTCTCCATGACATTGCGGGCAACGTGTGGGAATGGACTGCCGATTGGTACGATCGCGGCTACTATGAGAGCGCACCGTCGCGCAATCCCAAGGGGCCGGCCAGCGGGCGCTACCGGGTGATTCGCGGAGGCTCGTGGTCCGATGTTGAGAAGTATCTGACATGCGCCTATCGCAGTTGGGCAAGGCCGGCGGAGCGAAGTCCGAACATCGGATTTCGTTGCGTGAAATCCGTGCTGCGGGCGCGATCCTCTGATTGAGATTCACGCCTCGTAGCGCATGGCCAACTCCGGTGTCTCAAGCCACTTGCCGCCGCGTACCCGGGACTCGAGGCCGAACAGCGTAAGCCCTGTCGACATCAGAATGCGTTCGGGCGGCACTTGTGTTTTGCGCGTGAGCACAACCTCTTCAAAGTTGCGAACCATGAAGCCCCAGTGATTGTGAACATACAACTGGATGTAGAAGCATGCGGAGTGTGTCGTGCCGGTGCGCTCCTTTGCGGCGAAGAGATAGTCGAGCGCGAGTCCATTCAGGTTGAGCACGGAGCCTTTGAGCCCGTCGCGATAACGGATTAGAATCGCTTGCGGATTGCGGCAGGCCTTTGACCATTCGCTACGCGGCACACTGGCGGGCCCTTTGTTGATCTTGCGGGCCAGCGCCTGTTCAAGCAACGTTTCACTCCATTCGCCCTTGCGGCCCAACTCCCACACTTCCTCGCCTTCGACATAGCGCAGGGAGGCAACACCGGTTTCGCCACCCTTGCGGCGCTCGGCCATGGTCTGCATCAACTCGACGGCGTGATAGCCATGCTCTTCGATGTCGGAAAAGCTGACGGCGAGCACCTCTTCGAGTTCGATGCCGCGCTGGAATTCGAGTGCAGGTCTGCGCCATGTGAGTGGTAGCGAGGAGCCGCCGAAGTAAGGGATCTTCAGTTTGTGAATGCGATCGAAGATCCGGCGCGCATCGCTCCACTCGTAGGCGAAGTACTTGTCATGGAACACCGGGATGACGCGGCCATCCTGCTCCATCACCTGCGTGACCGCGTCGAACCACTTGGCGCGCGGGTACATCACGTTGCCACGAGGCGTGCGCGGATAGTTGCCGTGCTCGCCGATGATGGCTACGCCGTCGACTGCAAGTTTCGCCCCGCCCATGCGAAGCGCGGACGCGACATCGGGGAACATCCGGACGCCGTACTCTTCGGCCTGCTCGCGGGACATGTCGTTGTTGGGGAACTGATCGCAGAAGAACGAGGTGGTGTTGAGCCGCGGCCGGTGACTGACGCCGTTGAGACGGTAGCCCTCCAGGAGGCGGCCGACGAACACGTCGGCGTGCGAGTTGGGGAAGTAGACGTTCATCACAACGGCGACACGGGGTCTGCGGTCAGGCGTGGGAGGACGCGAAGGCGTTTGGCCTGATGCAAGAGCCGGTGCGAAGAAGAGAGAACGGCGGGTCATGCTCCACATCTTACATGCGGGTGGTGGCGTGAGGCGTGGCATTTTGCGGCGGGAGTGGGATCTCTGCTACATTCGCTCCCAATATGACTCGTTGGCTGAGCCTGTTTGTTTACTTTGCGACCGCGCTGCCGGCGCTCGAAGTCGCCGTCACGCTACCGGGCGCGAAGGCGTCGAAACCGCTGGATGGCCGATTGCTCGTGCTGTTTTCGACCGACTCTTCCGCGGAGCCGCGGTTCCAGATCAGCGACTCGCCGAAGACGCAGGTCGTATTCGGGACGGATGTCGAGGACTGGCGCCCGGCGACGGCGCGCACGGTAAGCGTGGAGGCGTATGGGTATCCGGTGCGGCGGATGGCGGACCTGCCTGCTGGCGAATATCACGTACAGGCGTTGCTCGATATCTACGAGACATTCCATCGGGCGGACGGCCATGTGGTGAAACTGCCGATGGATCGGGGCGAGGGCCGGCAGTGGAATCGGGCTCCGGGGAACCTGTACTCGAAACCGGCGAAGGTAACTGTGAAATCGGGATCGGTTTTGACGATCGAACTTACTGAGGAGATTCCTCCGATCTCTCCGCCTGCTGACACGAAGTACGTCAAACATATTCGGATCCAGAGCGAACGTCTGACGAAGTTCTGGGGCCGCCCGATGTATCTGGGCGCGCATGTGCTGCTGCCGCATGGATTCGACGAGAATCCGAAGGCGCGCTACCCGCTGATGTTGTTTCACGGGCACTTCCCGGCGGACTTTGGGAACTTCCGCGCGGAGCCGCCGGATCCGAATCTGAAGCCTGACTATAGCGAGCGCTTCAAGATCTCGGGTTACAACCGGATTGTCCAACAGGAAAGTCACGAGTTCTATAAGAAATGGACCAGCGCTGGGTTCCCGCGATTTCTTGTGGTGGAGGTGCAGCACGCAAATCCCTTCTATGACGATTCGTACGCCGTCAATAGCGCAAACTTGGGGCCCTATGGCGATGCCATTATGTACGAACTGCTGCCCGAGATCGAGAAGAGGTTCCGCGGCATCGGGCAAGGTTGGGCACGATTCACTTACGGCGGGTCGACGGGCGGGTGGGAGGCGCTGGCGGCACAGATTTTCTATCCCGGGGAGTTCAACGGCGCTTTTGGCGCGTGTCCCGATCCGATCGACTTCCGTGCTTACACGACGGTGAATCTCTATGAGGATAAGAATGCCTACTATGTGGAGGGACCGCATCAGCGCATTCCGAGGCCGGGAAAACGTGACTGGCTCGGGCACGTGAGTGCGACTGTGCAGTCCATGAATCAGATGGAGTTGGCGCTTGGTTCGCGGACACGGAGCGGGCAGCAGTTCGACATCTGGGAGGCCGTGTACTCGCCGGTTGGGCCGGATGGATATCCGAAGCGGATCTGGAACAAGGAGACGGGCGACATTGATCCTACTGTTGCCGCATACTGGAAGGAGCACTACGATCTGCGCCATATTCTGCAAAGGGACTGGGCGAAGCTGGGGCCGCAACTCAAAGGGAAGCTGCACATCTACTGTGGCGACATGGATAATTTCTATCTGAATAATGCCGTGTATCTGACGGAGGAGTTTTTGAAGCAGACGAAGAATCCCGCCTACGGTGGTGAAGTGAAATACGGCGACCGGTTTGAGCATTGTTGGAACGGGGATCCGAATCTGCCCAATTACATTACGCGGCTCAGGTACAACACGATGTATCTGGACAAGATCCTCAAACGGATGGATGAGAATCATCCGGCGGGCGCGGATCTGAAGAGTTGGCGGCATTAGAGCGCGTGGCTGCGCCATTGATGAGAGGGTAAATTTCGATGCAAAGCCTGAAGCCAGTTCGAGGTGTTTACTCCGCTGGAGCGCAATACTGGGTGGGCGATGGGTTTCCGGTGAGAAACCTGTTTCCTTCGAACCCGATTCAACGGGAGTTAGATCCGTTTCTGTTACTGGATTATGCGGGGCCGGCGGACTTCCCGCCCGCCAACAAACAGCGGGGCGTGGGCGAACATCCGCATCGGGGCTTTGAAACCGTGACCGTTGTCTATCAAGGGCAAGTGGCGCATCGCGATTCTTCGGGCACTTCGGGGATTGTGAGCGCTGGTGGCGTGCAGTGGATGACTGCCGGGTCGGGCGTGGTGCACGAAGAGATGCACTCGATGGCGTTCACACAGGCGGGCGGGACGTTTGAGGCGATCCAGTTATGGGTGAACCTGCCACGCAGGTTGAAGATGACCGCGCCGAAACACCAGTTGCTCGATCACATTCCTGAGATGAAACAAGATGGCGCGCGGATCCGCGTAATTGCCGGAACGTGCCGCGTGGGCGAGCATATAGTTGCCGGGCCCGCGGAAACACATACTCCGATTGAGATGTATGATGTGACTCTCGCGGCAGGCGCGAGTCTTGATCTGGCCATGCCCGCCCGGCAGAATGCAGCGTTGTTTGTGTTGCGTGGCGAGGTGAAGATCGCCCAGGAGGGAGGGAGTGTGACGGCAGGCGTGGCGCAACTGGCGGCGTTTACCGGCGCCGGTGTCGCGATCCGTGTCTCTGCGGCGGTGGAATCGAGGTTTCTGCTGCTGAGCGGGGAGCCGATTGACGAGCCGATTGTCAGCCACGGGCCATTTGTGATGAGTACGCGCGAGGAACTGATGCAGGCGATCGAGGATTACCGGTCGGGCCGTATGGGCCACTTGCCGGCTTAGCTATCGCTGCGCAAAGAGCCGCTCTCTTTCGGCATTATAGGCACAGCCGAGGAGTGCGACGACGGCGAGTACATACATCCACACGATGAGGGCGATGACGGCGCCGACGCTGCCATACATCACGTTGTAATTCGCGATGTTGCGCACATACCAGCCGAATGCGACGGTCGCGATCAGCCACAATAACGTAGTTACAAACGCGCCGGGCCAGATATGGCGCCAGGTCTGCCGGCGATTGGGGCCGACATAGAACATGCCGGCCGCGGCGACAACGCTGGCCGCGACGGCGACTCCATAGCGGATGACCGAAGACGCGATCAGAAGGGGGCCGCGGAGCATCTCGCCTTCGGGAATCAGGCCAAGTGCTCGGAGAGCCCAATTCTCGATTCTGTCGCCGGCGACCAGCAGCGCGCTGGCGGTGATTGCGGGGGCGGCGGCGATCAGGACGAGTAAGATCGCGACCATCCGCTGCTGGACGAAGGGCCGGCCCGAGGGTAAGCGGTAGGCAGCCTGGAAGCCCTCCATCAGGGTCGCCATGAGACCGCTGGCCGCCCAGAGAGAAACCAGCGTTGCGATGACGAGCACGCTAATGGGACGTTCGCCACGCACGGTGAAACTGTATTGAACCAGATCCTCGGTGCCCGGCGGCACGGCGATAAACAGAAACTGTGAGATTACTTGAGATACCCGTTCGGCATTGAATTGGACGAGCAGCGCCGCGGTTGCGGTAAGTACCGGGATGAAAGAAAGCAAGCCGGAGTAAGCAGCGCCCTTAGCGATTCCGAAGCAACCATCCTCATAGCAGCAAACAAAGGACCGTCTGAGGAGCCACCACGTGAGTTCAGGCCGGGAGACGTGGGGCGTCCGGTCCACATTCACAACTTGGCTCCGGGGCATTTAGAGACTTCGAGGGCGAGCATGATCTCGCGAGCCTGGCGGGCGGAGTCCCAGCCAAGCCACGAGCCCATGAGATGGGAGTAGATCTCGAGCGACGCGGCATCCCAGGTGTGCTCGAATCCAAGGTAACTGGAGACATACAGCACGTCACTCAGGCGGAGGGCCATCTCGTGCTGGACGGCGTAGGCGATCCGGCCGTAGAAGACGCGCGAGATGGGACCGTAATCCTCCGCGGGGAGCATCTCCAGCAGGTCGCGCGTGTGGACTCCGTACTCCCGGATGAGGCGATCCACGTCGACTTTGGCGAGCGAGTAGCGGTGCGCGAGCGAGGCGGCATCCGAACGCAGGCGTGAGAGCGCCTTGTCGGAGTTACCGCAGAGGGGCTCGGTGGCCGTCTTACAAGGCACCGAGAGGAATGTGGAGTTCTCCTTCATGAAGAGGTCGCAGGCCTCTTCGCTCATCTGGCGGTAGGTGGTGTACTTGCCGCCGAGGATATGGAGGATTCCGTCGGGAGTGTTCCAGATCTTGTGTTCCCGGCTCGCATCGGTGGGATTTTCCGCTTCGCTGTCTGTAAGTGGGCGGAGAGAGGAGTAGGCCGCGATCGGGGCGTGAGTCGGCGCGCTGGGATACAGTTTCTGGACAATCTGGATGAGGTAATGTAACTCGTCTTCGCTCAACCGGGCCTGATTGGGGCCTTCCTGGTGGTCAACGTCGGTGGTGCCGACGAGAGTAAGCTGCTTATCCTCGCCCCAGGGAATGAAGAAAATAATGCGGCCTTTGTCGTCGAAATAAGCAATGGCGTGGTCTTCGGAAATAAGCCGCGGAAAGATCAAATGGGAGCCTCGGACCAGGCGGGGCTTGGTGTCGCCGGGCTGGCTCCAAGCGCCGGTCGCGTCGATAATCTTGCGGGCGTAACCCTCGAACTTCTCCTCATAAATACGATCGTGGTACTCGACCCGCCATGTGCCGTCGGGCTGCCGCTCCTTCGGCGTGGCGCGGATGTAGTTTGCGATGTAGGCGCCGTTGGCAGCGGCATCGAACAGATTCTCGAGGACAAAGCGGGCCGAATGAACGATGCAATCGTAGAAAAGGGCGCCCGAGACCATTCCAGTGGTATCGAGGTTGGGCTCAAGCTGGCGGAACTCCGACTTGCCGACTTCGCGGTGCTTACTAATGTTCTGGTCGCCGGCGAGCTGGTCGTACATAGTGAGTCCCATCATGTACTTGATCTTGTCCAGGCGGCTGTAGATCGGCATGAGGAAGGCCAGCGGCTCGACCAGGTGAGGCGCGATACGGCGAAGCGTTGCGCGCTCTTTGAGGGACTCCTTGACGAGGCCGACTTTCAGGTACTTGAGGTAGCGCAGCCCACCGTGAATGAGTTGGGAATTCTTGCCCGACGTGGCACTGGCAAAGTGATTCTGTTCGGTGAGCGCGATGGTGAGGCTGATCCCTGCCGAACTCCTGCGCAAGCACAGGTCGCGGAGGATGCCCGCGCCGTTGATGCCGCCACCCATGATCAGTACGTCCACGAAGTTGTCGCGCAAGGCGGCGATGGTCCGCGCTCGCAGGTCAGGAAGGAATCCGCTCATTCCATTCCATGATAGGGGATTGAACGTGCTCCGCGGGCAAAGATGTACGGAAGACGCGGGCGGTTCGCTACTGGGATCGACTCTGTGCGAGCGCGGGCGGCATGATGCCGGGGCAGCAATCGCATGGAGGAGGGTGACAGCCAGCGAGCGCGGCGTGGAGGGCGGCGAGAGTCCGGGAGTGTAAGGGTTTGTAAAGGAGGTTTTGCAAAGCTTTGCACGGCGGACAAACACAGTTCACGTGGCGCCTTTAGGGTAGAACCAGGAGGTTCGACGAACGAACTATGAAGACGAGAAAACCGATTCTTTGGGCGGCCGCCCTGGCGCTGCTCGCGGTCGCGGGAGTGATGTGGGCGCAAGGGCCCGGCCTTGGACATCGCTTTGGCGCGGGCGGGCATGGACGGATGGCGGAGTTTATCGCCGGCTACCTGGATCTGACGGAGGCACAGAAGGTGCAGGCAAAGCAGATCTTTGACGTTGCGCGCACTGCGAATGAACAGTTGGCGGCGCAGGG
>JAEUQE010000990.1 GCA_016789785.1 Bryobacterales bacterium
AGTCGACTGATGTGCGTCTCGACGATATTGGTCTTGGGGTCGAAGTGGAAATTCCACACCGATTCCAACAGCATCGTGCGCGTCACGACGCGGTCGGCGTTTCGCAACAGGAACTCGAGTAGCCGGAATTCCGTCGGCTGCAGATCGATCTCCTGCCCCGCGCGGCTGACCCTGCGCTTGATCAGGTCCATGATGATGTCACCGGCGTGCAGCTTGTCCTGGCAAGCAAGTGGCGGGCGCCGGCCCAATGACTGCACACGCGCGAGCAACTCAGCAAAGGCAAACGGCTTGACCAGGTAGTCGTCGCCACCCGCCTCGAACCCTTGCACCTTGTCGCCGATGCCGCCCATGGCAGTGAGCAGCAGCACTGGCGTACCGATTGCACTCGCGCGCAACGCCTTCAACAAGGCCAGCCCGTCCAGCTTCGGCAACATGCGATCGACGATCAGCGCGTCGTAAGCATCGCCGATTGCCAACATGAGGCCTTCGTGGCCATCGCTGGCCAGATCGACACTATGGCCGTGCTCCCGCAAACCGCGGGCGACGTAGCTCGCCGTTTCGCAATCGTCTTCGATGAGCAGAATTTTCATGCTGTCTCCGAGCGCT
>JAEUQE010000991.1 GCA_016789785.1 Bryobacterales bacterium
TCCAAACCGCCGGGTCGATCGCTATGGGGCTCATGCGCATGCTGTCGAGATTGATAAAGGCGCCGTGATAGCGAAGCGAGCCTTTGGTAAACAGCCGGTAGAGTATTTGCATACTGCACCGCGCCACGAAATCGTTGATGAACAGTCCCTGCGATTGCAACGAGATGCGCAGTGAACATGAGTGCGTGTTGGTCTCCGACACCTTGCTTCGCAGCCCTTCGAAGAGTTCCGTGGCGAGCGGAAGCCGGAGGGAAGCGCCGGCACCTCGTCGCGCACGGGCGTTCGGAACCTCGCCCAGGCAGCACTGGCCGATGGCCTCCTCATTGCCCATGTCGAGCCAGTAGTTCTTGGGGCCGGAGCCTTTCGCGATGGCACTCGCGAACGCCGATCCCGATAAGCCGATCACGATGGACTGGCGCGTCACCTCCACGAATGCCGACGCGATCAGCCTGTGCGAGGAGCAGGGGTTCGAACAGGTGCGGCAGTTCTATACCATGCGAATTGCACTCGATCAGCCGCTCCCGGCAGCAGTGCTGCCACCCGGTTTCGCGCTGCGCCCGTTCACGCTGGACGATCTGGCTGCGGTGTATGATGCCAAGGTTGAGA
>JAEUQE010000992.1 GCA_016789785.1 Bryobacterales bacterium
GCGGCCCGGCCGGGCCGCGTTCGTGCCGCCGCCGCCAGACCGGGTGCCGCAGCTGCTGGCCGACCTGGAGCGTTTCATCCATGACCCCGCGCCAGCGCTGCCGCCGCTCGTGCGTGTGGCCCTGGTGCATGTGCAGTTCGAGACCATCCACCCGTTCCTCGACGGCAATGGGCGCATCGGTCGCTTGCTGATCGCGGCGCTGCTGGAGCAGTGGGGCCTGCTGCCCGAGCCGCTGGTCTACCTGAGCGGCTACCTCAAGCAGCACCAGGCCGAGTACTACCGGCGGCTGTCGGCCGTGCGCACCGAAGGTGACTGGGAAGGCTGGGTCGGCTTCTTCCTCGATGGGGTGGAGTCGGCTGCCACGGATGCAGAGCGCGGCATCGTCGCGATGGCGAGCCTGATCAACGCTGACCGCAAGCGCCTGCTGGCTGCGCCCCGTGTGGGCGCGGTGGCCCTGCGCCTGTTCGAGTTGCTGCCCCTGATGCCGCGGTTCACCATCGAACAGGCGCGGCAGAAGTTGGACACCACCTTCCCCACGGCTACTGCAGCGGTGAAACTGCTGCAGGACCTGGGGATGCTGAGCGAGCTGACCGGCCAGAAGAAGA
>JAEUQE010000993.1 GCA_016789785.1 Bryobacterales bacterium
ACGGCGTGCCAGCGGGCATCGTGCAGCAGCGGCACCCTCGGTACGGCCGACGCGTCCTTGACCAGGTGAATCCGAAGGCGAACCGTGCCGCGTCGGGTGTGGGTGCATGCATTGCGCGTCAGGTTGAGCAACACCTGCGACAAACGCTGCTCGTCGGCCAGTACCACCGCCGGCAATGCAGGGTCGAGTTCCAGCACGAAACGATTGCCGTGCTCGCGCACCATCAGGCTGGCACTGTCTTGCAGGTGCTGCGTCAGATCGGCCAGGCGCATCGGCCGCTTTTCGAGCATCGGCCGCCGCGATTCGCTGCGGCTGTAGTCGAGCACTTCGTCGATCAGGCGCAGCAGATGCGTTCCGGCGCGTTCGACGATCGCCAGCTTCTCGTCGGCTTCGCGGCGCCCGGGCCGGCGCACCGTGCGCCAGCAACGTGGCGTCGAGCGCGCGACCGGCGTCGTCGGCCACGGCGGCCAGCCGCGCGGCACGCACCGCCTCGGCCCTTTCGGCGGCGGTGCGCGGGCCCCCGAAGGCGAGATGGTCGACGATGTGCAGCAGGTTCTCCTTGCCACGCTCGTTGGTGCTGCCGTAGCCCTTCACCAGCGCGCCGC
>JAEUQE010000994.1 GCA_016789785.1 Bryobacterales bacterium
GATGACCGCGCCGGTGCTGTCAGCTACCAGCCCCTGCACGGACTGGGTTGTTGATTGTGCGTGCATCAAGCTCGCGCAAGCGAGCAACAGGGCACTGAAATGGAGATATCGAATGGCGCCCATAAAGTGGACCACCCCCCTTGAGTTTGTAGGTACTTGCCTATAGGGGCTGACTTTATCACAGTCACTGAAGGAATAGGAAGAGACTGTAACAAAAAAAGAGGCGCACCACCCGTTTCCGGGGCGGCGCGCCGGTGGTACTTTTCGAATTCTTCGCCCTCAAAAGGTGAACTTCAAGCCAAACTGCTGAATGCGCATGGCGGTGCGGATGGACCGGATCTCTCCGTTACGCGCTCCATCCGGCGTCAGTTGATTCAAGTTGGAAAACGAGATGCCCGCCGGATCGCCGAACCAGGGCGTGTTGAAGAAGTTGAACGCCTCCCAACGGAACTGAATGCGCATCGACTCCCTGATGTAAAAGTTCTTGTACATCGAGAAGTCGACGTTGCGCTGCCCGGGGCCGCGCAGGCCGTTGTAACCGAACGTGCCGCGCCGGCATAGATCCGGACGGGAACTGATCTGGCAGGTGACCCTCTGGAACGCC
>JAEUQE010000995.1 GCA_016789785.1 Bryobacterales bacterium
GGGCCTCTCGCGCACGCCCGTGCGCGAGGCCTTGCAGAAGCTCGCCGGCGAAGGTTTGGTCGAGGTGATTCCGCGCCACGGCGCGCGCGTGCTGCCGGTCTCGCCGGCCGACATGCGCGAGATCTACCAGATGCTGACCGCGCTCGAACCCATGGCGGCCGAGCTGCTCGCGAAAAAGCGCCTGCCCCCCGCCGACCTGAAGCCGTTGACCGAGGCCTCGCGCGACATGGCGACTGCACTCAAGGGCGACGACCTCGAGGCCTGGGCGCGGGCCGACGAACGCTACCACCGCCACCTGATCGCGCTGGCCGGCAATCGCCTGCTGGCCGAAGCGGTGCAAGGCCTGTGGGACCGCGCGCACCGGGCCCGGCTGGGCTGGGGCGTGCCGATGCCGGAATGGGCGCCGCAGTTCGAGGCGCGCTTCGGCTGCCGGCTTGTCGAGCTGTACGGCTCCACCGAGATGGGCGCAATCATCTTCACGCCGCCGGACGGCCCGCGCCGCACCGGCTCCTGCGGCAAGCCGATGGGCCCGTGGGAGGTGCAGCTGCAGGACGAGGACGGCTTCCCGGTGCCGCCCGGCACGCCCGGCGAGCTGGTCGTGCGC
>JAEUQE010000996.1 GCA_016789785.1 Bryobacterales bacterium
TTCCTCGGGCCCAACGGGGCCGGCAAGACCACGCTGCTGCGGATGATGGCGACGGTGCTCGCCCCCGACGGTGGCTCGATCGAGATCCTCGGCCATCCGACGTCGACCTCACGCGACCGGGAGGAGATCCGTCGCCGGCTCGGCTACCTGCCGCAGGAGCCGGGCTTCCACCGGAGCTTCACCGCCTTCGAGTTCGTGGACTACGTCGCCATCCTGAAAGGGCTCACCGACCGCCGGCGACGCCACGACGAGGTGCGCCGCGTGCTTGCGCTCGTCGGGCTCGAGTCCGTGATGCACAAGCGCATCCGGAAGCTGTCCGGCGGCATGCGGCGCCGCGTGGGCATCGCGCAGAGCTTGCTGGGTGACCCCGACCTGCTGGTGCTCGACGAGCCCACCGCCGGCCTCGACCCCGAGCAGCGGCTCCGCTTCCGGGAGGTGTTGACCGAGCGGGATGCGGCCCGCACGGTCGTGCTGTCGACCCACCAGACCGACGACGTCGCCGCGCTCTGCCAGCGCGTCGTCGTGGTCCTCGGCGGCGGTGTCCGCTTCGACGGCCGGCCCACCGACCTCACTGCAACGGCGGCCGGCCACGTCTGGGTCGCC
>JAEUQE010000997.1 GCA_016789785.1 Bryobacterales bacterium
GAAATCTTTCCGCACACGGCCAAGCATGCAGACAAATTCGCGCTGGTGCGAGGCGTGTATCACACCGCTGCTGCTGTTCACGATACCGGCCATCAAATGATGCAAACCGGCAAGCTCTTTCAGGCCGGTCAGGAACATCCGCACGTCGGTTGTGTGCTGTCGAAACTGCGCGGCCCGCGCGGAGACGCGCCGCCGCACGTGCTGCTTCCCCGCCCCATCGGCAACACCGGCGGCAATCTGCCCCACGGCCAGACGGCAGGCTTTTTGGGCAAACAGTTCGATCCCTTCGTGCTCAACTCCGACCCGGCGACGCCTAACTTCAAAGTGCCGGATATGCTGCCGCCCGAATACATTTCCGCCCTGCGCGCGGATCGTCGCCGCAAGCTTCGCGAAATGGTGGACACTTCGGTCAAAGAGTTTGAAGTTTCCGCCGACGCGCGACTGCTCGACGACAACTTTCATCAGGCCTACACGCTGATGTCTTCGGCCAAAATGCGCGAAGCTTTCGACCTGTCGAAAGTTCCAGATGCCGTCAAGGATCGCTATGGCCGGAATAAGTTTGGGATGAGCTGTTTGCTGGCGTTGCGAATGATCGAACGCGG
>JAEUQE010000998.1 GCA_016789785.1 Bryobacterales bacterium
GTGCATGCGGCCGGGGTCCAGCCCGCCGCGCTCGATCGGACGGGACCTTCTCCCTCCAAAGAGATGCGCCTGGGGCGGCGAAACTCGCAGCCTGGCGGTCGAAGAGCCTTTCTGGCCCAGAATCCATCCGTTTGGTAGCGGTTGGCAGCAGTCCGGTAGAAGGTTCGCCCTATCTTCGCTTCTGCTCGTTTTGGATGTCTTTGGAAGTGACTGATCTCAGGAGGGACTCACGGGCGGAGGCGGTTGGTTGCGGGGGAAGGATTTGAACCTTCGACCTTTGGGTTATGAGCCCAACGCCACGTGTCTGCTGGTTCTTGCTGTTCCTTGTTCTTCAAGCACTTAGCTCATCTTGATGGCCCTTCGTTCACCGGCAGGTTTGGTAGCGGTGCCGGCCGTCTCGATCCCCGCCGAGACCGGTGCTGGCCGGGGAGCGTTTTTCCCATTGGGGATTTCAGACCCCGTCCCTCTGGCCAGAGAGAGCATTTGGGAATCAGAGACTCGAACCCGATTCGCGGCCCGATGAAGCGGAACATCGCCTCAGCGCAGAAGCGACATAGTCGAAATGTCGGATTGCCGGAGGCTGATTTTCCCAATGGGGAAAT
>JAEUQE010000999.1 GCA_016789785.1 Bryobacterales bacterium
GAGGTGGCACCGGCCATCCTGCGCGTGCTCTGGCAACGCGCCACGGCCGGCCTGTTGTGGCTGGTTGCCCTGGCGCTGTGGTTCGCAGGCGGCGTCGTGCTGCTGGAGGCCTTCCCCTGGAGCGAGCCCTGGGGCGACCGGCTGCTCGCCGTGGTGCAACACCTGGGCGGGTGGTTCGCCACGGGCACCATGGCGGCCGTGCCGGGGCTGCTGGCGGTGGTGTTCTACGCCGCGCTGGTGGCCTTCATCGCGCACCGCCACCCGCAGGCCTTTCCGGCCGGCCGGCGCCACAGCTGGCGCGAGCGCTTCGTGACGCTGAAGAACCTGTGGCCCACGCTGGCGCTGTTCCTGCTGGTGCTGGGCAGCATGTACCTGGGCTGGGTGACGGTGACCGAGGCCGCGGGCATCGGCGCCGTGGGGGCGCTGGTCATCGGGCTGCTGCGCGGCCAGCTCGACCGCCGCGCCATCAAGCGCGCGCTGATCGATTCGCTGCGCGTGTCGTCGGCCATCATGCTGATCGTGGTGGGCGCCTACCTGTTCGGCTACTTCCTCACCGTCACCCAGTTCACGCAGAAGGCGGTGGACCTGCTGGTCAACCTGCC
>JAEUQE010000099.1 GCA_016789785.1 Bryobacterales bacterium
ATACCCGGCGCGCAGTTGCGTGCGATATGCGATGAATCGCCCGTCCGGAGAATAGGAGGGCGAGTTGTCGGCGCCACCGTTTACCGTGATGCGCTTGGGTTCGGACACCGTCTCGCCCAGAGAAACCACGTAGAGTTCGGAGTTCGTGCTCAGCGCCTGATCGGCATCAGGATTCATCACGAAGCAAACTTCTTTGTTGTCCGGAGCGATCGCGTAGTCATCGGCGCCACCAAGTGAGAACGGGGGCACGTGGCGATTTCCGGGAGACAGGTCCTTCGGCGTCCCACCTTCCACGGGCACCATCAGCAAGTGCTTGCGCCGGAGCCCTTCGAACTCGGACCAGTGGCGATAGAGCAGCGTCGTATAGATCCGTGCCTTCACCTTGCTCGCGCTCTCCGCATCCAGCCGCTTCTTGTTGCACGCATCATCGGGACACTCGGGATACACATCGCTGGTGAACAAGAGGAACTTGCCATCCGGCGAGAACATCACGCCCGACGCTTCCGTTGACAGATTGGTCACCTGCTTCGCATTGCCGCCATCAGGATCCATCAGCCAGATCTGCGAAGAGCCGCTGCGATTCGAGATGTAGGCGATTCGCTTTGAGTCGGGCGACCACCGCGGACGTTCATTCGCCGTTCCGTCACGCGTGATCATCTTTGGCTCACCACCATCCACAGGCACTACATAAATCTGCCGGGGCTTGGTGTTCTTATCGAGATCAATGGTCTGCGCGACGAAGGCGACCGACTTGCCATCGGGAGAGAGTTGGGGCTCGCTGAGCCGCGTCATCCGCAGCATCGCCTGCACATCGAAGGGCTTCTTCTGGGCGAATCCGGGAGAGGCGGCGAACAGGAGGAACAAGGTCCAAAACCGCATATTTCCGATTGTACCGAGCGTGATAGACTCCCGAATGAAATGTTCTTAACTATCGCTCTTTCCATGCTGTTGTCTCCCGCACAGGCGCAGCAAGTGGAGAAACACGTAGTGGTGTATCGCGAGACGGGACGCTTTGGTGGATGGCCCGCCAATCATGGCATCTGGGCATGGGGAAATGAAATTGTCGTGGGTCTGTCCGCGGCCTGGTATCAGAAGAAGGACGACAATCGCCATCAGATGGATTCGAGCAAACCCGAGGAGCCTCGCCTCGCTCGCAGCATGGATGGTGGGAACACATGGACCGTCGAGGCCCCACCGAGCCTGCTGCCTCCCGAACAGGGTGGCAGGAAAGCAGAGCCGCTGCGCACGCCCATGCCGTTCACCAATCCCAATTTCATGATGACCATCCGGTTCAAGGACATTCACCAGGGCGCTTCGTACTTGTTCTACTCCATCGATCGCGGCAAGACTTGGAATGGTCCGCATGAGTTTCCATTGTTCGGCCAGAAGGGTGTTGCCGCGCGCACGGACTACATTGTCAACGGGCCGAAGGATTGCTTCGTGTTCCTGACAGCGGCCAAGTCGAATGGCCGCGAAGGGCGTGTATTTGCTGCTCGCACCGTCGATGGCGGAGTGAACTGGAACTTCGTTGCCTGGGTCGGACCTGAGCCCGAAGGCTTCTCCATCATGCCGTCTTCGTTGCGCACTGGGCCGAAGCAGTTGCTCACCACCACGCGCGTGAAGCTGAATCAGAACAGGAGCTGGATCGAGCAATTCGATTCGGAAGACAACGGCGCAACCTGGAAATCCGCGGGCCCGATCGCGGACACGGGATCGTTCAGCGGGAATCCTCCGAGCCTGATCAAGCTCAAGGACGGACGCCTTTGCCTGACCTATGGACGCCGCGACGCGCCGTTTCCAATTGCGGCGAAGCTCTCAAGCGATGGCGGAAAAACATGGGGCAAGGAGATCATTCTGCGCGCTGATGCCGTGGCCTGGGACATGGGCTACGTTCGCAGCGTGCAGCGCTCCGACGGCAGGATCGTCACAACTTACTACTACAACGACCGCTCAGCGCCGGAGCGTTTCATCGCGGCCACCATCTGGAAGCCATAGAATTTGACAAGAGCGAACTTCACGAGCGCGCGCCTAGCCGCGCAACTCCTCCAACAACACCACCGCCGACGCCATGTCCGCATATCGCTGCTGCAGATCCTCCACTTCGCGCTCGATGTTCATCGCGCCCTTGTAGCCGATCTCCTTCAACTTCGCCACAAAGCGAGGCATGCCCACTGAACCCTGCCCCAGGGGTTGCTCCGTCCCAAGCGCACCGGGCTTGTCCTTCGGCGGCCAATTGCCATCCTTGGCGTGCACGCTGATCACGTGCGGCGCAAGAATGCCGAGCGCTTCAATCGGATCGCCCGTGCCGTAGAGAATCATGTTCGCGGGATCGAAGTTGATGCCAAGATTGTCGCGATCCACTTCCTTGAAGAAGTGCAGCAACGTCTGCGCCGGCTCCTGCCCCGTCTCCAATGCGAACGTCTGGCCGTTCTTCTTGGCGTGATCACAGATGCGGCGCACCATGTCGCGCACCGCGATGAAATCGGGATTCGAAGTATCCTCCGGCACGAACCCGATGTGACAAGCGATGCTCTTCACACCGATGGCGGCGGCGAAGTCACTCACCTCGATCGTGCGGGCTTCGCGTTCGGCGCGCGTGGCGGGAGGAATGAATCCAACCGTGCGCTCCACCGTCGGGATGTCCGCGTAGTTCTCGCCATTGTAGGCGCAGAAGACAGTGAAAAGCGTGAAGTCGTGTTCAGCCAGTTCCTTCTTCCATCGTTCGGCGGCCCCCGTCAGGTTCACATCTCCCGCGATCCCGAGTTGTCCGCACGAGACGCCCAGCGCCTTGATGACGGGTAGCGGATCACGCACCGCCCAGAACATCGCGCCGACTTCCAGATCTCTCAAAACTGGCATTTCACTTTTTCTCCATTCTTCGAACGCGCTTCTTCAAACAGCTTGGTCAACTTTACGGCATCGGCGGAGTCTTTCGGCAGACAGCGCTCGGGTTGCTTCCCTGAAGAGGCGCATTCCACGAAGTACTCGATTTCGGCCTGGTAGCCATCCTTCTCCGCTTCTGGCAATTGCTCCGCTTCGCCGTCCGACCGGTAAAGCGTGGGTGGCCGTCCAGCCGAACTGTACTCCACCGCGCCACCGTCGGCAACCACCGTGTACTCCATCGAGAACGGGTAGGCCTTCGGATGATGCCACCCGCCCGTGATGGTCGCCGTGAAACCGCCATAGTAGAGCTGAGCTTCCACCACATCAATTCCCGCGGGCAGATTCTCATAACCCGTGGCCGACACGGCTTCCGGCAACCCGAATTTCTGAATGCACTGATCCGTGTCGTGAATCACCAGATCGAAGACACCACCTCCGGAGTTGCTCTTATCCACGTGCCACTTCGCCCATGCCGGGCCCGCGCATCGTCTGCGGAACAGCGCACTGCGCACCGTGCCCAACCGCGGCAACACTTCACCCAGCGCGAGATACGCGGGGAAGAACCGCAACACTTGCGCAGTCATGAGGATCCTGCCGGCTTTCTCCGCTTCGCGCATCATCGCGTCGCATTCTTCGCCGTTCAACCCCATGGGCTTCTCCACCAGCACGTGCTTGCCGGCGCGCAAAGCAGCGATGGCGGCGGCCGCATGCAGATGCGTCGGAAGACACAGATCCACCGCGTCCACATTCGGATCCTGCACACAGCTTTCCCAATTGGTGTGCTTGGCCACACCCGTGAAATCCATCTTTTCCCCGGGCCCGCCCAGGTTGCCTTCAATCGAACTCAGATCCCCGGAAAGCTTCACCGGATCGTCACTGGCGACGGCGGCAAGCGTCACGCCAGGAATGTTCTTGATGGCCTTCACATGCACCATGCCCATGAAGCCCAAACCCGCAACAGCGATTCGCATAAGAGAATCATGTTACCATTCGCCCAGCAGAGAGGGCTTTCACCAGAATGCACCGCCGGAACTTCTTTCAAATGGCCGCGGCCACAGGCATTGCCGCCGCCCCTGCCATGCCTGCGCCGGAAGCGGATGCAGGTGCCGACCCACAGGTGATCGCCATGGGTGATGGCATTCCGCACTCGACCCGCCAGTATTCCCAGTTGCTGGCGAAACTCGAAATCGAAGCCGACAACTATTCCCAGAACGGTGTTGTCGGCACGCTGGAGAAGAAGTTCGCCTCACTGCTGGGCAAGGAGTACGCGGTGTTTCTCCCGACGGGGACACTCGCCAATCATCTTGCCGTGCGGATGCTCGCGGGCAACCGGCGGCGAGTGCTAGTGCAGGCCGATAGTCATCTCTACAACGATTGTGGCGACTGTGCGCAGACGCTGAGCGGGCTGAATCTAGCGCCACTATCTGCAATGACGCTCGAAGCCGTGGAGTCCGAAATGAATCGCGCGGCAACGGGCCGCGTAGCATCACCTGTTGGGGCTCTACAGATCGAAACACCAGTCCGGCGGCGCACCGGCCAAATGGTGGACTTCGGCGAGATGCGCAAGATCTGCGGCTATTTGCGGGAGCGCAACGTGGGTCTTCATTTGGACGGCGCAAGGCTATTCATCGGATCGGCCTACACGGGCGTCTCCGCGAACGAGTATGCGGCGCTGTTCGACACCGTGTACGTTTCCCTGTACAAGTACTTCAACGCGGCGAGCGGCGCGGTACTGGCGGGCCCCAAAACATTACTCGAGAATTTGTTTCACACCCGCCGGATGTTCGGCGGCGGGCTCCACCACGCGTGGCCGTTCGCGGCTGTCGCACTCCACTATCTGGAAGACTTCGAGCAGCGGTTTCGCAAGGCCGTGGAGTGTTCCGAAAAAGTGATTGCGGTGCTCGCGAAGGACGCCAACTTCGAAATCGAGCGCATCCCTCAAGGAACGAACCTGTTTCGGTTTCGCGTGCGCGGCGTGAACGCGGCGATTTACCAGCAGCGGCTGGAAAGCGCCGGAGTCAGCACACGAGCACCGGAGAGCGGCGAGTGGTACACGCTGGCGGTGAACGAGACATGGAATCGTCTCCCGCCAGATCAGATCGTGACCGTGTTTCGCAATGCCCTCGGATAGCTGACAGGTGCGACTGAGATCTGGGAACTGAAGGCTGAGAGCTGAGGCCTGACAGCTATCGTAAAATGGTGAGGAATGATCGACAATCCGCGTAAGTTCACCGCCGGGCCGGATCCCTTCGGCCGCAAGTGGGAGGTTGTGTTCCGCTGGCAGCAGAACGGCATCTCCATTCGCCACGCCGACACCATCGACAACAAGTTCGAACTCACCGCCGATGACGGCACCCTCATGGACAAGGTGATCGCCGTGAACCATATTGACGCGCTTGCCGTGGCCAAAAAGATCGGCCGCGAGGTTTCCGATTCGTGGCTGATGCGCATCGCAGCCGAGCACATCCTCACCATCGTCGACTCGTGGGAAGATGCCGAAGCCGTGCTGGTGACCTTGTCACTCGAACAGCTGGAGGCGCAAGCACTGAAGCTGCAGTCCGCCTTGGCGGCCGCGAAAGCGTAACACCCATGCGACGCCGAGACTTTCTCGCTCTGCCCGCAACGCTGCCGATGGCGCAACGCGCGGCGGCCGCCGAAACCGAAGCGGGATTCGTCCCGCTGTTTGACGGAAGCACGCTGAAGGGCTGGCAAATCCGAGAAGGTCCCTCCACAGCGTTTCACGTGGTGGACGGCGCCATCACCGTCCATCCGAGCGCAAACTTCCCCACCTGGCTACGATCGGCAAAGCAGTACGAGAACTTCGACTTTCGTGGCGAGTTCTTTCTCAAGGGCTGGATGGATTCCGGCATCTATCTGCATGCTCCCGAACACGGGCGCAACACGTGGTGCGGCATGTCCGTGAAGCTCTTTCACCAGCAGGAAGCGAAGCCGACCCCCTATTCGTGCGGCGCCGTGTTTCCCGTGGTTGCGCCTTCGCAAGTGAAGGTCAACAACAAGGGCGAGTGGAACACGTTCCGCATCGTGTGCGACTGGCCGAGATTCCAGGTGTGGATGAACGATACACAGGTGCAGGATCTCGACATGGAGTCCGTCCCTGAACTGAAGCATCGTTTGCGCAGCGGCTATCTGGGGTTTGAATCTCTCTCCTATCCGATTCGTTTCCGCAATCTGCGGATCCGCGAGTTGCCTTCGAAGGACAAGTGGCAGCCGCTGTTTGAAACGGCGGCGGATCTTACCAACTGGACCATATCCGAGGGCAAGCCGGTCTATGAAGCGATCGGCAATGTGCTGCGTCTGGAAGGGCTGGGCCACATCGCGACTCGCGCCAAGTATCGCGATTTCGCACTGCAGACCTACATCCGCACCAGCCGCTGGCACAATGGCGGCGTTGTCTTTCGCAGTTCGGGAGGCGGCACCCGTGCCACGCGCCACTATGAGATTCAGCTTCACAACGTGGAAGGTGCGCACTTCCCCACCGGCTCACTCTACCATCACAAGCGCGCCGTGTATCCACGAATCGCCGATGAGCAATGGTGGCTGTTCCAACTGATCGCGCAAGGGCGCAACCTGGTGATCCGGATCAACGGCGAGAATGTGCTCGAGTACGCTGATCTGGAAAATGCCGACGAGGGCTTGATTGAGTTGCAGGCCCACCACACCGGCACGTGGGCGGAGTTCAAGCACCTGCGCATCAAGCCGCTGTAGAGATACCGGTCAGGTATCTGCTCTCCGCATCGTGCACAACAAGTTCGGCCCTGCCGTTGACAGAGCGGAATTTCTCGCAGGTCGATTATGGGCGAACCCAATCATGCTGATCTTGCCTGACTGATCTGGTCCAGCTTGAATCATCTCCGCATTGTAAGGCTCGGGGGTCCGCATGGATGTACCGCAAGAACTGCCTACGGAGGAGAGATTGACGTTCACCGGCAAACACACCGCGAGCCGGTGACCCGAGTCAGGGCACCCCTTGCTGAATCTCTCAACAGTGTGTGAAATCACGATGATTGCGTGAAAACCCGCATTCCTCTACACGCTGCTGGCTCGCTACACTCAACGTCAGGAACCGCTTTGGTTTGGCAATCCGTTTGCCCGGAACTGAGGCATGAGCGACAGTCCATTCCTCAACAGCCTGATCGGCAAGCCCGTCCGTATCGTGTGCCGGGACCAGGTGCCCGCCACGGATTCGCCCCTCGTGCTTCGGGAGGTCTCGCACCTTGGCCTGGTCGCCGACGATTCGCACGACTCCCACTTCTTTGCCTGGCAGGAAGTTGTGGAAGTGGTGACGCCGGATGAACCGGCCGGGTCGGAAGCCGGCATTCTGGCATGCTTCACCGAGTGCGGCGTCTAGCGCAGCTTTTCAACGATCAGCTTCGAATCCGCGCGGAGGGGAGAGATCTCTTTCCCGGAACCGGTGCAGGTCATGGCGCGATTGAGTGGTCTGTTCACCCCTCCGTCCCGTACATAGCGGAGGATCTCTTGAGTTTGACTTGGCGAACTTGGCGGCTTCCATGAGCAATGCATCTGATGCCGGAAGCCGATTGCCTCGCCGGTCTGAGGAGCCTCGCTAGATCGTCATTGCCAGGAAACCGCCATCGACCCGCAGAATCGAGCCCGTCACAAAGCCGGAAGCCTTCGGCGAGGCAAGATACACTGCGGCGCCCACCAGTTCCTCGGCCTCTCCAAAGCGGTGCATGGGCGTGTGACGCATGATGCTCGCCACACGATCCTCGGTCAGAATCCGGCGGTTCTGCTCCGCCGGGAAGAAGCCGGGTAGAATTGCGTTGACCCGCACACCATGGGGCGCGAAGTCCTGTGCCAGAAACATCGTGATCTGGTTCACCCCAGCCTTTGCCACCGCATAAGTCATCACTTTGGACAGCGGTGGGCCGGACGATGCCGACGAAATGTTGATGATCGATCCCTTGCCCTGCGCCACCATCAGCTTCCCGAACACCTGGCAGGCGAAGAACACGCTCTTCAGATCCACGTCCAGGATTCTTTGCCATTCTGCTTCGGTGATGTCGAAGAACGGCGTTGCGGAGTTGATTCCGGCGGCGTTGACCAGGACATCCACCTCACCGAACTCCGCCAGGACGCCGTCGCGGGCCGCTTCCAGGTTGTGCTTGCTGGTCGCATCACACTCAAGCGCGAGGGAACGCCGGCCGAGTTCCGCGATCGCAGCAGCTCGCTTCTGTGCGTTGCCGAGATTGTTGTCGAGGATGGCGACGCTCGCGCCCGCATTCGCCAAACCCATCGCCATGGTGCCCGCGAGGACGCCTCCACCGCCGATCACAACCGCTGTCAACCCATCCAGGGAAAAGAGAGAATCACCGTTGGTGCCGGACATATCTCCGAACAAAGAGCAATCCGAGCGCCAAAGCGAGTCTTCGGGGTTGACGCGGACTGCGCCAGCAACATTGAGCGGCCACAAGCCCCCGCCGCGCGATAATGAACGAATGAAGTCCACCGCCACACGCCGCGCCGAGACCATGAGCGGCCTTCCCCTTGAGCCGCGCTACGGTCCGGAGCATGTGACACAACCGCCGCCGCCCGCGGGAGAGTTCCCGTACACCCGCGGCATCCACGAAACGATGTATCAGGGCAAGCTGTGGACCATGCGCCAGTTCTCCGGCTTTGCGACGCCGGAGGAAACGAATGCCCGCTACCGCTATCTGCTCTCTCAAGGGCAGAACGGACTATCCGTCGCGTTCGACCTGCCCACCTTGATGGGCGTCGATTCGGATCATCCGAACGCGGCAGGCGAGGTGGGCAAATGTGGTGTCGCAGTGAGTTCGCTCGAAGACATGGAAACGCTGTTTCACGGGATTCCTCTCGGCGACGTCACCGTGTCGATGACCATCAACTCGCCGGCGCCGATCCTCTTTGCGATGTATCTCGCAGCCGGCGAGCAGCAGGGCGTGCCCTGGGACCGCATGTCGGGCACGCTGCAGAACGACATCCTTAAGGAATACATCGCGCAAAAGGAGTATCTCTACCCACCGCGGCCATCCATGCGTCTTGCCGTGGATGTCATCGAGTTCGCGGCCCGTCACGCACCGCGCTTCAATCCGGTCTCCATCAGCGGCTATCACATTCGCGAAGCTGGCTCCACGGCGGTGCAGGAACTCGCATTCACGCTTCGCGACGGCATCGAGTACGTCGATTGGACGCTTCAGCGCGGCCTTGCGGTGGATGAATTCGCTCCCCGGCTGAGCTTCTTCTTCAACGCGCACAACGACTTCTTTGAGGAGATCGCGAAGTATCGCGCCGCCCGCCGCATGTGGGCTCACATCATGCGGGAGCGATTCGGCGCCAAGGACGAACGAAGCTGGAAGCTGCGCTTTCACACGCAGACCGCGGGCTGTTCGCTCACCTGGCAGCAGCCCTACAACAACGTGGTCCGGACCGCGATCCAGGCGCTTGCGGGAGTGATGGGCGGCACGCAGTCTCTGCATACGAACTCACTGGACGAAGCGTATGCTCTCCCGAGCGAGCAAGCCGTGACTCTGGCGCTGCGGACGCAGCAGATCATCGCGCACGAGAGCAATGTGACCGCCGTGCCCGACCCGCTCGGCGGAAGTTACTTTGTGGAATGGCTGACGGATCGTGTGGAAGCCGGGGCCAACGAGTATATCCGCCGCATTGATGAAATGGGCGGCATGATCCCCGCCATCGACGCAGGGTTTCCGCAGCGCGAAATCGCCGATGCAAGCTTCCGCTTCCAGCGGCAGGTGGAGCAGGGCGACGCGGTCATTACTGGCGTGAATCGTTTTCAGGCGCAGAATGACCAGCCCATTGAACTGCTGCAGATTGATGAGTCGGCGGCCCGGCGTCAGGAAGAGAAACTGGCATCGCTCCGGAAGCGGCGTGACAACGCGAAGGTGCAGGCTACGCTTGATGCGATGAAGCGCGCCGCGGAAGCGCAGCAGAACACGATGCCGCACATTCTGGATGCGGTTCGCGCATATGCCACGGTGGGCGAGATCTGCGGCGCTTTCTACGACGTGTTTGGGTCGTACACAGAGTCCAGCGTCATCTGAATTTACTGCCCTGACGCCAGGTCGTCCGAAATGCGCGACAACACTCCGAGCGCATCTTCGATGTCCGCCCATGTGGTGTGGATGTTGCCGATCGCCCACCGGAGCATGAATCTCCCCCCAACCGATGTCTTCGAGAAGAAGCCCGCGCCGCTTTGATTGAGCCGCTCGAACAACACGGCATTGCGTTCATCCGAGCCTCGCATACGGAAACAGACCAGCGACATCGGGTGCGGTGCGCAGATCTCGAATCGCGGATCCATGCTGAGCCTTTCGGCAAGCCGCTGCGCCATCTCGACATGCCCGCGAATCAGCGCTGCGATTTTCTCATGGCCGAAATACCGCATCACAAACCATAGCTTCAAGGCGCGGAAGCGGCGTCCGAGCGGCACCGTGTAGTCCATGTAATTCACGACCTGCGCGTCCTGCCCCGTGCGCAGATACTCCGGCACAAGCGAGAGTGCTTCGCGCAGCACTTCCGGCTGTCGCACATAGAATGCGCTGAGGTCGATCGGCGTGAAAAGCCACTTGTGCGGATTGACGACGAAGGAATCGGCGCGGGCCACGCCATCGAGCATGTGCCGGTATTCCGGCACAACGCCCATGTGCCCTCCATAAGCTCCATCCACATGGAGCCACAACTGCTCCCGCTCGCAGATATCGGCGATGGCGGGCACCGGGTCGACGGCGGTGGTCGACGTGGTGCCGATGGTCGCGGCAACGCACATGGGACGGAGCCCTGCGGCGCGATCCGCGGCGATGGCTTCGACGAGCAGTTGCGGCTTCATCGCGAAGCTCTCATCCGTGCCGATTAGCCGGATGTTCTTGCGTCCAAGCCCAAGCGCGAGGCCCGCTTTCTCCACGGACGAGTGCGCGTGCTCCGACGTGTAAAGAATGAGATTCGCCGGTGCGCCCGCGGTGCGTGTCTCCGGTGCAGCCTTCGCGCGCGCCGCGAGAATCGCATGAAAGGTGCTGTTCGACGCAGTGTCGTGGATCATGCCGAAGAAGCTCTCTGGCAAACCCAGCCACTTGCGCAGCCAGCCAAGTGTGACTTGTTCCAGCTCCGTGACTGCTGGAGACGACTGCCACAGCATGCCGTTCATGTTCAGCGTCGCGATGAGTGCCTCGGCCAGGATGCCCGGGCCGCTGGTCGACACCGAGAAGTACGAAAAAAATCGTGGATGATTCCAGATGGTGGAGTGGGGCACGATGAGCCGCTCGAAATCCTGAAGAATGCGATCCATCGGCTCGCCTTGAACAGGGGCTTCGGGCGGCAACTGGCGGGTGAGCGATCCTGGTGGATTCGAGGGCAGAACCGGGAGCCGGTGCGGGTCGGCGAGGAAATCGGCGATCCAATCCACCACTTGGTGGCCATAGCGGCGGAACTCATCGGGAGGCATGTCGAGCGGCATCTTTTCATGATGCCAGCCGGGCGGGTGTTATGCCTGTTGCGCTTCCTTTACAACCACGGGCAGCCATTCGCGGAACCAGTTGCGAAACTCCTCCATGCGCTTCTCCGTGGATTGCGCGAAGGGAATGGAGCGCAGTCCCACCTTGATGCCGCGGACACCTACGGCCTCGCGTACGCCGGATGGGCCGGGGAACGTCTCGATCCAGCGGATGAACTCGGCGAGCCGCGCCGTCAGCATCACAATCGTTGCATCGCTGGATCGTTCGATGGCGCGGTTCAGCCCAATGACGAGTTCCGGCACTGCGCAGGCACAACCGGAGATCACACCATCCGCCCCGGCCGTACGCCCGCGCGTGAGCAGATTGTCGTTGCCCACCATCAGTACGAACTCCTTGCTCCTGCGCGCTTCAATGAGCTTCAACAAGTACGTCCAATCGCCGCTCGAATCCTTGATCCCGGCCACGACGTCCTGTTCGATCAACTCCAGTGCCACTTCGATCGGGATGGCGTTGTTGAACGCGGGCAGATTGTAAAGCAGCAGCGGGACCTGCTTGCCGATTTCGTCTTTCATGCGAAGCATGAACTCGCGAATCTCTTCGGCGGAATAGCGAAAGAAGTACGGGGGCATCAGCAGCAGACCCGCTGCTCCATTGGCAATTGCGTCCTCGGCGATCTTTTCGGCTTCCTCGAAACAGGAGTGTGTCGCGTTGACGATCAGGGGCACGCGGCTGCGCTTGATCGCCATGTGGGTGAAGCGGATGCGCTCTTCCGTGGGGAAATGTGGAAACTCTCCCGTTGCGCCGAACAGAGCGATGCCGCGAACGCCCTGCGCGTTGAGAAAATCGATCACCTCCAGGGCTGCTCCGAGATCCATCTGGTAGGCATCGGTGCGGGAAGGCGTGACTGCCGCCGCGAGAACTCCATCGAACTGTGGCATGAGATAAGAACCCACATTCTATCGGAGTTGCTCCGGTTCCTGGAAACTACGCCAGTTGCAGCCGCGCACGCAGGGCCACCGCCGCGGATTTGGAATTCAGCCGGTTGGTGTGAAATGACCTCACGCGCTTTCTTCCCCGCCCCCTCCCATCTCGTCGAGACAGTCTTCGAGGCCGGAATTGACCTCGGGTTTGGTCGTGCCTCTCGCAGTCAGAATTTGACTGTACTCTCACTCCCGCCCATCCCGATGGAGCGATAATGGCAAGAGGAACACAGGATGCCTATCGAACAGATGAACGTTTCGCTACCGCCAAGGATGGCCAAGTTCATTCGCGGCAAGGTAAAGTCCGGCCAGTACACCAATGCCAGCGAAGTGGTGCGCGACGCGGTGCGGCACATGCAGGAGGCGGAAGCAACTCGCAAGAGCAAGCATGGTGATGGGCTGGACGCACCCTTGTTACCCGGCGAAAAGGAAAGCATACGCGCACGGGTGCAAGCGGGAATCGCCGCGATGGATCGTGGCGACTACATCGCCTATGACGGGAAAGAGGGGCTGGAACAGCTTCGCGCGAAGATGATCGCCACCGTAAAAAGAGCAGCGCGATCCGGCAAGAGCGGCTGATGCTCTACTACCGGATCAGCGGTCCCGCGGACCAAGAGATCGATGAAATTCTGACGCAGATCGCGGCAGACGCGGGCGTGGAAGCAGGACTGGGCGTCGTGAGCGATTTTCTCGACTTGTTCTATCTATTGGCGAAACAACCACGGGCCGGGCGTCTGGTTCCCGAGTTCGGTAGGGAGATCCGGCGATTCCCCCTGCGGAGAGTATCTCATCTACTACCGCGCGAGAAAGACATGCATCGAAGTGCTGCATGTTTTTCACGGCAAGCGTGACCAGCAAAAGGCTTGGCGCAAAAGACCATGACGTTTCGGCCGTCCAACGGCTCAAGCCAGTTGCAGCCGGGAGCGCAGAGCCGGGTCGTGACGCACGTGCCAGATCCTGCTGTCGAGGTAGTAGTGCGTGAACCCGAATCCGCAGAAGAGCCCGAAGGCGAGATCGCTGATGCGGCCGAGATGGAAGCCAGGCACTCGATACAGCACACTGAACACGATCCCCATCAGCGCATATGCCATCAGACTTCGAGTCACCGCCGCGGGAATCCGCCCGTAGTCGGCAGCCGCCTCCGAGCCCGAATACTTGTTGCGGTTGTAGAACCACACGATGGCGTGATACTGCAGGTTGTGGACGATGGTCACCGTTGGCACCGCGGCCTGCCGGCTTAGAAATCCGAACGTCAGCCAGTGCAGCGGCACAATCGCCGCCAGCAGCCACAGCTTCGGCAGGTTCCACTGTGCCGTTTCCCGGAGACGCGCGGCATAGTTCACGGCCACCCAGGCAACACCCGCATACACAATCCACTCGAAGCCCGGCGCCAGTTTGTTCAACGCGAACCGCGCGGGAATCCCCAATTCTTCGGGATGATGCACAAAGAAGCGCAGGAACGGCGGCGCTACCGTCATCACCGCAAGAAACCATTGGTCGAGCCGGGTGTCCCGAGGATCGAGATCTCTCGCCTTCACCTTGTACAGCATCACGAAACCCCAATGCTGCCGGATCACATGATAGTAAGCCCACACGCCCACGAAGATCGCCAGGAGCAGCTTCAAGCCCGCCAGCACCAGAATCGGGCCGGCGGCGAAACAAAGGGCGAGCGCGCCAAACAGCAGCGCTCCGTTCCGTGTGCGTTCTTCGCGGTCGAAGTAGGTGCGTGAAGCGGTCGCGAAGATGTGCGTACCATCGAAGCCGATCGACCAGATCCACCACATCCACGACGCGGGCATTTGAAACACCGTATAGAGGATCAAATAGAGATAGCCCGCCGCGGCGCTGCCGATCACGAACGTCATGTCGGCGCTGCGGCTGATGATCCACCGTGTGGGCTGAGCCGTCATGCTACTCAATCGCCCTCGCGAACGCGGCGAACAATCGGGTGTCGGGCTCTCGCGAGGGGACACGATCCTCGGGATGCCACTGTACGGCGATCGCAAAACGGCGCGACGGAAGTTCCATCGCCTCAATTACACCATCCTCGGAGCGGGCCGAGATCACAAGGCCTTCTCCGGCAGTATCGACCGCCTGATGATGGCGCGAATTCACCGTCAATGACGCCGTGCCGATCAACGACGCCAGGCGCGTACCTTCGTTGATCTCGATGGAATGCACGTCGAGAACACCGCGCTGACGGTGCGCAGGGGTCTGCGGCAGATGCTGGATCAGAGTACCTCCGAGGGCGACGTTCAGCAACTGCATCCCGCGGCAAATCGCCAGCAGCGGCAAGTCACGATCGAGAGCTTGCCGCGCCAGCGCAAGTTCCATGGCGTCACGGGCGTCGTCGGGTGCGTCTTTCGGGGAAAGCGGCTCACGTCCATACAGCCGGGCGTTCACGTCGGTGCCTCCGCTGAATAGCAGGCCACAGGCGCCATCCAGGCTCCAGGCACGATCCGGATGAAGTGGCAAGGCCTCCACGCCGGAGTATCGCAACGCGTCGACGTAGGGCGCCAGTTTCGCCTCGGCACGATAGGTGACGGCGACCCGTCGCACCATCAACGGACCTTGTTGCCGGCGATGTATACGGCGTCGATCGCCTGGGCGTTCTTGATGCTTTCGGCCGGGTTCTTCGTAAGCACCACGAAGTCGGCCCAGTGCCCTGGTTCCACGGTGCCGAGATCCTTCGACGCGCTGAGAAAATCCGCCGAGTGTTTCGAGAAGATCGTGATGATCTGCATGGGCGTGAACCCGGCCTCGATCATAAGTTCCATCTCTTTGTGCTCGAAGAAGCCCGAGAAGCGCGCCGGCGGGCCGCTATCGGTGGCGAAACCGACCTTCACTCCCGCTTCGTGCAGTTTCTTGAGATTCTGCTGCGCTGTTTTGAGGAAGCCGCGGTACTTGGGCATGTCCTTGTCGCCTTGCAGGCGCTTGCGATAGGCGTCGCTGTCCACGGTCTTCACCACCTCGGGCGCGACGGACATGGTGAAGAAGGGGTCTCGCACGAAGTCAGCCGGGTCGGCGAAGACAAACACGGAAAGCTCCCTCACCAGCGTGCCCAACTGCCAGGTTCCCGTCTTTTTCATTGCCGCAATCAGCGCAGCATCCACGGGCTTGTCGCGCACGCTGTGTGCGGCGGCGTAAAGCCCACGTTCAGCCAGAGCCTTGGCATCTTCGTAGTAGAAGATGTGTGCGGCGGTGCGGAGGCCACGCTTCTTGCCTTCCTGAATGATGGCGTTGCTCAACTCCAGCGGGATCTTGACCTCCTTGCCGAGGTGATCATCCACCCAGATCTTGAGGAAGTCCGGCTTCTTCGGGGCGAGTTCGGCCACGGCTTTCTTCACGTCGTCCACCGTTGCGACCTCGTAGGGTATGCCCTTCATTCCCGGCGCCGTCGTGGGGTAGCCGCTCGGTCCGGTGAAGCCGCGGCCCGCGGTGAAGATGCGTGTCATCTTCGGACGTCCGGCGCGTTGGCTGGCGCGCATGTCGAAGATCAGCGGCTGGTCACTGCCCATGCTGAGGATGGAAGTGACACCGTATTTCGCGTACGTGGACAGCTGGGCCTCCACATTCTGGCTCGTGAAGTTCTTCGGGTCCTGCGTAAGCCCCACGACGTTGCCGAGGTGCCCATGGAGATTGATGATTCCGGGCATGACGAACTTGCCCGCGCAATCCACGGTCTGTGCGCCCGCGGGCGCCTTCAGTTGCGCGGCGGCACCCACCCACCGAATCCGGCCATCGGTGACAATCATCGCGGAGTCCGGCTGCGGAGCCTTGCCCGTGCCGTCAATCAGCGTGAAGCCCTTGAAGACCGTCGTTTCGGCGGACAGGAGCCCGCCGGATATGAGCAGCGAAGTGAGAAGTAGGTATCGCAAACAGTGACTCCGGAAAGGGATTATACACTCATTCGCCCCAGCGAAAGCGAAGGTTCGTGAAAACCACATGCCGGGGCCCGCCAACGTTGGCGCGGCGCTGGTCGTAGAAGTAACCTACATGGAGTTCGGAAACGCGGCTCAAGGCGCGGCGGATCGAACCGCTGTACCGCCACCCGAAGAGGCCTTTGTGGTCGACGAAGGACTCGAACGAGAGAATCGGAGTCCATTGGCCTTCGCGCGAATACCGCACCTGGTAGCGGTACCGGTTGAAGGCCGGCCGCGCCGCGCCCAGAAACCGCTCATACATGGCGCGATTGGTAACCCGGTGCGGGCCTTCGAGCAAGGGAAAGTCGATCCAGGCGAACGGACGGTGAGAATCCTCCAGTTCCCTTCCCGATGGGTGGTTGCGCTGGTAGTAGTAGGCCGCACCGTAAGTGACTCCGCGATGCAGATACTGAAACCAGGGCCCGACCCGTCCGTGATACAGCAGCCGGAACCGGTCGGCGGAACGGAATTGCGTGTGCAGCGTGAACTGCTTGGAGCCGCGGAGATAAGTGAAGTCCGTTGTGTGCCAGCTTTCAAACGGCTGCGCCTCCAGCGGAACGGCACCCGCCAGCAACAGCATCATTGCGAACCGAATCACTCCTGCGCGGCCTCCTCCTGTTTCTTGTGCTTCGGCTTGCGAAGGGTCCGCGGAACGATGACCTTCGTTGAGGGCACCACGCCGACCACGTTACGCGCAACGCGGCGCGCACTCTTTCCTGAATCGGGCTGTGGTTGCTTCTTCTTTTTCATGCGCTTACTTTTCGCCAATCTTGCCGGGATAGCGGCCGTGCATCCAGTCGACGAATTCCTCGGGCGCGGCCATGGTGGACAACCTCGACTGCCGGACCAGGCTCCAATTGTCGAATTTGCCGGACTGCTTGATTGCGGCAAGCGTGGTAGGCGGATCGAGACGCCGGAGAAACTGCATGTCGACGACGGCGGATTTGGGATTCTTGGGATCGTCGCGACCGGCCGTGAGGACCGTTGCCAGGCCGACGACGGCGGATTGACCCATGCTGTGGTAGATGAACACGAAGTCGCCCGGTTGCATGGACCGGATGACCTTGACGGCCTGTGGATTGGTCACTCCGTCCCAGACGGTCTTCTGCTCTTTCTCGAATTGGTCGATAGAGTACGTATCAGGGTCTGTCTTGGCGAGGAAGAAGGCCATGGCTTCTATTCTGCCCTATCCGTCAACTCGCTGTTTGGGGAGGGCGGATCAGGATATCGAACTGGAAAGAAAGGGTAAAAGGGCATTCTGACACGCAGCTCAAGCAGCCTGATCGCGATATACTGTAAGGATCGGAGGATGCATCGTCAGGATGGGTCCTCCATATCAACGAAACGGTTTGGACATATTCGGGAAGGACTCGGCAATGATGCTCCGACGTGCGACGAGAACCCTGCCAGGGTTGTTTCTTGTCTTTGCCTGCCTGGCTGGCGGACAGAACCTGCTGGCTCAGAAGAAGCAGTCACGCGACGCCCAGAAGGAGGCGCCCGAGGAAGCTAAGCCCAAGCCGGATCTTGTGGCTGCGGCGGCTGGCCCGGGAGCGCCCGTGGACCCCAAGACGTACAAGATCGGCGCCGAGGATATTATCGGCATCAAAGTCTGGAGGGAACCTGATCTGAGCGGGCCTGTCATGGTCCGGCCCGACGGCAAAATCTCACTGCCGCTGGTTGGCGAAATCCAGGCCGGAGGCGAAACCCCCGAATCTCTCGCCAAGTTGATCACCGAAGGTTTGGGCAAGACCATGACCAAGCCTGAGGTCTTCGTCTCCGTGCAGCAGGTGAACAGCAAGCGCTACTACGTGACCGGTGAAGTGAACAAGCCCGGCGTATTCTCGCTGGTGACTCCGGTCAGCGTGCTCGAGGCGCTTAGCCTCTCCGGCGGTTTGCGTGAGTTTGCGGATCAGAAAAAGATCATCATTGTCCGTGGCAACCAGCGGCTGAAATTCAACTACAAGGAAGTGCTCGCCGGAAAGAACTTGAAGCAGAACATCATGGTCGAGCCCGGCGACAACATCATCGTTCCATGATCTGTTTCAGGCGGCTCCAGCCGGCATCCCGTGTTCTCGGCCATGTGCCGTTGGAAGTGTTTTTCCGCAGTTTGAGAGGTGGCAACAATGTCTAACCAAGGGTACGATCCACAGCAGAACATCGGGAGGCGTGCGCCCGACATGGAAGACTACGTCGACATGCTGCGGCGCCAGAAGGCGTGGATCCTCGGGCCGATGTTCGCCGCATTGGTGGTGGCTGTGGTGGTAGCGCATCTCTGGCCGGACACGTTCGTTTCCACCGCGGTGGTGCGCGTGGTGCCACCTCAGGTTCCGGAGGCTTTCGTGCCGACAAACGTGAACCTCGAAATGTCGCAGCGCATCAATTCGATGGCCCAGCAGATCCTCAGCCGTAGCACGCTGACAAACATCATTAACACCTACGGGCTGTATCCCCGGGATCGTGCCCGTTTGCCGATGGAAGACGTGGTCGAAAACATGCGGCGCGAGAACGTGCGGATCAGCAATGTGGTCAGCTTCACCACGTCGGAAGGCAAACGTCAGGTTCCGGCGTTCCAGATCTCGTTCGCATATGAGAACCGCATGACTGCGCAGAAGGTGTGTCAGGATCTGGTGAGCCGTTTCATCAATGAGAATCAGCGTGATCGCGCCAACCAGTCGACATTCACCACCCAGTTCCTGAAGGACCAGTTGGAGCTGGCGCGTCGCGATCTGGAGGGCGTGGAGGACAAGCTGGCCGCCTTCCGCGTTCAGAACGCCGGACGGTTGCCCGACCAGGTGCAGCAGAATATGCAGCAACTTACGGCACTCGAGCAGCGGTTGACGAACCTGAACGGCACGCTGAGCCGGATCAACCAGGAGAAACTGCTGCTGGAGTCGCAGTTGCAGATCTACAAGGATCAGATCAAGACTGTCGGATCGCCCACCGAGCAGGTCAGCGTGGCGCGGGAGCAGGCCAAGAACGACCGGCTGACCGTCATGGATCGTGATATCACGAACATGGAGACGCAGATCGCGGCCATGCGCGAGAACTATCGTGATTCGCATCCTGACATGCAGCGCGCACTCGCCGCGCTCAAAGTCCTGAAATCCAAGCGCGATGGCATGGTGAAGGACGAGGAGAACAAGAAGCCGGCGGAGGAAACGAAGACGAAGACGGTTGTGAATCCGATGGTGGTGCGCGAGGCGCGCGAACTGGAGGCCGCGATCCGCAGAGTCCAAAGCGCGATTGAAGCCAAGGATCTTGAGGTTGAGGAGACGCGAAAGGAAGTGGCGCGAGTGGATGCGCAGGTCCGCAATACGCAGACCCGCATTGACGCCACTCCACTCGGTGAAAAACAGTACCTGGACCTTCTGCGCGATCGCGATCTTGTGCGCCAGCGCGTGGAAGAGTTGAACCGCAAGAAGTCAATTTCCGCGGTTGCCACGGACCTGGAAAACCGGCAACAGGGTGAGAATCTGGAATTGCTGGACCCGGCATCGGTACCGCAAAAACCCTCTGAGCCGGACCGTCCGGTCCTGATTGGTGCGGGGCTGGGTCTCGGACTCGTGGTGGGCATTCTCCTTGCCGGTGCGCGCGAATTGAAGGACTCCTCGTTAAAGAATCTGAAGGACGTTCGGGCATATACGAATCTCGATATCCTCGGCAGCATTCCGCTGTTGGAGAATGACCTTGTCGTGCGCCGCCGCCGGCGGCTGGCGTGGTTAGCGTGGTCCACCGCTTGCATCGTTGGTGTTTTGATCATGTCGGGATCGATGTACTACTACTACTTCGTTGTCAGAGTCGCCTGAGCAAAGGAATACAAAACCATGAGCCGTGTACATGATGCGCTTCGGCGTGCGGAACAAGCGGGCTACCTGGCGCCGCCCCAGTCCCCCTCGGCGAAGGCACCAACCCCTCCGTTCACCGGTGCGCGATCTCCGGTCACGGGCCGTACGATTGACCAGAACCTGCGGGGAATTCTCGATCAGGTCCAGGAGGTGCCGTTTCACATCTCCCAGGATGCGCATCTGATCGACGCCAACCGTCCTCATGAGGCGCCCATGGAGGAGTTCCGCACGTTGCGTACGCGGCTGAATCACCTTCAGGGCCTACAGCCGATTCACACCGTGGTTGTGACCAGTCCTTCTCCGGCGGAAGGCAAGTCTTTCGCCGCGGCGAATCTGGCTTTGGCGGAGTCCCACCTGACCGGGAATCTGACGCTGCTCGCCGACTTCGATTTCCGCCGCCCAATCGTCCACAACATGTTCCAGGTGGAGCGCAGTCCGGGCATTACGGACTACCTGTTGGGGAAGGCGAAACTGCACGAAGTTCTAAAACGGGTAGCTGGCACGAATCTGTACATCATGCCTGCCGGTGAGGCGGTGATCAATCCGCTGGAGTTGCTCAACCTGCAGGAAGTTCGGACCATGCTCGACAACCTTCCGCAGTTGTTCAATTGGGTGGTCATCGATAGCCCGCCCCTGCTGTTCGCCGCCGACGCCAATCTGCTCTCCACCTTCGCGCACGGCACGATTCTGGTGGTCCGCATCGGAACCACTACCATCGATTCGGTCACCCGCGCGATGTCGTCGCTATGCGAGAACAATGTGCTGGGAATTATTGTGAACGGCGCACGGCGAGGAGAGCTGTACAGTAAGTACACCTACTATCACAGTTACTACTATTCGAAGCCCGACGAGCGCGGCCCCGAGGCATAGGTCCCGCATTTCGGTTTCTACTTATTGTTTTGCCGGACCATAGATGACACGGCCGGGCCGTTCGGCCGTCATCTTCCCATCGCGCAGAGCGAACTTCCCGTTCACCAGAACGTCACGCACGCCGACGGCGTATTGGTGCGGCTTGAGGAATTCGGAGCGGTCGGCGACCGTCTTCGGATCAAGAATCACGATATCGGCCTTCATTCCGGGACGTAGCAGCCCGCGATCCCACAGCTTGATGCGCTGGGCCGGAAGACCGGACATCTTCCGTACCGCATCCTCAATGGGGATCACCTTCATGTCCCGCGCGTAGCGGCCGAGCACCCGCGCGAAGGCCCCGTAGCTCCGCGGGTGCGGATGATCGTTACCGAAGACCGGAATCCCTCCATCGGAAGCCACCATCGTATGCGGGTACTTCAGGATCCGCACGACATCGTCTTCCTGAATCGCGTGAAAGATCGCGCTGCAGCCGCCTTTCTGTTGGATTTCCATGGCCGTTTCCGCCGCGGTTTCCACCGTGACCGGGCGGCCGTTTGCGCGGGTCGCGTCGGCAAGAGTCTTGCCCGAGAGCGCCGGATCAAAGCCGCAGCGCGCAAAGACGATATTGCGGGGATCTCCTCCGCCGCGTTCATTCTCGATGCGCCGCGCAACTTCGGCTTTGATCTGCGCCCGCTGCTGAGGCGCCTTCAATCGCTCCGCCAGCGCTTGGGAACCTCCCGCGAAGGCCCACTGTGGAAAGAGCGCCGCACCGAGGCTCGTGCTGGAGGCCGTGTAAGGATACTGATCGATGGTCACGTCGACACCGCGCGCCCTCGCTTCCTCGACCAGTCGCAGCGTTTCCACGCTCTTTCCCCAGTTCGCCTTGCCGATCACCTTGTGATGAGTGAGCTGCGTGGGAAGGCCGCCTTCCTCGCCGATGCGGATGGTCTCGCGAACGCTGTCGAGAATGCTGTTCGCTTCATCGCGCATATGTGAAACATGGAACCCGCCGAGCTTGCCAACCACCTTCGCAATCTCGATCACTTCCTCGGTGTTGGCGTAGTTGCCGGGTACGTAGAACAGGCCGCTGGAGAGTCCGAAAGCCCCGTCGAGCATCGCCTGCCGCGCAAGAACCTTCATCCGTTCAATCTCTTCGGGGGTTGCCAGACGCCGCTGACTGCCCATCACCGCGCCGCGAATCCGGCCGTGGCCCACACAGAAGCCGAAGTTGATGCTGATGGGCGTGGAGGCGAGTTTGTCGAGCGCCGGTTTGAGTGGAAGAGGCGATGATCCGTCGGGGCCTTCGATGACCGTGGTCACTCCCTGGCGGATGCAGTTTTCGGCTGAGGGGACATCATAGATGCCGCCAATCGCGTGGCTGTGCACGTCAATGAAGCCGGGGGTCACCGTGAATCCGCGCGCGTCGATTCGAACTCGCGCCTGCCGTCCTTCCAAAGGCCCGATCTCGACGATGGTATCGCCGCGGATTCCGAGGTCAGCGTAGAAAAAAGGGGTTCCGGAACCGTCAATCAGCCGGCCACCGGCGATGACGAGATCGAAGGGCTGCTGTGCGGACAGCGGGAAGAGAGCAATGAGAATCAACGCGAAGGCCAACATGAGGACTCATTGTACCGGAGTCCTCGCGATCGCCGGGCGGGGGCTCAACCGGATAGCCGCCGTTTGCTGGCGACAGAAAACATGCCCGGTCCAAGCCCGCCCTCCGTGCGATTTCGCAGTATCCCGTACCCGCTCCTCTGAGTACGATTTCAACCTTGGTACTTGCTGTTAATTGTTACTATGTTGGCCGGTTGGGCGTTTCGCACTGTGCCCAAACCGACACGGCTGTGTGTCAAATACTCCGGTCACCGATCCGTTCGAGGTGAAGACGAGAGCATCGCCAAAAACAACCCGACGATAAAAAACAAAGGGATGAGGTTTGCCACCCACATCGCTCCCAATTCCTCCATGGCTAACATGATGCAACTCCCTTGCCAAATTCCGGCCATGTAACCTGGCCGTTTCTTTTTACCTACGTCCCTTCGGTGAACACCGGATTTACGGCATCCGGGGAAGCACGTACCAATGTTCCGGCTGCCAGTCCCGCACATGCCAGCTCAAGCGTGTGGGGGCTGGATTCGGAAACGCGACCGGCACCGCTACTTGTACTGACGCTTCCGCGGCCGGTTTCGTCGTAACTGTTTTGCGAGCGATCGCCCAATCGGGCATATAACCCGGCGTCAAGCCACCCGGAATTGCGGATGGCGTGATGCCGCCGGCCGGCGCGCCCAGTTGAACCGTGGCAGGCAGGACCGCCGTGTTTTCCTCTTTTCTCGCGTTGGCAACCATGGCCCGAACCACTCTCTCGCTCAGCCCGTTTCTCGCCAGCCAGGCCAATCCCTCGGCTGACACGTCAAAATTCGTCTGTTTGTGATGGATCATGTCGATCACAAACGATTCGGTGTAGCCTGCCTGCGCCAGCAGAACCACGCCTTGATTCGTGAGCACGTTCCGCCGCGCCGGGTTCTCCGAGAGTGCCGCGCTGTGACCAGTGGAATCCGCACCACACAACGCAACCGTCACAAGCACCAAGCCGGCTGTCAACTTCACAGCTTCCGGTCCGAACCGCAAACGCATCTTGTTCTCCTCTTCCGACTCATCGGCGAGGAAGCCGTCAGTAAGAAACGCGAATTCCCGAGCCGATAAGCATCACGTGACGAGAATTTTTCGGATGCTCGCGGTGGTGGCGGTGATCCATGTCCCTTCCATGCGGGGCATTGAGGTACTCACCAGGGATTTGCCGGCGGCGGTGATCCACCGCCCTTACGGCCCTGACCCCATCCTGGTGACGGGTGGTGGCAGGTGTATCGCAAACAACATGTCGTTTCGAGTCATCCAAGGGAGGCTGCCTGACGGTGTCTCCCTCTCCTCGGGTGGCTACTTGTCCGGGGTGCCGCGCGAAACCGGAACGTTTCCTTTCATGGTGCGGATTGCGAATGAATGCACCACCATCGGCCGGAGTTTCGCCCTGCGGGTGGAAGGGGCGCCGATTCTGTCCATCTCGCCTGCCACGCTTCACTTCCAGTACCAAATCGGCGGACCTCTACCCGAACCGGCTCGCGTGCTTGTGGCGGCAAGTTGGAAGGATCTACCCTATTGGATCGAAGCCGAGGGCGCAAGTTGGGTGGACTTCCGGCCGCTTCTTGGGCGCACTCCTCCCGAGGGGCATGCCATGCAGGCTGATCCCGTGCTGGTCAGCGTGGACCCGTCGAAGCTGAAGCCTGGCGTCTACCGGACCTCCATCCGCGCCGTCACCTGGCAGGGGACAAATGAAGCTCGCATCCCGTTGGTGCTGACAATCAGCGAGCCCTGATACGCTCAATAGCGATGCCAGAAACAGGCCCTGCACAACGGATCACTGTCGTCTCCGGTCTGCCACGGTCAGGCACATCCCTCATGATGCAGATGCTCCGGGCGGGGGGAATGGCCATTCTCTCCGACGGTGTGCGGCAACCCGACGAGGACAATCCACGGGGCTACTTCGAGTACGAGCCGGTGAAATCGCTGCGCACGGATTCGAATTGGCTGCCACTTGCCGTTGGCAAGGCGGTTAAGGTCGTGCATGTGCTGATTCCGGCGCTGCCGCCGAACTACTTCTACAGGGTCATCCTCATGCATCGCCGCTTGGAAGACGTGCTCGCTTCACAGCGAAAGATGCTCGCACGTCTCGGGCAACCGCAGCCTGCGATTCCACCCGCGCGAATGCTCGCTGCCTATGCATCGCAGATGGCCGAAGTGGCCGGTTGGGTCCGGAAACAGCCGAACTTCGTGATGATCGAGATCTCTTTCGAAGCGCTGTTCCAAGATCCCGAGGCGCAGGCGAAGGTGGTGGCAGGCTTCTGTGGAGCGCATATGAATACTGGGACCATGGCGGCCCAGATCTCTCCGGATCTCTATCGCAACCGCCCGTGTGAGGGTTCCTACTGAATTCTTGCGGGATTAATCCTTGGCTCCTTGATTGGGCTTCGTCATGTGGGCTACGATCGAGAAGTTCCAATTGTTTTTCCTGAGGGTGCACATGACAGAGAGCGCGACTGGTGTCTCGACACTGGGTTCCTTCGAAAAAAAGCTTGCTTCGTATGTGATCGCCGGTGGAGCCGCCCTGATGGCGACGGCCACTCCGCTGGAAGCAGCGATCATCACGATCGTTCCTGGAGTGACTCCCGGCGCGCCGGCAACGGCGCCCACCCTTACGGTGGCCACTGGCGAGGGCCAGAGCCAACTGTTCCTCGACATTGATCTGGATGGCGTCGATGATGTCTACTTCGAATTGCGGTCGGAGCAAGGCAGCGCGGAGGGGACCCCCACTCTGAGGGACTCCGTCTTCGTTTTTGGGCAAGCCGGGAACTTGATCACCGGGTTTAACTTTGATGCCACACGATTCGCGAGTCCCACGGACGCCCTCGCAATGAATCCCACCCTGGCAAAGGCGAAGTTGCTCTCCCGGTACACGACGTTCGGTGAGGGTGATCCGGTCGTATCTTTCACCGGGAATTGGTTGAACGGCGAGAGTGGTATCCTCGGCGTCGAGTTCATGCGGAGTGGCACGCCAACCCGGGGCTTCATCGACGCCACTGTAGTGCTCGGCAGCGCGACCGTCACCCTGAATCAGTGGGGCTACCAGACCAACGACGTTCCGGAGCCCTCAACCATGGCGATGTTCGCACTCGGCGCCGCGGGAATCGCCGCCCTCCGCCGCCGCCGCGTTCAGTAGTCCTTTTCGACCCGCTTGCGACGAAGAGTCCTTACCATCGGCTGGGATGCGGCCGACTGGAACATGATCCATCCCCTGATGGACTCCGGTCGCATGCCCAACCTTCGAAAACTCGTTGAAGGCGGGACTTCCGGCGATTTGCAGACATTGATGCCTGCGCTGTCGCCCATGCTCTGGACCACGATCGCAACCGGCCGGCTCGCAGCCGACCACGGAATCTTAGGCTTCTATGAGCCCGATCCGCACAGCGGCACAGTACGGCTGGCTTCCAGCAGTTCACGGCGCGTCAAAGCGATCTGGAACATGCTTGCCGAGCACGGGCTGCGTGCAAGCGTCGTCAACTGGATGGCGAGTCATCCGGCGGAAGCGGGCACCGGGATCATTGTCAGCAACGCGCTCGCTAGCATCGCCTCCGGAATTACGAAGCCGATTTCCGCGCTGCCCGAGGGCACAGTCACTCCGTCCAGCGAATCCGAGTTGTTTCGTGACCTGATGGTGTTTCCCACGGATCTCACCGGCGACGATCTGGCCCGCTTTATCCCGGAGTTGGACAAGGTAGACCAGGCTAAGGATAAACGTCCGCTGGAGTTGGCCAGGCTCCTCTCCCAGACCTTCACTACGCACGCCGCAGCCACCTGGATCCTCGAGCATAGCCAGTGGGATTTCGTTGGTGTCTATTACGATTGCATCGATCGAGCCGGCCACTCGTTTATGCCCTTTCATCCGCCCCGCATGGAGGGCGTTGCGGACGCCGAATTTGCGATTTATCACGCAGTGATGGAATCCGTTTACGAATGCCATGACTTGCTTCTGGGCCGGCTGCTCCAACTGGCCGGGCCGGATGCTACCGTCATCCTGCTCTCGGATCATGGTTTTCGCAGCGGCGCTGATCGTCCCCGCCCCGACGCAGGTCCGGAGGCCTGGCATCGGGAACACGGGGTGTTCTGTGCATACGGCCCCAGAATCCGGCGTGACGAACTGGTCTTCGGCGCGAACCTGATGGATATCACGCCCACGCTGCTGTCGTTGTTCGACCTGCCGGTCGGGAGGGACATGCCGGGACGGGTGCTTGCGGAGATCTACGAGCAGACTCCCGAATTGAAATTCATCCCGACTTGGGATGCGGCTCCCCGCGACCGAACGTCGTTCGAAGCGCTGGGCGAGTCCTGGGACGCTTCCGCCATGATGGACCAACTGGCAGCTCTCGGCTATATCGACCCGCGGTCCGACGGCGAGAAGCAGGAGCTTTCGCGGACGCGTCTCGATCAGACGTTCAATCTGGGGCGCTCCCTGCTCGGTGCGGGGCGGCCGGGCGAGGCAATCCCGGTTCTGCGCGAGGCTCTGGAGGCCGAACCGGCGGATCCCAATATCCGTTTGTGCCTCGGTATGGCGTTGGCGCAGGTCCGGCGCTTTGACGAAGCGGCCGAAATCGCACAGAACATGATTGCCGGGGAGGGCGACAGGCCTCTCGCACACCTTCTGCTCGCCGAGATTGAGATCGCACGAGGGGATGGCGAAGCCGCATTGGAGAACCTTCAGGCCATCGAAAGGTCAGCCTCGCTCGAGCGGCATGCTTTGGACGGCAGCGTGGGCAGAGCGATGCTGCTTCTGAAGCAGTTTCGCGATGCGGAGGGCCGCTTCCGCCGGGCGCTCGCACACCGTAACAGGGACGGCGCACTCCACCGCGGGCTCAGCGCCGCTCTCTGGCATCAGCACAAGGTTCAGGAATCCGCCCAGTCCGCTCTTGACGCCGTCGGCTGCGACTATGCCAGCGCCGACGGGCACTTCCTTCTCGGGCGCGCCCTCGCACAAATGGGCCGCGTCGAGGCTGCGGAAAATGCGCTTCGCGTATGTCTGCGGCTGAATCCCAGGCACGTGCGCGCCCAGAACTGGCTTGCCGCCGTTCAACGCTATGCCGCCGCACGCCCCGCTCCGGCGCCGGAATGAGCCATGCAAGCGGATGTGTCTTCCACCGCAACCGGGAACTCCGTTGAGATACGGCCAGCTCGTGACGCCGAGTTCGCGGCCTGCCGCCTGTTGCTTGCTTCCGACCATCCCCCGTTGCGCAGTGACGTCCGTTTCCTGATCGCCGTGAATCCCTCCACCGGGCAACTCGCGGGCAGCGTGTGCTTTGTGGTGGGCCCGCGCCGGTTGGCGGGAATCCGGCTACGGGTGATTCGCACCATGCGCTGCCAGGGGATCGGGAGCCGCCTCCTGCGCGCCGCGCTCGATCACGCAGGTGCGAAACCCGCCTATCTGGTTGCCTGGCGCGAGCCCGACGCACTCGATCCGGAGCCCTTCCTCGATCGCCACGGATTTCGCCGCACCTCCCGGATCACGACGGTGGAAGCGAGCCTGCCCGCACTGGCGGAGCACTACGCGCGGTTGTGCCAGCGCCTGCATGAGCGCGGACGAATTCCCCAAGGCGTGCGGGTTGTGCCCTTGCGCGAGGCGCCTCGCGAACAAGTCATCCGGCTGGTGGAACAACGTCTGCGTGACCGCGCAGAACCCGGTTTGTACGTGGAGCAGACGATCCACCATCCACAGTACGATGAATGCCCGGTGGTGATCGGCAGCCATGGGGAAATCGCCGGAGCCCTGCTGTGGGAAGTCACCGGACCGGGAACCGGCCAGATCCCCGTGCGCGTGGTTTCGCAGCAACACCAGGGATCCTGGGCAAACGCCCTGCTCCTGCGTCACGCCACCGAACAGGGGCACGAACGCCAGATCGAGCGAATCCAGTTTGAGATCCCCGACGACAATCCCGACACGGCTAAACTCGCCCAGCGCTATCAGGCCAAGGTAGTCGCGGTACAGGAGCGGTACGAACGCATGGGCACGGCAGAATCACAATGAATCAGCCGCCAGTTGCCAGCCTTGGCCCGGACTTCCCTCTGCGTCCCGGACTTGCGTTGGCGTCCGCCTATGAGCGCCACGGACCTGTGTTTCGCATCGAGTCGCCTGGCTCGTTTGTGTACATGCTTGTCGGGCCGGAAGCGAATCGCCTCGTCCTCGGCACGGAACGCGCGAAGTTCTCCAATGAGCAAGGCTGGCAGCGGTTGCAGAGGGGTGTGGACCTCTACGGCCGGGGCCTGACGTTTCTTGACGGCGAGGAGCACACCACGCACCGGAATCTAATGAGCCCCAGTTTCCGGATCGATCAGGTGGAAGCGTACCAGCCAGCCGTCCGGCGGGCATTGAGCCGGGCGACGAATCACTGGGAACAAGGGAAGCAAGTTAGTCTTTACGAGACATTCTTTCGAATTACATTCGAAACGGCGGCAGAATCCTTTCTCGGAGTAACTTCGGAGCCGGAAGTTACCGCGCTGATGGAGGCGTTTCAGGTTCTGGAAGTACTGCAGCGGGTCCGGGTCCCTCAGAGTCATCATCTGGCCGCCGAGCAAGGCGCGATCCGG
>JAEUQE010000009.1:0-28425 GCA_016789785.1 Bryobacterales bacterium
GCCGCAGTTTTCCTCTGGACAGGGCTGGTACGCGCCTGTGAGTACGGGAGCCACCTATGGAGCAATCCTGGGGACGAATCCGCTCTATGTGCAGGTGGTCATCCCGTACCCGATGACGGTTTCCGCGATTACGGGAAAGACAAACACCGCGGCCGGGACGGGCCAGTCAATTGCGGCCGCTTTATACGATGCGGGCGGCACGCAGATCATCAACGCGCATGGCAGGGTGGTGGAGCCAGGCGCGGGTACCCTCACCATTTCCTTTGCCGCTCCGGTAAGTCTGATGGCGGGGACCTACTACTTAGGGATTGCCAGCGAGGATAATACGGTAAGCATCCTGACCTCTGATCTTTCGGCCACGATGCTCAATGTGGCGGGCGCCAAGCGCGTGGCTACGGGCACTGGGGTAACCACCGGCACCGGGTCCACCTACGCCATGCCAGGATTGATGGGAACCACTTCCGCCGTGGACGTCGCGATACCGGCGCTTTATCTGGTGCGTTAGACCTGGGATGACCAAGATGACCAAAACGATTCTTTCCATTCTCAATCTCTGTATTCTTGTGGCCGTACTTACCGTGGTGAATCATGCGGCGCCGACGGTTTCAAACATCCGTGTGGATGCAGTAAGTTATTCGGCGGCCAGAATCACCTGGGATACCAGCGGCGGCACCATTTCCAGCTACATGCAGCGGCTCCGGTACGGCACGACGACGGACTATGAGGCGGGCCCTGGGGGTGGAATTCAGCACCAGCGGAATCTGGCAATCGCGGTGAACTATCAAATGGCGCTCAGCGGACTGGCGCCGGATACCGATTATCACATCTGCCCGCAGGTCAGCGATGACAACGGGCAGAGCTGGTCCACGTGCAACGATTTCGTGTTCCGCACCCTTCCGCGGCCGGCGGACGCACCGCTTGCGCCGGCGCCGCCGGAAGCTTTCGATACGGCGTATCCGGACACCACGGGCTACACGATCCGGGAGGTGTTACCCGATTGCTCGAACCTGCAAAGCGAGATCAACAGCGCGGTCGCCAATCAGGCCACCAATGGCTCGGTGATTCGCATTCCGGCGGGAACCATCTGTACCGGCGCCTACACGACGCCCATGGATCCGGCGGCCAAGACCTTCACGGCGGCCGGTGTGAATGTGGGACTGTCGCGAATCACGATCGCCAATCATGGATTCACCCATGGACAGGCGATCCGGTTTGCGAAAATGTTCAGTTGTCTGCCGGGCTCTTCTCCGGGCGTGCCGGACCCCTTCTGCCAGGGCCGCGGCCCGATCGTACAGGGCCGCATCTACTATGTGAGTGATCCGGCGCCTAACGATTTCCGGGTCTCGGAAACACCGGGAGGACAGCCATTCACATTCAGCGACGCCGGCAGCGGTACCAGTGCGGTGATGGCCTGGCCGCCGGCGCATAGTAACTGGATCGTGATTCGTACAGCTACCGACGACAGCCAGTTCTGCCCCGATGGAGTCCGTTGCCGCGGATCGAAGTGGAAATCCCGGATGGCGACATTGCAGATTCCGGGAGGCACTTACAACTTCGGGCTGGTCGCCTTCTCTCCAGGGATTTTCGCGCATCACATCCGGCTTACCGGTCTGGAAATCACCCATTCCGACGCATCGTCGAATGTCAATGGAAGCACGGATCCGCGTCCTACCTACGGCCTTCTGGATTTCGATGCGGCAAAGGCCCTTAGTTACATCACGATCGACCGTTCTTTTATCCACGGACTCGGCTATCCGAACAGAATCTACCGTCCCATTGTCAGTTGGGATGGAAAGTACATGGCGATTGTCAACTCGGACATGCCGCAGTGGGATTTCTGGAGACCTGGAAAAACGGGATTCGCGGTGACATTCAATGCGCCCACGGTGACCATTGCCCCGGGCTCCTACCAGTTGTCGGCCAGCACCGCGTGCGTCGCTTCCTCGCCGGTCACCTTCACCTACACGGGAGGGTCGAGCAGCCTGAGCAGTTTCGCCTATCTTGGTCTGGACTGTACGCCCACGCTGGCCGTTCCCGCGGGTGTGAGCGCTTCCTGCTCGGGGATTGTCATGAATGTCGCTACCCCACGCCCTTGCGCCGTGGTGCAGATGGCTCTGCCGGCGTTCCCGAGGGACTCTTCCGGAGGCTTCGCCTGCGGAACGCTGGCCCAAGTGACATCGAATGGAACGGCCTGGAACAATGCGTACGATCCATATGGCTACTCACCCTCGATCTACATCACCGAGGGGACACAGGGCATGATCGGAGGTTGGGGGCCCGGGCCTTACAAGCTGGAAAACAACTACAGCGAGGGAGCGGGCCTATTGTGGCACTTCGATGATTCCGCGGGACGGATCAGCATCGGTTCCGGATATACCATCCGGCGCAACACCTTTTACATGGATCAGGCCAAACGTACGAATGGCTTCGGGTCCAACGGACTGCGCTATATGCAGCGCAATGGGATTGAGTGGAAGAACGGTACAAACATCCTGATTGAAGGCAACACCTGGGAGGGCTTGTGGGCGGATGTATCCTCGACAGGATGTGCGATCGTGCTCACGGGCATTGGCGGCGGCCGGATATCGGATGCCAGCATCCGCTTCAACACGATCCGCAACTCAGCGTGCTTTCTGACCGCCATTGGCGGCATCCCGTTTAATAACGGAGTCGCGCAACCGTTTCAGCGGCTGCGTATCTCCCACAATCTCATCGCCGGATTAAATGGCTGGATCCAGTATGAGCCGCAGGCCAGAACGCAGGCAGCGGCGTTTCCCTTTTATCTGGGAATGGCGATGGAAGATATCGTGGTGGACCATAATACGGTCTACGATAACCGGGGACCGTTCCCACAAACATTTCACTGGCTCGCGAATCCAACAGCCGGCGTGTCGGTCACCAACAATATCTTCTGGATGAACAACGATGGAAACTCCTATGGTTTCACGCCGGAATTGAGCACATTGTTCGCGCCGCCGTGTCCCGGGGTCGCGAAAGCCGCAATGGATTGTCTGTGGCGGAGCGGCGGTCCTTCCTACACATTTACCAGGAACCTGCTGGTGCCTTACTACACAAACTCGCGTATACTTACCGGGCTGGCGAGCTCTTCCGGGGCGGAGTCTGCTTACAGCGGCCTGCAGAACGTGTGGGTCCAGTCCGGCGACTCCATTGCCAGCCGCCTGGCAGGGGTCGGGTTTGCGAATCCCGATCAGCAGGACTTCCGTTTGAGCGGGCAGTCTCCCTACAAGAGCGGAGCCGCCAAAAACGGCAGCGACGGGAAGGACCTGGGCGCGGATATGGATCTGATCGAGGCGGCGCAGGGCAAGGTGCGCAATGTCCGGGAGATCGAAATCAGCGGCTCTTCGGCAAGGATCTCCTTCCTTGCCCCGGATGAGTTCGGATGCGCGGTGGACTATAGCCAGAGCCGCAGTTTCACCACCTTTACGAGGAAGCCGAATCCCGGCGGAACCCGTATCCAGACTGTGTTGCTCGATAACCTCACAGCCGGACAGCAGTACTTTTACCGGGTATTGTGTGCGGTGGAGCAGCCCAGCGGTTCCTTCACCACACTACAGTAGCCCGGCGTCTTCGCCCTGGCTGGAAACTCCGGTGAAAACTCGTGCGTGGCGAGGGGATCCTCATTTCTCTCGCCCTGCGCCGGGTCAAGATGCAAGCTTGCGGTAAACCTCCATCCACTTCCGCCCGATGCCACCTTTCCCCCAATCATATTTGTCGAGTTCGGCATAGCCCTGGCGTGTGATCCGTTCCACCAGATCCGGATCTTCCAGCAGGCGTAACGCGCAACGCGCCATCGCCTCGTGATCATTGCAATCGACCAGCAGACCGGTTTCCCCATCGCGCACCAGATACGGGATACCGCCCGTGCGGGTAGCCACAAGGGGCAGCCCGGAGGCATAGCACTCAAGCAGCGACCCCGGCATGCAATCGATATTCGGACTGGTGAGATAGATATCGGCTTCGTCGTAGAGGTCCGGCACTTTGGGATGAGGCACACGGCCCACAAACTCCGTGTTGCGCAGACCCAATTCTCGCGCCAGCGCCTCCAGATGCGGGCGGCACACTCCGTCATGAGCGATCTTGAGAGACGCCCCGGGATAACGCTGCTGGATGATCTGAAACGCTCGCAGGATGCAATCCACGTTGTAGAGAGGCTCCAGAATGCGGTTGGTCATGAAGACGGGACGCAGTTTCCGCCGGGCGCGGAAGCGGAAAGGCGTCATGTCGATGACGTTGAAGATCGCCGATGCTGCAATGTCATGGCGGCGCAGCACATCCACCACATAGTCCGAAGGCGAGATGATGACATCGGCCATGCGGATGGTTGGCGCGGCGCTACGCCATTGGGTCAGATGCTCCTCAATCTGGCCATCCCGGTAGTTGAGAATGAACTTTTTGCCGAACAGCCGGCTGTAGAGCACGGCAGGAATGGTCCACAGGGTGTAGGAGGAGAGTCCGGCCGAGAACGTGTGAATCAGATCATAGCGTGGGATGCGCGTCAGTAACTGCACGTTGTAGAGCAGAAACGTGAGTGCGGTACGGAGATAGGGAACCTGCTTCACCCAGGCCAGCAGCGAAGGGAAATCGGGATTGATCGCCTGAAAATCGATCGCGAGTTCCGGTTCCTTCCGGAGTTCCCGCAGCAGACGGGTAGCCTGCACTGCCTGCCCACCGAGAATACGAAGCGAAGGCGCGATCAAAAGAACGCGGATCTGCTGGCTCATTCCTTTTCCAACAGCTCGCTGTCCATGTCGATGCGGCAGGCCAGATGCGTGCGTGCCGAATCGAGCAGGCGCAAACAACCAATGGTGGCGCGGCTGCCGTCGCGTACCGTCACCGCGGGCGGGCGCCCTGCGCGAATGGCTGAAAAGAACTCCTGCATTTGAGCGTCGTAACCCTTTTCCGCGAACCACTTGCCGCGGGAAGTGCGCAGCGAGCCTTTCGTGGTCAGACGCTTAAAATCCTCGGTCATCATTCCGATTCCCTGCGCGTAAACCTCCACGCGCTCGCCGCCAGAGGTTTTGCTGCCCACCGTACAGTAGGTGAGTGTCCCGACGGAGCCGTCGGCAAACTGGAAGCAGGCCGCCATGTTGTTTTCTCCAATCGGGTCCTGCTTGCCGGTTGGCAGGCTGTAGGCGAACACGCTGACGGGCTCGGAGCCGAGCATCCAGTACATCAGGTCGACAAAATGGCAGGCCTCCCCGAGAATGGCTCCCCCGATTCTGGGATCCGCCATCCAGTACGATCCGGAAATTCCCGGGGAGTTGATGCGGCACTGCACCACGGCTGGGCTGTTGCGTTTGCGGAGTTGCTGTTGGAGCGGCAGATAGAAAGGCGCGAAGCGGCGGTTGAAGCCCACCATCAACTGTTTGCCGCTTGAGGCAACGGCATTTTCCAGCGCGCGGCACTCCTCCACGGTGAGCGCCATGGGTTTTTCGACAAAGACATGTTTGCCGGCCTTGAGTGCGGCCAGGGCTTGAGAGGCATGCTCCTGGTTGCGGCTGACGATGAGCACGGCATGCACGGACTGGTCATCCAGGATTTGCTGGTAGTCGGTTGCGGTGTAGGCCGCGCCAAAACGGACCGCGTAGCTCTTGCCCCGGACTCCGTTCGAGGAGTGAATGGCGCGAATCTGCGCACCACTGATCTTCTGAACTGCCGGCAGATGCGCCCACCGGGCGAGGTTTCCGGAACCAACGAGGGCGACACCCAAAGTGTCTTTTGAAGGCTCCGCGGCGCGGCCAGCCACCATCACCTTGCGCACCGGCTTGTAATCCGCGACGGGATCGGCACTGGCGGCGGACTGATAGCGCAGGAGCACGGCCAGACTGCTGGAATCCGGGGCCATGATGGTTTGGTAAGCTTCCGGCGCCTGATCGAGCGGGAACTCGTGTGTCACCAGCGGGCGGGTCTGAATGGCGCCGGTAGCCGCCAGCCGGAGGAATTCCTCCATGTTGCGGTTCTCGGTCCAGCGGACATAGCCGAAAGGATAGTCGCGCCCCTGCTTTTCGTAGACCGGGTCATAGCTGCCCGGCCCATAGGCGCGCGCCATGTAGAGTTGGATCTCCTTGAGGTACATGTCGTTCCAGGGGAAGCTCATGTCCACCGCGCCGACAATCACCATGCGGCCGCGATCCCGGCAGATCTCGAGAGCTGTCCTGCAGGGCCCGGCGGATTTGGCGGCCGCGGCGACAATCACGCAGTCCGCCCCTTTGCCGTCGGTGGCCGCCAGGACCGGTTCGCGAATCGATCCGCCACTGAGGACATGATGCGCGCCAAGCTTACGCGCCAGCTCCAGGCGCTCCGGCCGCAGGTCTGAGGCTAGAACCACGCCTCCCTGCAGCCGCACCAGTTGTGCAACCAGTTGGCCGACCAATCCCATGCCGATCACCGCGACACGGTCGCCGAGGCCGATCTGCGCAATACGCACTGAGTTGAGGGCGATGCTTCCGAGCGTTGCAAAGCAGGCATCCTGAAAGGGGACTTCGGCAGGCACTCGGGCAACGAGATTACGCCCGGTGATGATCGTTTCTCCGTGTCCGGTTCCTTCCCCGCCGTAGGCGACGCGATCTCCGATTTCGAGATCCATGACCTCGGCGCCCTTCTCAATGACTATACCGGCGCCGGCATAGCCCAATGCAGCGTATTCATGGAACTTCGCGCTGACCTCGCGAATGGTCGCCACCGGACCATTCACCTTCATGACTTCCCAGACCTTGCGCAGGTGAGAGGGGTTGTCGGCAACCTCCTTGAGCACGCCCTCCTGATGAATGCTGGCGGTTTCGGTCCCGCTGCTGATCAGCGAGTAGAGGGGGCGGATCAGAACATGGTGCCGGCTGGGAAGCGGATCGGGCACTTCGTCGATGATGATGTCCCGAATCCCTTTGCGAATCACTTGTTTCATGTCTATCTTCAATTATCGTCGAGTCGCTGGCTTTCCTTTCCCCTTGATTGCGGGGCCCGCCGAAGGGAGCGCCAGCCAGGACCCGATGGAGAGGACGCCTCCGGGTGGGCGCAGGTCCATCTACGCCGCTCGACTTTCGCCGGGCGGGCGCTGACAGCGGCGCGGCTTAGGTGCAATAACTGTTCACTTTTGCATTTTGGTGCCGTGCCCCACGGTAGCGCAGACTTCAGTCTGCCGCGCCGAGACTCATCTCGGTGCAGGGCGAGGTGAACGAAATGCGCGGTCGCCGAGGTCCTACGAGCCTTGGCGAGCCGGGCGGAAGAGTACCGCTGCCCGAGCGCTGATGATCCACCCAGGGCGATTCGCCGGCCCCGGGCACGGACCTCGAAACGATTGCCGAGGCGGCAGACTAAAGTCTGCGTTACCCATCTGTTCGGTGGCATTAGAGAGCAGCGACATTCACAAAGCATGGTGTACGCTGGAGACTGCAATATGCGAGTTCCATCTGGCGATCTCTCCGACGTGACCCGCTATGTCGACAATCATCGCCACATCACCCTAACCGACAAAACCGTCCACTTCGAGAACCTGCTGGCTTACGTCCGCCCGTTCCATACGCTGGACGCGAATACCAAAATGGTCGAGGTGGGGACGGGGACAGGCTGGTTCCCGATCATGTGCAAGATGAAGGGACTCAATTGCAAAGGCCTGGAGATCAGCCCGCAGCTTGTTGAGTATGCCCGGGAGTTTGGACGCGCCAACGGAGTTGAGCCTGATATTGAAGTCGGGAACATTGAAGAGGGCAACCTCGGTACCGGCGTTTACGACGTCGTGATCGCCAGTTCGGTTTTTGAACACGTGGAGAACTGGCGGCTCGGTCTGAAACACGTGTACCAGGCACTGAAACCGGGAGGCGTTCTATTCTTCGAGTCGACCAACAAGTTCAGTTTCACCTCCGGGGAGTATCCCTCCATGCCCTGCTATGGATGGCTGCCGAACTGGGCCCGATACCGTTTTCGCATGGCCGTACAGGGCCGCGACATCATGGAAAACGGGATCGACTTTCATCAGTTCACCTACATTGGTCTCCGGCGGGCATTCCGGGAAGTGGGGTTCCGGCGGATCCTGGATCGAGTGCAGGTGGCCGATCCTGAGTCAGTCTCAAGCCCGCTCAAGCGGAATGTGCTGAAGCTCTGCAAAAAGGTTCCACTGGCCAAGGAAGCGACCCTGTTTTTCTTTGAAGGCACCACATTTGTGTGCATCAAATAAGCGTGGTCAAATCGAACCCGTGGTGAGCACCCGCTGATAGAGGGCCTCCATCCGGTTGACGACGGCGCCCATGGAGAACTCTTCCCTGGCCCGGCGGGCGGCTTCGGCGGCAAGTTGCTTGCGGAGGCCGTGCTGACTGAGCAGCGTTTCCAGATGGGCCGCCAGTTGATCTTCACTGCCAGGATCAAACAGCAGGCCGCTCACGCCGTCGGCGATGAGTTCCGGCACGCCTCCCACCCGCGATCCGATCACGGAGCATCCGCAGGCCATGGCTTCCAGAAGCGCATTGGGAAAGCTCTCGCTGTCCGAGGATAGGACAAAGAGATCGATCGCTCTCATCCAACCAGCGACATCCTGCTGGCGCGGGACCATGCGCAGTCTGTTTCCGATCTGCAATTGTGACGCGAGTTGGAGCAGCTCCGGTTCGGTGGGGCCGCTGCCGACAATCAACAGCAGGGCATCGGGATGGGCGTCGCAGACACGGGCAAAGGCGCGGATCAGCAAATCCACGCGCTTTTCCGGGCGCAGGGCGCACACGGTGCCGGCTACCACCGAAGCACCGGCGAGGATGTCGGGTTTCTGGCGGCCACCGGGATGAAACACCCCGGTTTCCACTCCGTTGTGATTCAGAAAGACGCGGCTGGCCGGGACACCCTCGCGCTCGATCAGGTGGCGGCGGACGGCATCGGAATTCACCACCACGGCGTCAGCCAGGCGGTGGGTCTGGCGCACCAGGAAACGGTACAACCCGGGGATGACATCCGATTGCCAGAGCTGGCTGCTTAACACGGGCACACCGGCCCATCGGGCAACCGGGACGGCAAAGATGTCTGTCGGTGTATCAAAGGCGTGGACGAGTTGGATGTGGTTGGCAGCAAGGTAGGAACGCATGGTCCGGGCATGCCGCATGACGCTGGCTGACAGAAAAGACCGTACCGGAAATTCGACAACCGGGACCCCGGCGGCGGAGAGGTCGTCGGCGCGGATTCCGTAGCCTCGGAAACTGGCCACGTGCGGCTCGAAGTGTTGCCGGTCGAGCGCTATGGCGAGTTTGGTGAGATCACGCTCACAGCCGCCAATCCCCAACTCGCGTACGATCAACAAAACCGGTTTCCTTGCCATGCATTGGCGATCATAGCAGTCCAGCCCCGGCTGGTATAATCAACAGGTTCCTTTTGCAAACGGAAAGGAGCACTACCCGCTTTTGGCAAGCTTAGTGCGCGGTTTCACAAGTACGCTCTCGTGCTGCCGAGGTAGCGCAGGCACTCCTGCCTGCCGCTTCCCCTCTCAAGGGGAAGCCTGTTTTGCCGCTTCCGAAGCTCGTTGCGGCGGAACTTATCGATTGTTCACCCCTTCGGAAATGCGTGACCGAACTTCGGCATCTCCGCCATCCGTCCTCCATGGATCATCCCTGCTGACACCCCAGACCGGCGTGGGGCAAGCGGAATGAGATGCACCTTCGCCACACACGGGTTTCCAGCCCTGGGTCATGCTCCGGGCTACCGCACGGCCCCGGCACGATTGTCGAGGCGGCAGGCGGAAACCTGCGTTACCGGGACAGGCTGCCGTTTGAACTAAGATGCAATTCAGCCGGTTGTTGGAGCTGCGCAAGAGCCCTGTGGTGCGGAATGCGCTTCTGCTTTATGGAGTGCAGATCAGCAGCTTTCTGCTGCCGTTGATCACGCTTCCCTATCTGGCGCGGGTTTTGTCGCCGGCGCATTTGGGTTTGATCACATTCTCCCAGGCGTTTATCTGGTATTTTCAGACGCTGACCGAGTATGGATTCAATCTCACCGCGACGCGACGCATCGCGATTGCACGGGACCAGCCGGAAGAAGTGGCTTCCATCTTCCGGTCGACCTTCGGTGCGAAGCTGCTGCTGACCATTGCGGGGTTTATCATCCTGGTTCTCTGTGTATTTCTCACGCCGCGGCTGCGGCCGAACTGGCCGTTGTTTTTCATTTCATTTCTGGGAGTAGTGGCCAATCTGCTGTTTCCGGTCTGGCTGTATCAGGGGCTGGAGAAACTGCAGTATGTGGCGTACCGCGATCTTACGGCGAAGCTGGTTTCCCTGGGGGCCCTGTTCATTCTGGTGCGGGATGACAGCGACTACTTACTGGCGGCCGCGGTACCGAATGCCGGGTTGCTGGCCGCGGGATTCATCGGGCTGATCCAGGTGCCAGCTTTCGTGCGGCAGCCGTTCCGGATCCCTGCATGGTCCGCGGTGGCCGAGGCTCTGAAGTCATCCTGGAGTGTTTTTGTTTCGATGGCTGCCATGTCCCTCACCTCCTCCACCAACATGTTCCTCATGGGACTGACCTCGGCCGCCGAGGAAGTGGCGTTCTTTGGAGGAGCCCAGCGCATCATCGTTGCCTTGCGCATGCTGGTGACGCCGATGACCAATGTGATCTACCCGCATATCAGCCATAAAGCCTCGATCTCGCGGGTGGCCGCGGTCGAGTTTCTCAACCGCTATGCCCTTCTGCTCTCCGTCCCATTTCTGCTGATGTCGCTTGTTGTGTTGGGAACGGCGCCCTATCTGGTGGAGCTGGTGCTTGGACCACAGTATCCCGCCACCACACCGCTGTTGCGGATCATGGCGTTTTCCCCGTTTCTGCTTTCCCTGTCGCACAGCTATGCGACTTACTATATGCTGGCGTTCGGCTACGAGAAGCAGTGGTCGCGAATCATCCTGGTTTCGAGCATATCCAACTTTGTGATTCTGATTCCGCTGCTCGTGTGGATGCGGCCGTCGGTTGCGGTCGCGATCACGTGGATTGCGCTGGATGTGCTGACCACTGCTTTATTCTTAGGCTTCTCCCGCCGGTCGATGCGCCGGGAGCGGGGGTAACGCTTCCGTATATTGGTATGCGCAGTTATCCGCGGCAGCGGAGCGGCGGCAGCGGCAGCACAGCGATTTCTTCAACGTGCCGGATGGAGTACGGTGACCAGATGGAGGGGCAACCTCGACCGGATCTCGAGGCGTAGGGTCTGCGAAGGCATGCGGTGATAAAGCGCACCGGAGACCTCACCACGGGTGAGGCTTGCCGCGCCCTCCCTGCTGACTTCCAGTGTGGCGCCCCCGGGCCACCGCACCATTCGTGCCTGATCTTCCCAGATCGCATCCGCCGGAAGCTGCCAGAACTGTTCGATGAGATGCTCTCCCGCGGGCCCTTGAATGGTATCGTCACAAACCAGAGGTTCGCCGCTGCTCCACGTCACTTTGCGCGAAATGCGGAAGAGCTTCTCCGGATCCGTGAGTTCGGCCGTCAACGCCAGCCGCCCCGGCTCGGAAAAGGCCTCCACCAGCCTGCCTTCCCAGCGGCCAGGACCCCAGCGGAAGGGGTTCACGGGAGTTCCCTGGTCCATGGAATCGATCCGTATGGTGTTGTGTGCCGCGCTTGAACGGAAGCGGTTGCGAGTATCCCAATCCCCGACGTAGGTGAAGGTTCCGGAATCGAGCAGCAGATCGCGCTGATCCAGCCTCGCCACGAAGTGCAACGCATGTGCGTGGGAATGACCCGCGGTGCCGCTGCCAAAAGCTTTTGCGGTGAAGACGATCTGTAGCCGGTCATCACCACCCGCTACCAGCCCCGAATCGCCAAACACACCACAGGAACGAGGTTTGACGGCAGAGGCCGGAACTGGCGGCTGCGGCCCCATCCACCATAATCCGATCTCCGCATAGTCGTCCGGTGTGAATCGCCAGGAAGGCTGATCAAAAAAGCAGGACGCAGCCGTAAGAGTGGCCCGCGGAAAGAACCGGCGGTTTCCAAAGGGATGAAATAAGCGGCCTCCGTCGTCGTCGCCGAGCAGCGGAAAACTCCCGTCACGATCGGTAATCGCGGCAAGCAGCTCGCACATGCGCTGGAGACGCTGGCGGTACCAGGCGCTCACGCCGGGATTCAACAGCGCGTGCAGGAGAAAGAAATCAATGCTGTAGAGGTGATAGTAGGAACTCTGCTCGAAATGCGCCCCATCTTCGAGAACCTGATCTTGTATGCAGCGCTCCACCCAATGTGCGCCCAGCCTGCGCCACTCGTCCGCATGGGGCGCCTGAGGCAGCATGCAGCCAATCGCATGCAGGCAGACCGCCTCTCCCATCAGATGGGTGTTCGGTGCGAAGTAGATGCTTAAGTTGTGAGCCAGATGGGAGGCATGCTGGAAGAGGCTGTTCAGAAGGGTCCGGCGGGTGGTTTCCTGGAGCCGCCCGCCCACCAGATGAAGAATCCAGATCCAGGAGAGGGCCCGGAACGCAACTTCGAGCGCACTGGCCCAATTGATGCCGCGGTGAAAGGGGTTGGCCCGCCACCAGGAAGCGAGCTGACATTCGAGCGCCGCAAGCCACTGTTTCTGGCTGGGGTACTGTTTCTGGCCGGAGTTGAGGTGAGCCGCCTGGGCAAGCAGCACCAGGTGCTGATGTCGGCTGAGTTCCCAGATCACTTTGTGGTCGCCAACGGCTGCCGCGTTCAGATAGGGGATGCGCCGGAAGTAGTCCGGCCGCCCGGCAGAACTGCTGTTGAGCAGATCGCGCCGCCAGTCCTGCTCCGGCGTACCGTCAAAAGGGACGTTTGTACCGAGCAGGGGCATCTGGCCGTTGGCGATGGCGCCGGCAAGGCTGGATAGAGTTTCACAATAGGCAGGAACGCTCCGGAGAACCTCCTCCGGTTCCGGCGGATCAGGGAACAGGCGGGTGAAGGAATCGAGCGGAGCCGCCGGCTGAGGTGGAAAGAGGAAGCCGCGGAAATTCCAGGCTTCCTGGGCAAGGCGGAACCGGATTTCGGCGGGGGAACGGCGCAAGCGCACGATTTCGAGTGTAGCGTGAAGGCTGGGAAGAGAGCGGGGCACCGGCTGGGCTAGGGTAAACCCCTATCTGGTACTAGGATGCACGGTCTGAGGCGCCTGCAACTGATGGACTTCTCCTATTGCTTTGTCCGTAGCAGTGGCGTACATTTGGTACTAGTCCGTTTCGTTCTTGATGCCCATTGTCATTTGGAGGATCAAAAGGATGTCCATGAAATTGGTCAGAGTCGTACTCGGAGGAGTGCTGGCTGTTGCGCTGTCGGTTCCTGCACAATCCGCTATCTTGAGTTTTACGAATGTGGGAAGTTTCCAGGCGGCCGCCACCGGCACGCTGACCACACTTGGTTTTGAAGGGATCACGCCTCCAGGCGTCTCGACTCAAATATTTGGTGGACTGAGTCTTGGTGGGCACACATTTGTGGGGACTGGCAACACAGGCGCGGGCAATTTTGACGACACGTATGTGATTTCTCCCACAGCGGGTTTCGGCGTGATGCCTTCTGATTTCCTCTGGGGTGGTTTCGCGCTCGGCGCAACAGGGACGCTGGTGGTGAACTTGGCCCCTGGCGTTACGGCGGCCGGTGGTTTGGTCAGCAACTATCAGTTCGCTGGTTCGCCTACGGTTCCGGTGACCGTTCGCGCGATTGGGAGCCTGGGGGCGGATGTTTCGGTGATCGTGAACACGCTGGCGAATCCGGACTATGTGTTTGCGGGCTTTACCAGCACGGGTGGTGAGAGCATCGTGTCGATCACGTATTCGATCAACATCGCCTCCACAGCCCCGGCGTCTGCGATTTTCCTGGATGATTTCCAGAGCAATGCCGTGCCGGAACCAGCATCGCTGATCCTGGTGGGCGCGGGTTTGCTGGGACTAGGTTTCGTGGCGCGCCGCCGGCCCTGATTGTGATTTTCCGGATAACGCTGGAAGGACTGCCAGGGAGTGATCCGGGTCGACCGTGGAAGAGCGGGCAATTCCGGTGGAAGGTAATCCGATGACACCCGGATCTGCCACAGCGGCGGACTGCCCCGTTTGCGGGGCTACGGGGAGCCACTCGGGCGAGAAAAAAGGATTCCATCTGTACCGCTGCGGGCGTTGCGGGCTGTTGTTTCTCTGGCCGATGCCTGACAATACCCTGGCCATTTACTCCGGGGACTACTTTACCGGAGCCAAAAACGGATTCGGCTATGTCGACTATGACCGCGACAAGGCGGTCATGAAGCCGACCTTTGAACACTACCTGCAGATTATCCAGGAATACCGCCGTCCGCCCGGCGAGTTACTGGACGTTGGTGCCGCTACAGGCTATTTTGTTGGCTTGGCCAACGCGGCCGGGTGGCAGGCATACGGAATAGAGCCGTCAGACGAAGCCGTTCAAATCGCAACCGCAAAGGGTTTGGCGGTGCGCAACGGAATTCTTACACAGGATACTTACCCACCCGCCTCTTTCGATGTGGTGACGCTGTGGGACGTGTTGGAACATATTCCCGAACCACATGGAATCCTTTCCACGGTTTACAGGATCCTGAAGCCCGGCGGCGTGGCCGTGTTCAACACGCCGGACTCCGGCAGTCTCTGGGCGCGGACCATGGGATTGCGCTGGCATCTCATTGTTCCGCCCGAACACGTGAACTTGTTCAGCGGCAAATCCTTACGGGTGGCCTTGGAAAAGCACCGGTTCAAGGTGCGGGATGAGCGCCGGATCGGCAAAACCTTCACCATCCAGTATGTGATGCAGACGCTGGCACACTGGCAGGATCTGGGAATCTGGCACAGTATGAGTAACATGTTACAAGGACGCCGGATCGGAAAACTCGGCATTCCCATCAATCTTTACGACAACATGTTTGTGCTGGCGACGAAACCGGAAGTTTCTTAAGCCGTCACAAACAGGGGCTTTGTTTCTGCGGCACCTATTCCGGAAGAACCGCCTCAAACAGGAAAAAGGTGTCCTGCCGGTTTCGCAGGATCAACGTCGCGCCATCCGATTTGAGCTTCTCGATCACCCAGGTGGGGTTCGTGGTTTCGGCGATCAGCAGGAACCGTTTGTTTTCCCGGACAAACTCATCATAGGAACTGATGGGCACCGGCAGCATGCGGGCGAACATGGTGAGGTTGGTGTCGCCGGTATCCATACCTTCCAGCTCCATTGCGTACTTGCGGCTTGCCAGATAACGGATCCGCCCGCGCATGGATTCTGGCGCGTAGTGCTGAAATTGCAGGAAGAAAACGGCCGGACTGACAACCACCGGGAGCGGGCTTGCATCGAGCAGCGGCATCCAGGAGCGGGTGGAAAAGGGTTGACTGGTGCGGAAGGGATATCCGCCGGTGCCGGCAAGGTTTTTCCGTACCACGCCAGGTGACTTGAGACAGAACCACCCAAACAGGACCAGGAATCCCACCATCGCCGGCAGACGGCTTCCAGCACTCGCTCTCCAGATCAACATCACAAGATAGAGCACGACTCCGGCAAAACAGGACAGTGCATAACGTGGCACATATCCGCCCGCCAGATAGGAGGCCGGAACCACGTAGACTGGCATCAATGCCCAAAAGGCGATCAGCACCCGCTCCGCGGTGGGTATCGGACTGGGAACAACAGCCGGATCGGGAACCCGGCCGGGCGTCGAAGTGTTCCGGACCCAGAGATGCAGAACCATCCAGACCACCAGCGCAATGATCGCGGGCGGAAAGGCAAGCGCCAGCAGAAAGCGATAGGTTTCTTCGATCTGCCCAGGGCTGGGCCGCGACCAGATTCCGCTGGCGTAGGCGGCCTTCGCCTTTGCGATAGCGGGAAGGAAGGTCAGGAGAATAGCGGGTGCGGATGCAATGGCAAGCCACATGGGCCAGTCCGGCCGCCCCCGGCTCCTCCACCGGACAATCTCGGCAACGCCAAAAGGGACGAGCACAAATACCGTGTAGTAGTGCAGGCTGACACTGGCAGTCAGCGTGAACCATAGCAGAGGGATCATCACGGCCCGGCGGCGGCCCTCGGAGGCTTCCTGCCAACATACCGCGGCCAGAGCGGACAACCCCATCAGAATCGGGTAAGGACGCATCTCCGTGGCGTAGTAGATGGTGGGCGCAACCAGCGGTACCGACATAGCCAACATGCCCCAAAGGGGGCCGGTCCTCAACGCGACAAAGCGGAACAGACAAAGGCAGAATAACAGGTAGCCCAGGATATAAGGCGCCCGCATTCCGAGATGATTCACTCCCAGCAATGTGAGTGAAGCCCTTTCCACCAGGGCTGACACCGGAGTATGAACATCCAACCCCTCAAAGAAGAAGCGGATCAGATCAGCTATGGTGGGTAAGGCGGCGGGGTAGTATGTCGCCAACTCATCGAACCATAGCAGTTTGGTTGCCGACACCGCCCAGCAGGCGGCTAAGTACACCACACACACGCCGGCCACCACAAGTTGCCAGTGGCGCTCCAGGCGGCCGGCAATCCAGTCCACGAGCTTCTGTCCTTGTATCATGAGAGATCATTCCTGGGTGTCTGCCGATTTCCAGTGGGCTGAAATCTGTCTCTGCTGGTCCAATCTCCGGACCTGCCGCCAAGTCAGGATCGCGGTCACTCCATAGTTCCATACGGAGCCGATGGCAAGCCCGCAGATACCGGCCATATACCAGACAGCACCAGCGTCCTTGAGGAAGTCCGCCACCCGGAGATTGATGAGAATTCCGATCGAACAAGCGGCATAGAAGGTTATCAGACCGGTAAGGATGCGCCACCCGCGCAGCCGGCGGTCGCGGTAGGTGGTACTGTTGTTCAGAAGAAAGTTTGACGTCATCGCAATCAGGCTTCCGGCGGTCTGCGCTTCGAGGAAAGGCCAGGCTGCGAGTTTCTGGAGCAGAAACATCGCTCCGAGATGCTGTACCGCGCCGACCGCGCCAACCATGCTGAAGATCACAAAGCGGGGCGGAACGAAGTTACCGATGAGCTTGTCCAGAAGTAATTGGAGATACTCCAGCCCGACCAGAATATCGAGTTTGCTTTCGCCCCGCAGCCGGTTGCGGAAGGTGTAAGGGATCTCGCTGAACCGGACAGGCCTGCGAGCCGACGCCACCAGATCCAGCAGGATCTTGAAGCCCACACCGGAAGCGCCGTGTACCACCTCCTCAAGAAATCTCCGGTCCAGCATGAAAAAGCCGCTCATCGGATCGCTCAGGTCGCAGTGCGAAACCATCCGGCTGAGACGGCGGCCCAACTGGCTGAGCTTCACGCGGGAGGCCGCGAATTCTCCCATCGAACCGCCTTGCACGTTGCGTGACCCAATGACGATGTCCAGGCCGCCCGATTTCAGCCGGTTGAGCATCTCGGGAAGAATACGCTCATCATGCTGGAGATCCGCATCCATGACGGCGATGTATGGCGCCGGAGTGGCCATCATTCCTTCGATACAGGCTGACGCCAATCCGCGCCTGCCGATTCTTTGCAGCACACGCACACGCGGATTCCGCAGCGCAATCCCGCGAATCCAGGCGCCGGTCCCATCCGGAGAGTCGTCGTCCACGAACACCACTTCATACTCCACTCCCTGGAGCGCTACCGACAGCAAGCCGAGCAGTGGCTCGACATTCTCCTTCTCCTTGAATGTGGGGATCACAACCGCGAGTTCCAGAGGGTTCATCGGTTCACCTGATGGGATAAGTCTCAACCGCTACGGCACCCTGTTGCTGCGTTGCCACGGCGTGTAATCGATATCGGCTGCTGGGATCCATAATGAGAGAGTGGTGCGATCAGTTCAGCCGGTAGAGGGAGACTTCTCCATATCTGCCGGTAAGCGTGGACTGCTGTAGCGGCCCCGGGATGGCTTCACAGCCGGGCCATACCAGCATCCACCCGATTCGGTACCGGGAAAGACGGGCGGCAAGATCCGGAGGCTCGTCCGGAAGCAGCCGCGTCTGGGACTGTTCATAGTTGGGGTTCAACTCCCGGGCGTTTTCGTGGTCCACGGAGCCAGTCCGGACGAGTCCGTAGTAACGGCTGCCCAAATGATACGAAACAATCAGGCTCCGTTCGTAACTGCCGCAGGACACCACTCTCGATTCTGGCGCGATCACTGTGCGCAGTTGCTGCGCCAGCGCCCATTCGCTGCGGCCGGAACTCCGATGGTTCCGCAGCTCGGTGAGCGCACCCCAAAAGAACGTGGCCGCGCCGAAGATGGCGAGCAGCACTCGCAGGCGCGGATCCAGGTTCAGTTTCACTCGCAGTTGGCGGAGGCAAACTGCGCCCAGAATCAGCAACAGATACCAGATGGCCCAAAGATAGCGGTCCACCACGATCACCAGAAGATATCCAGCCGGCAATAGCGCGATGGTCAGAACCGGGAACAGCCAACTACGCTCGCCTGGCGGCGCCTCACACAAGACAATCACCCCAAGGATCAGAACCAGCCAAAGAAGGGTTTGCCCGCGGAAGATCGAATCCAGCCGCTTCAAATTACTCCGGACAAGCCGCACGATCTGTTTGATGCCCTCCGCGGATGCGGCTTTCCACTTCGGCAGCACATCCGGAGGAGGATCCTGAAGCGTACTCCAGGCATGCGGGCTTGAGGGCTCCGAGAGAAGCTTATGCGTCCGGTAGCCAGAACCTTCCGGTCCCACCATGCCCAGGTTCACCTCTCCCGCGCGCGAGATGGTGAACTTTCCATACTTCCGGCTAAGCGCCATCATCCATACGCTGCTGATGAGCGCGCAGAGCACCAGGCCGGCAAGCCATTGCCGCACCACAATTCCACCCCGGGTGGAACGTTGCCGCCAGAAGTGAATGGAAACGATCACCGTAAAGTGCAGGCAGAAGAAGAAGAACATATAGTTCTTCGAGAAGTAGAGAAATCCCCCCAGCAAGCCGCACAGCAGTCCGCTGGTTGGGGATTCCGGCCATTCCGGAGACCACAGCGCGGCAAAGTAGAGCATCAGCAGGGCGGCGGTCATCAGATCGGCGGAAGTGCGAATCGACAGCGCCGCGGTCATCACCGCGGCCACCATGTGGACGGCCCACGAATGTTCGACATCGAACCGCTTCAGGAGCCGGCCAAAGCTCCACACCGCCAGAAATCCGCTGAGAATCGTTACCACTTTTCCCGCGGGCCACGGGTGGACGCCTGCGGCGATCAGCGGCACCATTAGCCAGCTCAGCAAAGGAGACCAGAAGCCGTTTACCGCTTCGGAAAACAGTCCCTTCGCGTAGAGGTCCGCGATGTTGATATAGGAAATCTGATCAGGTCCAATCTCCAGCCGGAAGAAGGGTAGGAGCAATGCGGTCAGGACACCATAGAGCACATAGGGCAGACAGCGAATGGCACTGGTACGCACCGGGATCTCCTGCAATCACACAAACTTGATGCGCCGTAGCGCGTAAATCACCATGCGCAGAAGAAGCAACCCATGGCTCCAGCGTTGGATGTTTGTCTCACCATAGACCCGCTCCCGGTATCTTACTGGAACGTCGACAATCCTCAGATTATACTTGGCGGCTCCGAAGATGAGGTCGAAGTCGCCAAACGGGTCGAAGTCGCCAAAGTAGGAGCGGTTGGCGGCAATCATTTCATAGTCTTTCTTGCTGAGGACCTTGGTTCCGCACAGGGTATCCTTAATGCTTTGTGAGAGGATCCAACTGAACGCGAGGCTGAAGAACTTGTTTCCCAGGAGGTTGAAGAACCGCATCGCCTTGTCTTCCATGGGATACACCAGCCGTACACCATTCACAAATTCCGCCTTGCCGCTCCGCCATGCCTCATAGAATCGCGGCAGATCCTCGGGCGGCACCGTAAGATCGGCATCCAGGATCATCAAAAGGTCACCGGAGGCTTCGGAGAATCCCTTGCGGACGGCATCGCCTTTCCCCTTGCCGGGCTGCTTGAACAATTTGACGTTCATGTCCGGCCGGCGGGCGATCTCCCGTTCAATCGCGCCCCATGTATCGTCCTTGGAGTTACCCTCGACGAAGATCAGTTCCGTGCCGGCGCCCATTTGCGGCACTCGCTGAAAGATATTACCGATATTCCCTTCCTCGTTCCGCGCCGCCACTACCACCGTGACCACGGGTTCGGGCCCGGGGAGCCGGGCTGCCCTCGGTCTTGCGATCACCATGTTGGTTAACGCCAACTGGTTGAACGGCCACAGCTTGACCAGATAGTTGTTGGCGATCGCACCGAGTAAGGGGACCCGGAACGGAAACAGAACCTCCTGCCAGGACCGCACCGTCTCCCAGTCCGCCAGATTGAGCAGGTTATTCACGTCCTCCGGGGTGAGCCAGTTCTGGGGAAGCTGCCTTTTGACAATGCCCAGAGCTTCGGCCATGCGCCGGGGCAATTGCCAGAGATTGCTGTAGACATTCAGGATGAGCTTGGTGTTTGGATGAGCATGTTTGCGGGCGATCTCAAACACCTGTTGGACGTCCCACAGGTCGTTGACTAGATCCGAACAGAGAATGAAATCAAACTCCTGTTGGAGGTCGAGTTCATGTGCGTCGGCCTGGACGAACTGAAGGTGCGGATGGCGGGAGCGTGCATGCTGGAGCATGGCAGCCGAAAAGTCGCTTCCGACCCCAAGCTGAGGTTTCACAGCCGCCAGCAGGTCGCCCGGCCCACAGCCGATTTCCAGCACGCGCATCCCTGGAGGGATCAGAAACCGGTACATCTCCCTCAACCGCTGCTGGTAGCCGCGGCGCACAGAATCCCATCGCGGCAGGCTGTCTGCAAACTGTTCCCAATACCGCTGGCGCGTCTGAGAATAAGTCTGGTACTTTTCTTCCGGCTCGCGTTCCGGCCCAGCCTGCTGCATTTGGAGATGCGTTCGCTTTCCGTGGTAAAGGTGCGGACGTCGAGACGCCGGAGAAGCCCGCCGAGCCTTCAGTGGACAACCGGGTGGCAGTCTCGGAGAACTAGTCCGAAGGGTCAGAATAACATGGAAGCTGGCGCTGTTCCGGCCGTCAGACCGCTTGCGCTGGGTTCCGGCATGGGGCGGCTGAGTAGGCGATTGTATCCCAAGACAGGCCTGACATCCCCGGACGCTTCGTTTGCTAGACTGTCGGCTATGTCTTTCGGAGAAGCCCTCCTCCGGGCTTTGTCCCGCGATCCCAAAGCGGAAGATTATCCTGGAGGAACCGCACGCACCAACATCGACAATGCACTGGATTTCATGTTGAAGACGGTCCCGAATTTTGTGGAGTTGGTTCGCGGCAAAGATGTGCTCGACTTTGGCTGCGGGATGGGGCTTCAAGCGGCCGCACTGGCCAGATCCTATGCGAAGTCAGTGACTGGCGTCGATCTGCCTCGCGAGTTTATCCTTTCTGCTTGGGCCAGGGTTCAGAGTCTGGGGCTGCCGAATCTCACCCTGACGACCGGCTTGGCGCCCGGTTCGCAGTTCGATCTAGTCTATTCCTGTAGCGCATTCGAGCATTTTGGCGATCCGGCGGCTATCCTGGAGCAGATGCGCCAGCATACCCGTCCCGGCGGCCACATTGTGATCACCTTCGCGGAGCCCTGGCTGTCGCCAAGAGGAGCGCATGTGGACAACTTTACGCGTCTGCCCTGGGTGAATGTCTTCTTTTCCGAAAAGACAGTGATGAAAGTCCGTTCCCTTTACCGTAGCGACGGAGCCCGGCGCTATGAGGACGTGGAAGGAGGCCTGAACCGCATGACACTCGCCAAGTTTGGGAAGATCCTGCATTCCAGTGGCCTCAGGATTCACTGCATTTCGTATTACCCGGTCAAGGGGCTTCCGTTGGTGTCCCGGATTCCGCTGGTGAGGGAATTCCTGACAGCCGCGGCAAGTTGCGTCCTTGAGAAGCGCTAAACCTGCTAACTATAACGAAACCCTATCCTTCCGCGAACCTCCGCTCGATGCGAACGCTCGCCGCTCTCGAGCGTCAACCCTAACGGCGCCGGCGGGTTCTTCCGATGAAGATGGTACATTGGTGAAAAGATGCCCCCTCCAAACCAGCGCCCAGTGATCGGTCTTGCGCCAGAGGGGTCTTATATGGAAAGTCCATCGCCGGCACAGCGCGTTGGCCACGACTGGAACAGCCGGGCGCCGGCAGGCCGCTTGACCGATAATCTGGGTCCGAACCGGCCGCCAAAGACGGCTCTGCGGCTGGTGGAGGGAGGGATCCTTGTCCCTCTCGCGATCGCTCTGTATGTCTTCATTTTTTACAGCCGGATTTTTGATGTGACCTCTCTGTGGCGCCTGCACATCCCAATGATCCTGTTGTTTGCGCTCGTTCTGACTGCGCTGATCCGTGGCAATATGGGCCGGTTGTTCCGGTCCCGGACGTCACGGGCCATCATGGCCCTCACCGGGTGGGTATGCATTTGTCTGCCGTTCAGCGCCTGGCCAGGAGGAAGCGTAGAGTCCGTCAAGCTGGCGCTGCAATCCTTTGCCGTTTTCTTGGTGATGATTGCTTTGTTGCGGTCCTTTGAGAGCTGGCTGAAAGTTGCCTACGCCATGGGATTCGCGGTGACAGCGGCGGCGTGCTTGAGTTTCTTTATAGGCAAATCCGTTCAAGGAAGATACGCATTCGCGGAAGGCACCAACGCGGACCCCAACCAGTTTGCCCTTATGCTTCTGATGGGCCTGCCTTTTTTGTGGCTGCTAGCAAAGCAGTCGCCAGGGTTGTCGGTATCGAGGATCTTCGCGTTGCTGTGCACGATTCCGGTGCTCGTTGCGTTTTTCCGGGCTGGTTCCAGAGCGGGGCTTCTTTGCCTGTTGTCGATGGCAGGTGTGATGTTCCTACAGGCCACAGCTATTCAGAAGCTGAAACTGGTGGTGTTGGGAATCGTGGTTGCGGGATGTGCTTTTTTCCTGCTTCCAAGCTACCTGCGAGTCCGATTTTTCACCCTGTTTTCGACGAGTGCGGTTGCGGCCGAGGAGTTGGACGACCAATCACTGCAATACATGGGAGGCGACATTGGTTCCTCCCATGGGCGCCGGCAATTGTTGAAGGATGGATTGATGCTGACCATCAACCATCCGGTTTTTGGTGTCGGGCCAGGGCAATTCGCGCACCGCAATTGGGAAGAAGCCCGGAAGAAAGGAGAGCGGCGAGCGTCGGTAGTCAACCATAACACCTACTTACAGTATTCCAGTGAAACTGGAGTCCCAGGGCTTCTGTCATATGTAATGGTCCTACTGTACGCGTTCTTCGATCTGCGGAGGGTAAGCAAAGAGGCCAAGGCGCGCGTGGCCACCCATCATTACTATCAGCAGATCGTCACGGCGTCCCAGTATCTGACAGCGTCCGTGGTGTCGTTCGTACTCGGTTCTTTCTTCCTGAGTCTGGCCTACTCGATCGTGGTCTACAGCATGATGGGGCTGGTGGCTTCCTTTTGCATGAGCGCGCGAGCGATGATGAGCCTCAACGACGGACGAATTCCGGCTCCCGCGCCTGCTGCTGCTTCGCAGCGGTTCCCCTCTCAATTGCGGCCAGCCAGTTTGTAAGCGTACCCTATGTGCGGAATCGCTGGATTTGTCCACCGGCACGCCTCCCACGAAGGCGCCACGATCCTCACCGCCATGCTGGACTCGATCCATCACCGGGGTCCGGACGGCCACGGCACTTATCAGGATACCGATGCCTGCCTCGGCCACCGGCGGCTCAGCATCATTGACGTCAGCAACGGCCATCAGCCGATGGCGAACGAAGACGAGTCGGTCTGGATCACTTACAACGGCGAGATCTTCAATCACGCCAGCTTGCGCCCGGCACTGGAACAGGCTGGCCATCGCTACAAGACACACTGCGACACCGAAACCATTCTTCACGCCTACGAACAATATGGGCGGAGTTGCGTGGAGCGCTTCCGCGGCATGTTCTCGTTCGCGATCTGGGACAAGAACAAACGCACGCTGTTTGCCGCCCGCGACCGGCTCGGCATCAAGCCCTTCTACTACTTCTGGAACGGTTCGCTGTTCCTGTTCGCATCGGAAATCAAGGCGCTTCTCGAACACCCAGCGGTCTCCGCGCGGTTTGCCGAAGAGTTGCTTCCGGAGTATCTCGCCTTCGGCTACACAAGCGGGGATCAGACGTTGTTTGCCGGCATCCGGAAGCTGATGCCAGGCCACACCCTGACCCTCACCCTGGATCGTGGCGCGCTGCAAATCGAGCGCTATTGGGATGTGCCCGCACCCGTCGCCGAACCTGGCAAAAGCGAAGAGGACTGGATCCGCGAGTGCCGCCAGCGAATGGAAGAAACCGTTCGCATGCGCCTGATGAGCGATGTGCCGCTCGGCATGTTTCTCAGCGGCGGCGTGGATTCGAGTGCCATCGCGGCGTTGATGAAGCGCATGGTGTCCACGCCGGTGCAGACCTTCGCGGTCGGCTATGCGGAGGCCGAGTACAGCGAACTGGAATACGCGCGGACCGTGGCCCAGGCAATCGGCACCGAGCACTATGATGTGCGGGTATCGATGGAGGAGTTCTTCAACGCGCTCCCCAAGCTGATCTGGCACGAAGATGAGCCCATCACCTGGCCTTCCAGCGTGTCGCTCTACTTCGTTTCGCGGCTGGCAGCCCAGCACGTCAAAGTGGTCCTCACCGGCGAAGGCAGTGATGAGTTGTTTGCCGGTTACGACCGTTACCGCCACTACCAGTTCAATGCGCACTGGATGCGTTACTACCGGGTTCTCCCGGAAGCAGCGCGGAGCGCCGTGCGGCAATGGGTGGCGGGCTCGAAACTCCTGTCGGCATCGCTCCGCCGCAAAGCGCAACACACGTTCGTGGGCCGTGAGGACCGTTTCGAGTCCCTGCAGCTCGATAACCTGTACTGCGCGTTTTCGGCTGCCGAGCAGAGCCGCTTGCTGCGCGGCAAGCAGACCCCGGAGTCGATCTATCGCAGCTATCTCCACTTCTGGGAGGCGGAGCCGCACTCCTCCGAACTGCGCCGCATGTTGTACGCCGATCAGAAGACGTACCTGGTGGAACTGCTCATGAAGCAGGATCAGATGAGCATGGCGTGTTCGATCGAAAGCCGGGTTCCGTTCCTCGATCATCCACTGGTGGAGTTCTCCACCCGCGTGCCGGACTCGCTGAAGATCCGCGGCAAAACCGGCAAGTACATTGTCAAAAAAGCGGTGGAGGATCTATTGCCGCACTCCATCATCTACCGGCCGAAGATGGGCTTTCCCACTCCGCTGCGGCAATGGCTGCTGGCCCCGCAAGCCAAGCCACTGCTGAACCGGTTGCTCGAACGCGATGGGTTCCTTGCGGAATATGCCGACCTGGAGACGATTCGCGGCCTGTTGGAACGTCATCTGGGAGGTGTGGAGGATCATACCGACCGCATCTGGCGTTTGATGAACCTGCAGGTCTGGGGGGATTTGTTCCTCACCGGACGGCGCGAGGCTTGGATGCCGGGCATGATGCCCGCCCGGTCGTCCGTTTGAGAAAGACACGCGCGCCCCGATGAAAATCCTTTGGGTCAAAACTGACTTTCTGCATCCCACCAATCGCGGCGGGCAGATTCGCACCTTGGAAATGCTGCGTTGCCTTCATCGCAACCACGAGATCCACTACGTAGCGTTTGAAACACCGGGCCAACCGGAAGGCCTCCAGCGGAGTGTCGAATACTGCACCAAAGCCTATCCGGTCCAGCACCACATTCCGCCCAAGCCCTCGCTTGGTTTCCTGATGCAGGTGGCCCGGGGCGTGATCTCGCCCTTGCCGGTTGCCGTGGAGCGCTACCGCTCGGAAGCCATGCGCCGGCAAATTGAGGAACTGCTCGGCAAGGAAAGCTTCGACGCCTGCGTGGCCGACTTCATCTTCCCGGGGATCAACATTGCCGATCCCGCGCGGTGGATCGTGTTTCAGCACAACCTTGAGACCATGATCTGGAAGCGTCACGCCACTCACGGCAATGCGCTCCGGCGGTGGTTCTTCGGATTACAGGCCAGCCGCATGGCGCGCTTTGAAGCGGATCTCTGCCGTAGGGCCAGGCGTGTCATCGCGGTGTCGGAAACCGATGCCCGGGAACTGGAAAAAATGTTCCAGTTGCCGCCGGTTGGCTGGGTGCCGACCGGGGTCGACGTGCGGTACTTCAGCCCCAGTCAAGAAACATCACATGAGGCAGTGAAGGCGGATCTGGTGTTTGTGGGATCCATGGACTGGATGGCCAACCAGGATGGCGTGGGGTGGTTCCTCGACCAGATTCTGCCGTTGATCCGGCGGAAGCACCCGCAATGCACGGTGTCGATTGTGGGCCGCAATCCGAATGCGGACTTGTTGCGGCGCGCGCAAAGCGACCCGCTGATCAAGGTCACCGGCACCGTGCCCGATGTGCGCCCCTATCTCTGGGGTGCGGCCGTATCCATTGTCCCGCTGCGGATCGGCAGCGGAACACGATTGAAGATCTTTGAGGCGATGGCTGCAAAAGCTCCCGTGGTCTCCACCACCATCGGCGCGGAGGGATTGCCGCTCACCCATGGCAAGGATGTTCTGATTGCGGATACTCCGGAAGACTTCGCACAGCGCTGTGTGGATCTGCTCTCGGACCGGTCCGCCGGGCAGCGTATGGCCGGCGAGGCCTGGCGTTTGGTTTCCGGGCAATTCTCCTGGGAATCCGTATCGCGGCATTTCGAAACCCTGTTGAGCGGCGTGCCGGCTGCCGGCTGATAGCCTAAAGCTGATAGCTGCTACCGCAGCCACTTTTCCAGCACAATCGCATACCAGACCGGATTCGGCACATTGCCTGCTTCGGCGCCGCGCCGGAACTCCCGCCGCAACGCTTCGCCATCCAACCAGCCTTCCCGTGCCGCCACCGGATCGCGCAGCAGCTCCTCGACATCCTCGCGCCACTCGGTGGCCAGCCACCGGCCCACCGGAATCCCGAATCCGGTCTTCCGTCTCCGGCTGACCTCCGGTCCCAGCCGGCGCTCCGCAATGGTCCGCAGAATCGCTTTCAGCCTTCCACCCTGCAGCCGGACCGAATACGGCAGACGCGCGGCGTACTCCCAGATCTCCTGATCCAGAAACGGAGACCGTGCCTCCAGCGCATAGTACATCGCCCCGCCATCCACCTTGGTCATGTACTCGCCAGTGAATCGTGTGCGGTGCTCATAATCGAGGAAATCCTTCAACAGGTGCCGCGCGGACTCCTCTGACCACGCGGTCTCCTGCAACTCCACCCGAGCCCCCGCCAGCCGCGGCCCCAGCATCCCGGTCTTACGGAAATACGGTAGCCCGACATGCGCATCGGTCACCGCCCGCAGCCCGCCCGTGGCGAATCCCAGAAAATTCCCTGCGCGCTTCAAAACCCCCTGTTGCGGCAGATTCCGCCGCCAGCGCTCCCAGCGCCGGGAGAGGACCGCGGGAATGCCCGCCGCCAGCCGTTGCGCATGATAGAAAATCCGGTGCTCGGGATAGCCGAGAAAGACGTCGTCGCCTCCGTCGCCCGTCAGCAGCACCGTGACTCCCTGGTTGCGGATCACCTTGGAAAGCTCGAGCATTCCCAGCGCGGAGGCGCAAGCGAACGGCTCGCCATAAGCCTGCGTCAACTCCTCCGGATCCGGGGGCGCCTCGCGCGACATCGGAACCACTTCATGCGGAATTCCCAACTGCCGTGCCGTGCGGATGGCCTCGGCACTCTCATCCATTTCATCGCCCGGCGTTCCCACCGTGAAGGAAGTGATGGGTGCGCCGTGCCGGGCCATCGCCCAGCAAACCAAACTGGAGTCCACGCCGCCGCTCAACAGCGCTCCGATACGGACATCGGCCGTCAAACGCAGGGCAACCGCTTCCAGTAACAGCCTCTCGGTCTCCGCGACGGCATCTTCAAACGCCACCGCCCTCCCCGCCACCTCAGGCACTTGCCAGTAAGTGCGTTCGCTCAACTTACCGTCACGCCATTCGAGAATCCGGCCCGCGCCCACCTTTCGCACATTGCGGAATACCGACCGCTCATCGGTCACATAGCCGAACTCGAGAAACTCGGCGATCGCGTCCGGGTCCAATCCATCGGTGAATCCCGCAGCCTCAATGGCGCGTGCGGTCGAGCCGAATGCCAGCCTGCCCCCTCGCACCGCGTAGTAGAGCGGCTTGACGCCAAGCCGGTCGCGCACCAGATACAGCACCCGCTGACGCGCATCCCACAACGCGATGGCGAACATCCCGCGCAGCCTTTGCACGAGCTTATCGAAACCCCACTCCTGGTAACCATAGAGTAAGATCTCGGTATCCGTGCGGCTGCGAAAGGAGTAACCCGCCCGCTCCAATTCCGCGCGCAATTCCAGAAAGTTGTAAATGGCCCCGTTGAATACGACAGCCACCTGGCGGTCCGGCGTCAGCATCGGCTGGCGGCCTGCCTCGCTCAGGTCGTAGATGGAGAGCCGCCGGTGTCCGAAAACCGCTTCTGGCCAGCTCTCCACACCGCTCGCGTCCGGACCACGGCGTTCCATGGTGCGCAGCATCCGGGCCGTCTCCGGAACGGCT
>JAEUQE010000009.1:28523-32220 GCA_016789785.1 Bryobacterales bacterium
CGGCCAGCTCTCCACACCGCTCGCGTCCGGACCACGGCGTTCCATGGTGCGCAGCATCCGGGCCGTCTCCGGAACGGCTTGCTCCATGCCTTGTTGGCCGGCGATTCCAGCGATTCCACACATGCGCGGTTTACCGGAAACCGCCCGTCAGGTCCACCACCGGCAACCCGCCCGCCCGGATTTCGGCGATCACCGCGGCGGCCGGCTTCTGTGCGATCACCACGTGATCGGAACAGCTCATCATGTCCGCCAGACTGGGAGTCAGCAGCCGGCTGATGTGAGGAATCGCGTTCAATACGAAGTTGCGGTTGCTGCCGTAAAGCGCTTCCAAACGGATGTGTGGGTCGTAGATCCGCACCTCCCGCCCCTTGCCAATCAGGTGTTCCAGCAGCGCAATGGTCGGGCTTTCCCGCAGATCATCGGTGTCTTCCTTGAACGCCAGCCCGTAGATTCCAATGCGGCCCGGCAAGGTCATCACGGTATCGATGGCGCGCTTCAAATGTTCCTGATTGCTGGGCAGCACGTTCGCCAGCAGCGGTAAGTTCAGATCGAGCGAACGGGCCCGGTAGTTCAACGCGCGCAGGTCCTTGGGCAGACACGAGCCGCCAAACGCGAATCCCGGCATCAGGTACGCCGCCGAAACGTTCAGCTTCTCATCGCGGCACAGCGTCTGCATCACTTCGTGTCCATCCACGCCGAGCGACTGGCTGAGCGCACCCACTTCATTGGCAAAGGCCACCTTCAACGCATGAAAAGCGTTGCACGAATACTTGATCATCTCCGCGGTGCGCAGCGATACCAGGCAGGCTTCCACGGGCAACCCGGCATACAGGCCGGCCACCTGTTTCACCGCCTCCGGGTCCGTCCCGCCCACCACCAGCAGCGATGGCTCCAGATAATCCTTCACCGCGATCCCTTCGCGCAGGAATTCGGGATTGCTCACAATCCGGACTTCCGGCCGGCTGGCGAAAAGCGGCCCCACCACCTGTTCACAGGTTCCTGGAAATACGGTGCTGCGGACAGCGACAATCAGCGGGCGTGTCCGTCCGGCACAAGCACTGGCGATCTCCTCGCTGACGCGCCGCAATTGATCGAGGGCCAGATTGCCGTTCCGTTCCGAGGGAGTTCCCACGCATAGCAGAGCGACTTCGGCCCCGTCGACGGCTTCCGCAACGCTTGTGGTAGCAGACAGGCTTCCCGCGGCCACAGTTCGGGAAATGATGTCCTGTAGGCCCGGTTCGTAGAAAGGAGCTTGGCCGGCCTGGATATTGGCCACCTTGGTTTCGTCGCGATCCACGCCGAACACCCGGTGTCCCATGTCCGCCATGCAGGCAGCGCTCACGCTGCCCACGTAGCCTAAACCAAAAACCGCTATATTGCTCATAAAGTTAGCTGGTCACTTCCGTGGAGAAAGCAACCATGTTCCAGTATATCGGTTGGGTTGAGCCATCCAAACTCGCAGAGCTGGCGCGGAGCTGATCCCTAGCCCCAATACTGTTTACTCTTCCGTTTTGTGCCGCGCACCTGACGGTAACGCAGGCGTTCATCCTGCCGCACCGAGACTCATCTCGGTGCAGGGCGAGGTGACCGAATATGCACGATTGCGCAGGTCCTACGAGCCGGGCGCCCTTCTATAAGCCTGCCATGTGCCGGCTCTTTTGGGACACTCGGCTATGCCCTAACTGAAGAGTATTGTCCCTAGCCCGGCTCGGCACCAATTTCCGCGTGAGATCGGCGGTTTTCGCGAGCTTCGGACGGCAAAGCGCTACTCCATTGCTTCATTGGCTCTACGGGGAAGCGTCGTGTTATACGTTATGTATAACGCGATGCGTTTCGAATGGGATGAGGGAAAGAACCAGTCAAACCAGCACAAGCACTCTGGCGTGGATTTTGAGACCGCATCGCGGGTTTTCGGTGACCCGGATCTCATCCTCCGCAAAGACCGCGTGATCGACGGCGAGCAGCGCTGGCATGCCATCGGTGAGGTTCGAGAACCCAAATGGTGAAGAAACTATCCGCATCATCTCAGCGCGCGAAGCCAGTCCGCGTGAGCGCAGAGTCTATTTGGAGCAAACCACTGACTAAGCGCCAAAAGGCCGCGCTGGATCGAATTGCGAAGAGTCAGGCGCGGGGCGACGACGCGCACATCGAATACTCGGATATCCCCGCACTGTCAGACAAGCAACTCGCTCAATTCAAACGCGTCCCAAAGAAGTTGGTAGCCGTCCGCTTGGATGCCGACGTGTTTGAATGGATACGGCAATTCGGCGCCGGATATTCAACGCGGATTAACAACGTTCTTCGCTTGGTGATGTCGCAACAACGATAGGTCGGCCGTTCACGCCACCGCCGCCGCGGCATGCTCCAGATACCACTGGTAGGTGCCGGTCAGGCCTTCCTCAAGGCCAATGCCTGCTTTCCATCCCAGGCTGTGCAGACGCGAGACATCGAGCAGCTTTCGCGGCGTCCCGTCAGGCTTCGAGGAATCATAAACGATCTTGCCCTCAAAGCCGACGACACGCTTCATCAGCGACGCGGCTTCGGCGATCGAAACGTCCTCGCCAACCCCGCAATTCACGATCTCCGGTGCGTCGTACTCACGCATCAGAAACACGGCTGCGCTGGCCAGATCATCCACGTGCAGAAACTCGCGGCGGGGCGTTCCGCTTCCCCACACCACCACCTCCGCCGCACCACTGACCTTCGCCTCGTGGAACTTTCGCATCAATGCCGGTAAGACGTGCGAATTCTTCAAGTCGAAGTTGTCGCCAGGGCCGTAGAGATTGGTCGGCATCAGGCTGATCACGGGAAACCCATGCTGTTTGCGGTATGCCTGCCCAAGCATCAGGCCCGCAATCTTCGCGATCGCATACCACTGGTTGGTGGGCTCCAGTGCGCCTGTCAACAGATACTCCTCGCGAATCGGCTGCGGTGCCATCTTCGGATAAATGCAGCTTGATCCGAGAAATTGCACCTTGCGCGCGCCATGCCGCCATGACGCATCGAGAACGTTCAGCTCAATCGCCAGATTGTCCCGCAGAAAGTCGGCCGGATAGGTGTCATTGGCCAGAATCCCGCCAACTTTCGCCGCAGCCAGAAAGATGTACTCCGGGCGCTCGGCTTCAAAGAATGCGCTCACTGCCCGCGCGTCGGTGAGATCCACTTCCCTGCGCGTCCGCACTTCAATGCGCGAATAGCCTTCCGCCCGCAGCCGCCGCACAATCGCCGAACCAACCAGCCCGCGATGCCCGGCGACGAAGATCTTGCTGTCCAGCTTCATCCCTGCATCCTCCGCGCCGTCATCTGGTGGCCAGCCTCCAAGAGTGTCCGCTCCTGCCGGGCCAGTTCCAGATCGTGCTTAGCCATCCGGTCCACCAGTTGCGCGAAGCTCACGCGCGGCTTCCATCCCAGCGCCTTGCGCGCTTTGGAGGAATCGCCAAGCAAGTGGTCCACCTCGGTGGGACGCAAATAGCGCGGGTCGAGGGCCACCACCTGCTTCCAATCGATCTCCAGACACTCGGCGGCCTTGTCCAGAAACTCCCGCACGGAGTAGGACTCACCCGTGGCCACCACGAAATCGTCACCTTTGTTCTGTTGCAGCATCAGCCACATGGCTTCGACGTAGTCGCCGGCAAAGCCCCAGTCGCGCCGCGAATCGAGATTCCCCAAATACAGCTTGTCCTGCAACCCGAGCTTG
>JAEUQE010000009.1:32319-82049 GCA_016789785.1 Bryobacterales bacterium
ACGTAGTCGCCGGCAAAGCCCCAGTCGCGCCGCGAATCGAGATTCCCCAAATACAGCTTGTCCTGCAACCCGAGCTTGATGCGGGCCAGTCCGCGCGTGATCTTGCGCGTGACGAAAGTCTCGCCCCGCCGCTCGGATTCATGATTGAACAGAATGCCGTTGCAGAGGTACATCCCGTAGGCTTCCCGGTAGTTGATCGTGTACCAGTGCGCCGCGACCTTGCTGACAGCGTAGGGACTGCGAGGATAGAACGGAGTGGCCTCGTTCTGCGGAGGGTTGGCCGCGCCAAACATCTCCGAGGAACCAGCCTGATAGAAACGCACCTGCCTGCCGGTTTGATCGATGTGATCGCGCAGGCATTCGAGCAGCCGGAGCGTGCCGGTTGCCACGACGTCGGCGGTGTACTCGGACTGATCGAAGCTCACGCGAACATGCGACTGCGCGGCGAGATTGTAGACCTCATCGGGCTGTACCCGTTCGAGCAGGCGGCGCAGTGCACTGGAGTCGGTGACATCGCCATAGTGCAGAAAGAAATTGACTTCGCCCTCGTGTGGATCGGCGTAGATCGCATTCAGGCGGTCCGTGTTGAATGTCGAGGCGCGGCGGACAATGCCATGTACCTCATAGTCCTTCGCAAGGAGGAATTCGGAGAGGAACGAGCCGTCCTGCCCGGTGATTCCCGTGATCAAAGCCTTCTTCCGCGTCAATCGAAGCCTCCGCTCAAATAGTAGGGTTAGTTGGGATTATAGCGTGTGGGGACGGTCCGCGCCCGCTACCTTCGTACCGATCTCTTTTGGTACGAACCGGCCAGCCGGCAGGGTGCGCCGCCGGCTGGAAAAACCATCCGTACAAATTTTCGCCCCCTCCGTTGAGCGTGCATCGTATTGAAAAACATATGGTTAATCGAAGGTCCTAGTACTTTATCGATGGCCGTGGGTCTTCCCTGTAATCGATTTTTAAACTACACTTTAGGCAGTAGAGATTATCGGGAAATCACCTTGAATCAGAAGTTGTATCTGCTGAGTTTCGCCACGGTTTTATCGTTTAGCGCTACGGTGGCCCAAGCCGGCCCGGTCTACGTAAGACGCGCGGCAACGTTTTTCCCAGCCGGACAGGTGGTCATGTCGGGAGTGGTGGATGGCTCCCGGTCGATCACCACGCGAAGCGGAATCTTTCAGTTCGAATCGAGCACCACGGGCAACGAGCCGTGGAGCCCGTTCTATGGCATCTGTTCCGATGCCACCGAGTACTTGTTCACCGCACCCGGAACGCCTCACATCATCGAGAGCATCACCAACTACACCAGCATTCCCAATGCGCCGAACGCTTATGCTCCGCCGCTCAGCGATCTCAACGTGCAAACGCGGCTGCGCAAGCTGTATACGGTGGCTTTTGCCGACGCTCTCACCGACTCTGTGAAGTCGGCGGCGTTTCAGTGGGCGGCCTGGAATATCGTGCGTGATCCGGATAGCAGCCTGTCGCAGAATCAGGGTTCCGTCTATGTGACCAACGGTGGCAGTGGCACACCTCAGCAAGTCGTGTCACAGGCAAACACCTATCTGAGCCAGATCACCGCCAACACGGCCATGGCGAACCTGAACGTCTGGACACCAGTTGTGTGGAGTGCGCAGAATCAGCGCTGGGAGCGCACCAGCGGCCAGGAACTGCTTGTCCTGACGCATTCCCCCGAACCGGGCTTCTATGCCGTGCTCGGAATTGCCCTGGCAGCGTTATTCGTCTACCGCCGCCGTCAAACAGCTTAGGGCCCCGCAAGATGCACCAACGGATTTAAGGCGGCGTGCAAAGCCGTCGCGTTGACCGCCCCCCGTCACCGATACCACAGGTGCAGTTGGATTCACAGTGACCGTGGCTCCCGCCAGCTTCGTCCCATCCGCCAATGACGTCGTCATAAGGCTTACCGTCTGTGCCGCGCTGACACGTCGCCGGCGCTCCACTTCAGTCTGCCGCCCCAGTCCTGCAAGCCGGCTTGCAGAGCCTCCTCGATCGCCCGCCCTTCAAAAGACCCCAACAAGGTTCCAGGAACGGCGCGCAAGTCCGGCTCGGAGGCGGTTTGGCATTATCATACTTGCATATGCCTGCCGCTCAGGACCTCATCTTCACCGCGCCCTTGGATTCCGCAGTGCCGTCCGTAACACCCGCCTCAAGCCCGGCGCGATTGTTCCTGACTACGGAGACCGGAACGCGCCGTTTCTGGGAATTCTTCACCGTCCACATTCGCAACCCGCACACTCGCCGCGCATATTTCCATGCCGCCAGCTTGTTCTCAGACTGGTGCATCGGCCGCCAACTGGCGCTTGCCGCGGTGGAACCGGTCCATGTTGCCGCTTATATCGAGTCTCTCACTGCAAGCCACTCCAAACCCACCGTGAAGCAGCACCTGGCCGCGATCCGGATGCTCTTTGACTGGCTGGTGGTGGGCCAGATCCTGCCTCGCAACCCGGCCCACGCCGTCCGCGGTCCCCGCTATTCGGTGAAGCAGGGCAAAACACCGGTGCTCTCGGCCGGGGAGATGCGCCTGCTGCTGGATTCCATTCCAATCCGCGGCCAGGATGGCGAACCGCTGCTGATCGGCCTCCGGGATCGCGCGCTCATTGCGCTGATGGGCTACACCTTTGCCCGGGTCGGGCCGGTGATGCAGATGAAAGTTTCAGACTATTACGTCCAAAAGCGCCGCGGCTGGGTGCGTCTGCAGGAGAAGGGAGGCAAGATCAACGACCTTCCCTGTCATCACAATCTTGAGCAGTATTTGGAAGAATGGCTGTCCGAATCGGGACTCTCGCGCCTGCCGCACGCCCCGCTGTTTCCAGCAATGCGCCAAGGAAAGCTCTCCTCACACCAGCGGCATCTCTCGCAGGGAAACATCTACTTCATGATCCAGCGCAGAGCCAGGCAGGCGGGCATTCAGACCCGGATTGGCTGCCATTCTTTCCGGGCGACCGGCATCACCACTTATCTTCAGAATGGTGGCAAGCTCGAAGTGGCGCAGCGGATGGCGGGTCATGAGTCGGCGCGCACCACAGGCCTTTATGACCGCCGTAACGATTCGGTGGCGCTCGATGAAGTGGAACGTGTCGTGTACTGATATGCGGTGTACGCGGCGCCAACCTCAGGCACGCAAGTCTCCGCGCACCGCCCACTTCGTGGAAGAACCACCCCGGTGCCATTCCTGGCGGAAGGTGGCATCACCACCTGTCTTCAGAACGCGGCAAGCTTGAGGCGTCGTCGCGCACTTGCCTTTTGTGATCCGCTGCATCGTGACCGCTTTCGGGACCCGCGCCCGCAAGCCACCTTGCTCGGCTGTCGCAACTGCCCGCACACCAACCGTCACTTCGCGGAAGAACCACCTGTTCCGCCCACCCGCATGGGCTGCCCAATCCAGTTGCCGCGACAAGGCTGCCGTGCTGCTTACCATGGAGCCTACCGGGGACCACGTTTCCGGTTCTGTTGCCGCTGCCGGTAGGCGGCAGCTACTGCCGCTGACTCCGGAGCGGTCAGCATCAACGGGTCGCAGGTGGCGCTGCCGTTGAGGCACTTTTCGTAGTTTCGCTTGCGTGCGGCGGCCGCGGCAACCGTCGCTTCCGTAGCGCTCAACAGCAGAGGATCGCAGTTGGCATTGCCACTCAGGCAACGGTCGGAGTTGCGGTTTTTGTGGCTTGCCCGCACACGTTCCATCTCCGGTTGGGTCAGGTCCAATGGATTGCAGGAAGAAAGCCCCTGCTCGCAGTTCTCGAAGTTGGTTCGCTTGCGTGCCTGCTGGATTCGCTGCAGGTCGGCCGGTGGGAGCTTCATGGGGTCGCATCTGGCGGATCCGCCCAGACAATAATTCAGGTTGCGTTCCGCGGATGCTTTCTCGACCGCGCTGAGATCCTGGGCGCTCAGCATCATCGGATCACAACGCGAGGAAGCTTCCATGCAGAAATCACGGTTGCGCTGGCGCTGGCGATCGCGTACCAGAGCGGTTTCCTCTTTGGTGAGCTGTACAGGGTCACAACTGGCCGAACTGGCCAGACAGCGCTCCAGATTCCGCTTCTTGGCTGCCTGCGACACCTGGGCCAGTTCGGCGGGAGTCAGTTGCGAGAGGTCGCAACGGGGGATGCCGTTCAGGCAGAAATTCAGGTTTTCGCGAGCGGCCGCCTCGGCGGGAGGCTGTGATCGCAGAGGGAGCGCCTGGAAAGCAAGCAATATCAAGACAAGCGATTTCATTCGAGCAGATCCACCAGTCGCGCCACACCGACGCGCTTCTCATATCTTCGGCGAAACAGTTCCAGCGCGCGAGTCCCCGCCTCCACGATTTCGCCGGGCGCCTCAGCCAGATGCTTCAGGATTCGCATCGCCGCTTCGGCGTCGCCATTGGCAACGTGCCATCCGCAGCCAGATTCGCGGATCAGCCGGGCAGGGGTTGCGTTGGCTGGTCCAATGAACAGAACAGGCCGGCCGGCCGCCAGCAGCGCGTAAATTTTACTTGGTACCACGACGCCGGAGCAGTCCGGGTGCAGGGTGACCAGCCCGATGTGGGCGGAGGCGAGACGCGCGGTGAACTCCTGCTCGCTCAGAAACCCTTCAAAACGCACGTTCGGGAGATTGCCGCAGGTCAGTTTCTCTTCGAGTTGCGCCTTTCTTTTGCCACCACCCGCGATGATGAACTCGATGGCAGGGAAATTGCTCAATCCCGATATAGTTTGACCAATTGTCTCGATCTCATGAGCCATTCCCATGTTTCCGGAGTAGAGCACTCGCACTGTGCGACTCGGGCTGGGTATAGCCGATGCTTGAATGCGCGAGCCATCCGCCCAGTTTTCCGCCACATGCAACCGGCCGGGTGCGACGCGGTGTTGCAGCCGCTGGCTCATACACTCACCCAGAGTGATGATTCCATCGGCGCGCCTCCGGGGCCAGTCCATGAGCGCCAGAATGAAGCGGGCAACCGCTGATTGCGGGTTCAGGGAACCAACCGCGGTGGCCACGTCGGGGTAGAGGTCCATTTCCCAGATCCAGAAACGGGCGCCACGCCATTTTTGCAGAAGCCCAGCCAAGGCCAGCGCGGGAGGTGTGGTCATGGCCAGGGCGAGATCGTAGCGGGGAAGCGTCAGGCACTTCCAGGCTGCCAGCAGGAGAAAACTGGTCCAGGAGAGCAGGCGTCCCAGGCGCGACCGGGAGAAGGGCAGGGTTGGGGTGGGGTGGAGCGTGACGGCCAGCCCTGTGCGCGCCTGTTCTTTGCTAGCCGGCCCTGTGCGAGCCGGTCCATCGCCGCCCCGGACTTCATAGCCGCTTTTCGAGCAAACCACATCCACGCGATGGCCGCGGCGGATCAGTTCCTCGGCGAGGTCGGCAAGCAACAATCCCGTGGGGGCCGGATCGGGCCAGAAGAACTGATTAATCAAAAGGATACGCATGGGGGGCTAGCCCTCAAGGGGAGTGTTTCACCCAGGACTAAGAAGGCTACTCGAACGGCCGAATTCCCTAGGCATTATCCCTCGGGGCAATTACGAAATTCTATGGGTGCCCAGTACCCTGAACAGCTCCGATCTATGGGTATCGGCGTATTTTTTATGTTACTACAACACTTCCGCCCCCTCCCCGGGCAATTGTCACCGTCTATCTCTGGTACTTTCCTTCCCAGAGTCCTAGTTGTCATTCTGCTGAGTTTACTGGTGAGTAATTTTGGGCTCGCGGCAACGACGAATGCCGCGCCGTGCACTGTCACGGTTTCACCCGCGCATGTATCGGCGGGAGCGAGCGGGATTCCCGCGACGAGCATTGCGGTAACGGGACCTGCTTCGTGCGCCTGGACCGCGCGCAGCAACCGAAGCTGGATCCAGGTGCAGACGGCGGAAGGTGGAACACCCGGGGCGCTGCGCTTTGCCGTGCAGGCGAATCCCGGTACGATGCCGCGGGTCGGTGTCGTGGAGGTTGGGCAATCCGTGGTGCAGGTGATTCAGAGCGGCACTACAGCGGCGACTGCCTTCTCCGACGTGCCGGCCAGCCATCTGTTCAGCGATTACATTGCGCTGATGCCGCTCTATGCGGTGAGCAATGGATGCGAGGGCACGCGCTACTGCTCGGAGGCGTGGACGACGCGCGCCGACATGGCGCAGCTCATCATACGGTCGCTGCTGGGCGAAAGCTTCAGCTATGCGCCGCAGCCCTACTTTCAGGACGTGCCGTCGACGCACCCGCAGTTCAAATACATCCAGAAGATGAAAGAGCTGCAGATCACGGATGGGTGTTCGACGGTTCCGAACTATTGTCCGTCGGGGCTGATCACGCGCGGGCAGATGTCGGTGTTCATCGTCAGGGCGGCGATGGGGAACACATTCACGACGTCAGCGCAGCGGTACTTCGACGACGTGCCGGAGGGGCACATCTTCTTCCGCTTCATTCAACGCATGCGGGAGATGGGGATCACGGGCGGCTGCACCGAGACGGCGTATTGCGTCAACAGCCTCGTGAGCAACGGGCAGATGGCGGCGTTTTTGGCGCGTGGCAAGGCGTTGATCGGAGTGTCGGTGACGCCGGCGTCGGCGGCGTTGCAGGCCGGGCAGACGGTGCAGTTGAATGCGGCGGTTTCAGGCACGGCGAACAAGGAAGTGGTGTGGTCGCTCAATCCGCAGATTGGGTCGATTTCCGCTACTGGGCTGTATCAGGCGCCGGCGGTGACTTATGTCGCGCAGACGGTGGAAGTAACTGCGCGGAGTAAGATGGATCCTTTCAATCCGGCGACGGTTTCGTTGCGAATCAACCCGCCAGTGCAAAGCCAGCCGCCGGTGACCTCGGTTTCCGTGTCGGTGACTCCGGTGTCGGCTTCGGTGATCGCGGGAGAAACGAAGCAGTTCACGGCGGCGGTGACGGGATCGTCGAATACGGCGGTGACCTGGCGCGTGATGCCGGCTGTTGGGACGGTGAGCGCGAGTGGTTTGTATACGGCGCCGGCCAGTGTCACAGCCGCGCAGCCGGTTACGATTATGGCGACATTGGTTGCCGATTCGAGTAAGTCGGGTGGAGTTGTACTTACAGTCAACCCGGCCCCTGTAGTGCCTGCGCCGGCACCAGCGCCTGTGGTGTCGGTGACGGTGTCGCCAACGTCGGCGAGTGTGACGGCGGGTCAGACGCGGCAGTTTGCGGCGACAGTGACGGGGGCGTCGAATACGGCAGTGACGTGGAGTGTAATGCCAGCGCTTGGTAGCGTCAGCGCGACGGGTCTGTACACGGCGCCTGCGAACTTAGTAAGTGCACAGACGGTGACGGTGCGGGCGACGTCGGTGGCGGACGGGACGAAGTCGGCGGGAGCCACGGTGACGGTGAATCCACCTGCGCCTGTGGTGTCGGTGTCGGTGACGCCTGCGACGGCGAGTGTCGAGGCAGGCCAGACGCGGCAGTTCGCGGCGACAGTGACGGGTGCGTCGAATACGGCGGTGACGTGGAGTGTGATGCCGGCGGTGGGTAGCGTCAGCGCGGCGGGCTTGTACACGGCGCCTGCGAACTTAGTAAGTGCACAGACGGTGACGGTGCGGGCGACGTCGGTGGCGGATGGGACGAAGTCGGCGGGAGCGTCGGTGACGGTGAATCCACCTGCGCCTGTGGTGTCGGTGACGGTGACGCCAACGACGGCGAGTGTCGAGGCAGGCCAGACGCGGCAGTTCGCGGCGACGGTGACGGGAGCGTCGAATACGGCGGTGACTTGGAGTGTGATGCCGGCGCTCGGTAGCGTCAGCGCGAGCGGTCTGTACACGGCACCGGGCAATGTGGTGAGTGCGCAGACTGTTACTGTGAAGGCGACCAGCGCGGCGGACCCGAGTAAGTCAGCGGCGGCGATGGTATCTATCACTCCGGTGCTGCCGGCGGTGTCAGTGACGGTGACACCAGGGTCGGCAACGGTGCAGGCGGGTCAGACGCAGGCCTTGACGGCTACGGTGAGCGGGGCGTCGAATACTGCGGTAACGTGGAGTTTGAGCCCGGCTGTGGGGTCGCTGGCGACGAACGGATTGACGGCAGTGTATGCCGCACCGGGCGTCGTGAGCCAGGCACAGACCGTCGAGGTGCAAGCTACGAGCGTTGCGGATCCGTCGAAGGGGGCGAAGGTGTTACTGAGTCTGGTACCGCTGGTGACGGTGACGTTGGCGCCGACGTCGGTGACGCTAGAGCCGGGGCAGTCGCGGCAGTTCACGGCGACGGTGGCGGGGACGTCGAATACGGCGGTGACGTGGAGCGTGCAGCCGGCGGTGGGGACGATCACGAGCAGCGGTCTGTACACTGCACCGGCGACTGTGGCGGCGGACCAGACGGTAGAGATCCGCGCGACGTCCGGGTCGACGGCGTCGAACGTGGCGGCGGTGGGGTTAAAGAAGCCGGACGCCGGGTCGACGGTGACGTTTACGACGGGCCCGAACGGGTTGCAGACGTTGATGGTCGACGGGGTCAATCGTAACTACGTGTATGGGGAAGGGCTGCTGTCGTATGTGTGGTACAAGGACGCGCAGGGTAAGGAAGTACAAGCGGCGCCTTCGTGTCAAAAGAGTTTTACTGCGGACACGGTAACACACGATTGCGTCGCGGCTGGATTCCCGATTCGTCTCGTGGCCCGTTACAGTACTCCGAGGAGTGATACAGTGTCAGCCAGCATCCAAGTCACGAACACGGGCCATGGCGCGTTTACGAAGCTAATGATCAGCACACTTGGGCTGCAGTTTCCTCAGTTCGATTACAGCAAGTCGAAAGTACAAGATGTGGGTATGGGTAATCCGGTCGGTTGGGGCAACTTTGTCACGGGAAGGTGGGCCATTTGGCTAGATACTATTCTTGCAGATACTACCGTCGGCCCTTTTTGCGGTTGGTCCACGGTCTGCAAGAACCATTTGTACATCGGAGGTCTTTCTCCCCGTGAGAACAAGGTACGTCAATATAGCCTGCGGTTTAGCACAGAGTTTGCACAATCGGCCCTTCAATGGGTTCCAGAGGCATATCAGTGTTATCAAGACATAAATCCTGCAGTGATCCAGTGGCCTGACCGCCGTCCAATCATGGAGTGGTTTATCGCCGAAGGCACAAAACGAAGTGCACTTAACCCAAGAGGGTATTTTCAGGATGCGCTATTGGATGCGCTCAATCCATCTATTTTCCGTCAAAGAGCGATTGCCTCAGCACAGAGGGTAGTAGATCTCATGAATGCACGACCGGTGAGGCCGCAAGGTGTGATTGTTTGGGATCTGGAAGGGCAAGAATTCAATCACGCCACTACTTACATTGGAGATCCCCGTGTATTCTCGTCTGGATATGCGCCGGAGATGAATGCTGTCGTGGATGACATGTTCAAACTGATCCGAGATGCTGGTTACCGTATAGGGGTAACGGTGCGCCCACAATATCTAGACTGGGGAAGTGTTCTTCCAAGCACTTGCCGCTATCATAGCAGTAATGAATTCAAGCAGTATTTTATCAAAGTAAATGGATGGTTCGGCGAGAAATTTTTTGCATGTTACGATTCGGCAGGATTACAATGGTCTCTCATTCCAAATAGTAATGGGAACCAGACGTACTATAATCGGGATAACAATGCTGTATTGTCGCTGTTGCGTAGTAAGATCCAGTATGCGAGACAACGTTGGGGAGCAACACTGTTTTATGTTGATTCGGCTGTCTGGGTAGCTGGGGCACCCTTAGATGCTGAGATCTTCAAGACGTTGCAGCGCGACTTCCCGGATATTCTTATGATACCGGAACAGGAGACACTGGATCATCTCGCAGCGACGATGCCCTTCACTGACCCCAGAAATGGGGGAGACGCGAAATTCTCTCCCGTAACATGGCGGTGGGTGTATCCCCAAGGTGCGATGGGGATTCATATTGGTGACTGCCGAGGAAGCTGCTGGGATGGTTCTCAGTGGCATTTTAACGCCGGTATCAAGGTTGGGGACATCGCGATGTATGCACAACCGCAACAGATGTATGGTCCGCACCTGACGGCGATTGAGAATGCGATCCAACAAGCGCAGCGAGAGAACTCTGTGGTGAATGTCACGAACCAGGTGACCGGACGAACTCACTCATTCAACGGCAGCCCGGCGACGACCCATACGTATCCGGTGAAGATGCGAGTCTATTTTGCGCGGTCGGCAGGGGAACTGGCGTCGAGCACTCTGTTCTGCGAGGCGGGGCAGTGGCTCGGAGAGAACAGTTGTACTTTGAATCTGCAAGGGATGACAGTGTTGCAAGTGCAGTACTACGACTTCACGAACCGCTATGTGAAGAGCGAGGCTGCGACGCCGTTTGCTCCGTAGTCCGAAGCTGACGACGGGCGACGAAGACGGCAGGATTGCCAGCGTGGATCTCCCAGGCGGGGATGTCTCGGGAGATCACGCTCCCGGCGGCGGCGATGGCACCTTCCGCGATCGTGACACCGGGGCAGATTAGGGCTCTGGCGGCGACCCATCCACCATCGCCCACCGTGATCGGCTTGGCCATGAGGCCGAAGGCAGGATCGGTCCAGTCGTGATTGCCAGTGCAGAAGTAGGCGCCCTGGGAGATGCAGACATTGGCTCCGAGGCGGACCTCCGCCAGATTGTCGATCCAGGCATCCTCGCCGATCCAGGTGTTGTCACCGACCGTGAGTTTCCATGGGTACTTGACTCGAACGCCTGGCTTGATGACGACGCCCCGACCGATGGTTGCACCGAAGGCCCGGAGCAGAAAGACCCGCAATCCGGCCGATGGGAGCATTGCGCAGCGTAGCAATGGCAGTCCGAAAAAGAACCAAGCGGCTTGGATCCACCGGGACCTGCCGGGCTGATACCAGCGATTGTCGAAAGTGGAGAGGTCGACGGTCATAGGAGCTCTCTCCTCGTGCCAAGATGAGTCTTGGAACTGCCAGTCCGGGAGTCAGAGCCTCCGGTTTGGTCTTGGGAGCTTTCGCAAAATGCTGAAAAATCAGCTACGTTAACGATGGTGTGAATGGATCGTGCCGCTGCGACCCGGTTGAGAAAAGAAGGCACCGCAACTCCCCGGCGCCGCAGCATTTCGCTCAGATGCCTGGCGATGCGGGTAATGTGATCCGCGTGTCTCGCTTGCAGGAGTTCCAGATCCTGCAGGGAAGCCAAAGCCGTCCGGTCCGGCGCGACCGTAGGCGCAGTGACAATGGTACGAGCACATTGTCTGCGAATCCAACCAATGTACTGAAACGCCCAGATGAAATGGATCAAATGAAGGACCAGCTTGCGTTCGACTCCATCCACCGGTTGAATTTCCTCCAGACACCGCCGGTTGAGCGCCTGATAGGAGGCCGAGTTTATGCGGGTGTCCGGGACGTGTGAGGCGCGGATCGAGTCTGCAAAGGATGGAATTGCGAGCAGAGCGAGTGTGGTTCTGTCGAACGAAGACAGCCTGGCGGGTTTGGCGGAACGGGTACGCTTGGAACGAGACATGGGAACTCCCTGATTTGGATTTCGCCGTGACACGGCGCTGGAGGGCGGTTCGCCATAGCAGGCGAACCACAGTAACTCCTATCCTCAAGATAGAATCCAAGGGTTGCGGGATTGTGGTTGTGGGGACTGGGCGAGAGGCGAGCGAGGAGCGTAACGGCAGGTGTATCAGCGGGTTAGGGAGGATAAGGCGGGCTGAGAAAAAATTCTACAAGGCTGTGATCGTTTTCATGAAGGATCAAAAGAACGTCAAGAGATCGACTGAACCGAGTGGCAGAACTGCCGAGCGATGACGGGCCATGTGTAGTTCCGTTCGATGAGACTTCGGGCGGCATGGCAACGGACTTCGCGCCTAGCGGAGGGTTCCGAAAGCGAAGCAGCGAGCGCCTCTTCGAGTTGCTTCTGGTCTGGCTCAATCTCCCAGCCGCATCCATGGGCTGCAGCCTGGGGAAAGTAACAGGTACGGGTGAGCAGGGTTGGCAGACCGGAGGCGAGGGCCTCCAGGACTGCGACGCTGAAGCCCTCGGAGTAAGAGGGCAAAAGGAAGAGATAGGCGGCAGCGAGGGCCGACCATTTCATTTCTGCATTCAGCATTCCCGTAAAGCAAGTTTGTGAAGCGATGCCAGAATCTTGGACCAAGCGCTCCAAGGCCGCGCGAGTCCCTTCGGAATCGGGACCAGCCAGGACAAGCACTGTATCTGGAAAGCTGCGGGCCAACTTGGCCCATGCCTGGCAAAGAAGATGAACGCCTTTTTTGGGGTGCAGCCGTCCCAAAAAGAGCAGCAGGCGGCGACCACGAAGGTGAGGGTGTAAACCGAGGAACGGCTCGGGGCTTTGTGCTTCGGGAATTACCACACCGTTGGGCACTTCCATGATAGGGGGCGTGAGACCCAGAGTGCGGTACTGGTCAGATTCCGCCGCAGTCAGTGACCGCAAGAAACAGGACTGTTGGAGATTTGCCTTCTCGATCAGATGCCAGTAAACCTGCTTCATGATGCGGTTCTGACGCAGAGCCCAAGGCTCCAGCATTCCATGGGCGGCCACGACATAGGGGATTTGATACTTTCGGCAAAGGCGTGCGGTAACCGCACAATGTTCCTGCCAGATGCCGTGAATCTGCACGATCGTGGCCGAGCGGAGAATCGCTTCGAGCGGAGTCCGAATGGCCTCGGGAAGCACCCACCGGCTGGCGCCTAAAGGGAGTGTTTGCAGCGGATAAGCGGGTGTTACCGGAATGGACTCATCCCGGCGGACAAATGCGACAAGAGTTGTGTTCCACCCGGTATGTTCGACGATTGCGCGAGAGAAGAGCGGTAGCGAGGTACTGACTCCACCGTATCGAGGATCGAGATGGGACAGAACATTGACGAGATGAGGCTTTGGCAAGGAGGGAGGATATTGGCGGATAGCTATTTCAGAAGGCCAGAAAAGCGAAGCGCCTGGCGCAAACCTCGGATCGGGTCGGTACGGGCGCGCCAAGCCGCAAGCACTCCGGGGCTAGCCGCTTTCAGGCGATCGACATTCGCGGGATCGGTGGCGCGGAGCAACGCAGTTACAAGCCCATCCAGACTTCCAGACGGAAACAGGTATCCGTTGTGATCTTCCTGAACAAGGTCGGCCGCGGCACCAACCACATCACTGCAAACCAGGGCGCAGTGAACCGCCGCTTCCGTAACTACGACTCCCCAGGGCTCATAACTGCTTGGGAGGACTAAGACGTCCGATGCCGCGTAAAAAGACGCCAAGACAGACGGGTCATTAATAAACCCGGTAAAGTGCACACGCGACATCGGCCGACGTGCTACTTCCTCTTCGAGCGCCGCCTGGAGTGGCCCGCCACCAGCGAAGACCAGGTGCCACTCGGGCCGCCGGTCCTGGATGCGAGAAAAGGCTTCGAGCAGCAACTCGGGTCGCTTCACGCCTGTGAGGCGTCCTGAGAACAGGAGTATCCGCTTGGTGCTGGCTAATCCCAACCGGCACTTCGCAGTGTTCGCCACCGTGGCAGAAACCCCGGCCAGTTGGTGGTAATCTGCCTCGTAAGGAAACGGGAACATCCGCTCCGAGGGCACACCATAGGAAGAAAAGTACTCCTGGCCCCTGACGCCACAATACATCACCCCGCTCGCCTGCGCCAGGACATAAGGCAGTGTGACTCGTTTGAGCCACCGTTTCCAGCCACGAACTACATCCGCGCGACTGTTACTGTCACCGAATATGAAGCAGGGGATGCGATTTGCGCCCGTCCAAGCGAGTATTCGCAGCCTGCCGGTATCGTTGTAGCCGCCCAGGACAACCGCTTGAATCTGGTGGTCCCGCAACCAGCGGGTCATCTGACCACCCTTTTTCCACTCCTGGAGTAGCGGGCGGCCGGCACCATCGTGTCCTCTCCCGAAATAGACGGGCTTCAGTTCCGGATCGACTTTCAATTTCCAGGGAGCGTTGCTCGTGTTATGAGTGAACAGACTGTATAAGTCGACCTCTGGGAACTCCCGCGCGATCCTGCGGTGCAGGACGAGCCGGTAGGGAGTTACCGAATCAAAGATGATCGCGATCCGTACCGGCACGTGTGCTACGCGGCCGCGGGAATCCTTGCCCGGCGCCATACATACCAAGTGGGGAGTGACAAGATGACCAGGCGAAAGATGACGGCCTCACCACTTTGGGTGACCAGATACACTGAAAGTGCGCAGAGGATTACGAACTGGGTTGACCAGGCACCACCCTGCTCTACGGCCAAACGCCAAGTGCGGCTATACATGTAGCCGATTCCCAGCAGAACCGGTAGGAAACCCCAACTGAACTCGACCCATAAGTCTGCGATCATTGCAGCGGCGGCTCCTGGCACCTCTGACCAGCCCATGATCGATTCCATCCCTGGCAATGCAACCCCGGCATTGTATTCCAGGGCCTCCAGTCCGACATCCGCATATTTGTTGGGCCACAATTGCCTCGGTATTGGTCTGACAAGTACCTGCGCAAGGTAACGTCTCCCCCAGTAAAAATAGCCCACCTGCTTTGCTGTCGTGATGCATCCTACTCCGAAGATGTACTCGTTTGCCGCCGACGCGGAAGTAACGGTCTCCGCCACATTGAAATCTAACGACTCAAGATCTGACCCGATATAGATTGAGCCGCGATTTGAGACCAAGAACAACATGAGCAGGCCAACACCAATGCCAACGCTCAGCGCTAGCATGAGTGGAGGGCGTGTTCGGCGAGCGAGATACCATGACATCCCGATTGTCAGGAACAGTACAAATGTAGGTCCGCGCCTTGCACCAAGAATCGCCTGAGCCAACCAGGGTACCGCAAATGCAGCAACAGATAGCGTCCACCGCCACGTGCGGCGGGCGTATCCTTCCGGAGATAGCAGTAAGAGTAAGGCGACGAGAAGGAGATATACCGCATCTCGGATATATCCATACTCGCTCCACCCAGAGCTGTACGCCCGACTATATGTGGCAACGAGTCCACCAGCGTTCTGTATAGTGAACAGCCAGGCGAGGAATCCTATGGCACCTATCCAGTACGCCCCATGTTGAACGAGGACCGTCGAGAACATCACGTGCGTCCGCGTGTGGGCACGGGAGGTGGACCCTAAAAGAAGGCCCAGAAATAGGCTGACCAATCCGAGAATGACAAGGGTTTGAGCGAAGAGCGCCTGCTCGGTCGTCACATATGTGAAAAGCTCTTCGCTATGGAGTAACTGATACGGCAGATAGACGTATACGAATAGGCACAGGGTGGAGAGCAACAGAGCAGGATGGAATACATCCCGTGATTGCACGTATGCCAACAAGGCTCCGCTAATGCAAACCGCTACCGTAATCCAAATCAAGGTGTCGAACATTGATTCTGCGCCAAAGATCTCCTGACCGGTGTTGTGCAGACCGTGTTGTGCGACCGCCACTTATATGAGATGCTGTCATCCGGCACAAAACGAATACACAGAGGGGCCCAGATCCCGATTGACGCGGTAGCCACTACGAATGATAAAGTCATGCAGCACGGCAGCCCGCAGGCCCCGACTCTCCAATATCGATTCGTGGAACTCCAATGCCAAGTGCCTGATAATACCTTTGCAGAGGACCTCACCAGCTTCCATAAAAACATCGTACTCCGCACCCTCGATATCCACCTTCATGAGATCGCAGTGATCGACCTTTGCCCTAACGAACAGGTCGGCCATCGTAACGCTTTCGACTCGCTCCGTCGGCAAGGAATATTTGGTCTGCCGGAACAATGTAGATGCGCCGGTGTTTACATCGGGAGAAAGAGAGAGGTTCATTTCACCTGTCTTGCCTGAGACAAGGCATTTCAGAAGACGTACATTGTGGCACCGATTGATGTCGAGATTGGCCTGAATCACTGGTTGCAGACGGGACTGTGGTTCGATCGCAACCACTATTCCCTGCGCTCCAACGCACCGGGAGGCAAGAACAGAAAAGTAGCCCTCATTTGCGCCTATGTCGATAAACACCCCGTTGCTTGGGAGGTACGTATCAAGAACCATCTTCATTCGTGGCTCATAATCACCGTCCAGAATGGCGGCCCCAAAATTGGAGACAGGATTGATGAAGAACGTTCCATTTGGTGTGGATACCATGCGGCGCTTATTCAAGCCGCACAGCGTCGCGACGACGGAGGCCAGCGCAGCGGGGCGAAGTTTAAGAAGATGCCTTGCGAGTGTTGTCATATTGGAGACAGAGAGTATGCTTTGAGGGGATCCATTATGTTCCGGCGTGGGTCTCACGAAATGACTGCATGGGCGTAATCACCATTTTTGCTACCACTGATGGAGACTGAGGAGACTTGTTACAAACGGATAGGTATCAGATCATTGCAGACAATCAGGAACTCGAGCAAAGGTCTCTTTCCAACTCGACAAGTGCATTGCTGAGGCTACTCAGGGTAAATCTGGTCTCCAGCCGGCTGGCGCGCGACATCGCCGCAAGCGTTTCGGGATGCTGAACCAGTTCTTTGAGAGCTTGCGCGATGCCTACGCCGGTGATCTCTCGCAAGATCAAACCGTTTCTTCCGTGTTCCACCACATCCCCACACCGGTCTGTGCTCACGATCGGCAGTTCCCAGGACTGAGCTTCGAGTTGAGTGATCCCGAATCCATCCGACAACGTGGGAAACAGAAACACATCTGCTTGTCGATACTCCTTCGCCACCAAGCTGCGGGGTTGCGCACCGATCCAATGGACCTTTGGATGACGCAACAGCGCCTCCGGTAGCTCAATCTGCAATGGTCCGACAATCCGCATTTCCACTGGCGCTTCTCCCAGAAGCGGCAGGGTATCCAGCACAGCAGCCATCCCCTTTCGTAGATTCACTTGCCCCAGAAATAGGACGCGCATCGGACGGTCGTTTGTGAATCTCGCCGGGTAGCTCCGGGCCTCCTTCTGTGGCGGCTCCGAGGGTTCGTAAGCCAATGGGACAACAACGATCCGGTTGCCGGGAATGCCTTCCCCTAGAAGTGCCCGCCGACTCCAGTGGGAATTGACCACGATCCGATCCGCCAAGGCGCATTCCTTCTGCCATCGCTCCCAATAAGCGGAAGGAGCGCGATCCCAGATGCCCTGATAGGTGCTCTGTTCGTGCAGCGTTGCAACAAGGCGCTCTTCTTCGATGCCCGGATCAATTTGCCCCAGAACCGTTTTCCAACCCAGGCCACGCGCAGCCTCCAAGAGCTCGAGCGCCGCGTAGCTGTAAGCAAACACGATTCCCCGCCGCCTCGATTGCGCAGCCCTCTTCAGAAATACATCTGATGCGCGGCGGCCGAACCATTCGTTGCGGGCCATGATTCTGGCCCAGCCGGTCAGTTTCCGCTGTCTGGCCAGGAACTCGAACGTGGCCAATTGAATGGGCCAGCTCCGCACGCGGGCTTTTTTCAAATCGCTATGGCAGCGGTCCCGCAACCTTCGATTCACGCAGCTTACCGGATGCCAGCGCGGCACCCAGGCGTCCGTGATGAGCAGGTCCAGCCGTCCGAGGCGCTGAAGGGATCGTGGCACGCTGTAATGCTCCCTTGCGCCGATTTGGCAACAGATCCAGCCCGGCTGGTCTTCCCGTTCCGGAGGCATCACGATGCGTGTGGTTTCATTGCGGAAAGCACAAGCTTGGCGTTCTTCTCCCAAGTATGGTCATCTATATACTCATCCCAACGACAGTCTGAATCCTCGCTGAAGAGCTGGTGCATACCATCGCGCAACGCCTGCGCACTGTCAGGCTCAACACAAACGCCTAGTTTGTAGGTGATCGCCTCGTTTCTCAAGGGACTATCACCCGCAGAAACCAAACACGGCCGCCGGTAGCGGATCGCCAGGCTCAAGACGCCACTCGCCGAACGGAACAGCCGGCTGTAGGCCAGTACAACCGCATCGGCCGCCTCGAATAGATTGGCTGCTTCCTGCTCGGCCACATACCCCTGGTTCCACACCACCCGTTCGGCTACACCCAACTCCAAAGCAAGGCACCGGTAATCATGGACGGAACGCTGGTTCGCCGACGCCTCTTTCCCAGCCACCACGAGCCACACTCTGTCTTGTCCGCGCATCGCCTCAAGTACCAGGTGCAAGTTCTTCGCATCTCGGATCTGGCCGAAGCTCAACAGCAACTTTGCCTCCAGCGGTATGCCCAAGCGCGCTCGCGTATCCGCGCGCCCGCCCACGGGCGCTGGGAAATCGTACATCCCATGCGGAATCGGGATCAGGCGGAGACCCTCAGGGATCTGGGCTTCCATTCGGTCGATTTGGCCGTGATGAAAGCCCACGTCGAGGAACGAGTAACCCTCCCGAATTGACCATCGGTGCCACCATACGGGTCCAACTTGATGGTTACGAATCGGGTCGTGAAGCACTGCCCCGAACTTCACCCCCTTCTTGCGCAGGTTCCGGAAAGAGCCCGCCCAGAGCGGCGCGGCATACTCGGAGTAGCTTCCCATCAATACCAGCCGTTCCCCGCTGCAACGGACATAGTTCGCCACGCGCCGCATGTTCCCAACCAGCATGGGAAGCCGTAGGCTCCGCCGTACCGTTCTTGGCAGCGAGCCTGGCACGCGCTGATCATCTTCGAGAAGTGGTACTACTGGATAACCTTTGCGGGTCGAGGCGTAAAACGCAGTAGTGATCGCCCTCACCGGCTCGCCTTGCCGCAGAATCGCTCGAATCTGGTAATCGGCGTAATCCGCCAAGCCTCCGTGATCCGCCGCAACGAGATATATCACCGTTCAGTTCGCTCTAACCACCACAAAAAACAATTCGGCGTCACGACTCTGCCAACACACCACCACTTCGAACGTCAAGCCGTTTCCTCAGTCTGACCAATCACCTCGGGTCATCAAATAACCGTAACGACAGGATCTCCCACTGCCCCCCATCCTCACTCCGACATACCCACCTTATATCCAGGTGAAAGCACTCTCGCCAATCCTTCCATCCGCCCGAGCTGTAACTTGAGTAGATTACCATCTCTCGTACGCCACGCCTCTCTTACCACTACTAACGCGTGGTAGACTCCCTCATAGAACAGAAGCCGAAGCTTCATTCCCATAGATCGCTTTCCCAAGAGACTGGTCATGATTTCATACCTGTGGCGGACAATGCTGTTACCGAGCGCTACCCAGTCGCGTGCCTGCCCTTTTCCGCCGTCCCGATGAATCAGTCGGGCTCCACCACTGCAAACCAATCTCGCTCTTCGCGCGATCCGCAGTGAGAGATGCAAGTCCTCAGCGAACGAATACCCCCGATAGTGTTCCGGGAAGCGCTCTTCCAGAAACAGATTCCGCCGATACGTAGCACACACGCCAGCCATCCACTCGACCGTCTGATTCCCTTGGTCTCCTAGGTCTCGTGGACTAAAGTTGACGGCAGGGCCAAGCACTCTACCCGCGAACTCTTCGTGGCGAGACACTCCAAGGCACAGGCGGAGCAGCGCCGTATTGAACCAACTCATCTCTTGAAAGGATTCATTCGCGATTGTGCCAGTGACGCCACCAACCTTCCCCTCGTGATCGGCATCGAATACTGAGACCACGTGTTTAATAAAGCCACCATCGAGTGATACGTCGTCATCCAAAAACATCAAGAGGTCACCATGAGCATAAGCAGCCCCTACATTTCTTTGACGCGCCGCACTTGGGATTGTTGAGTGAATGTATCTGACCGGAACAGCGCTCCCGGACGTCTCGACGACCGTTTTCGTATCGAGCTGCTCCGAGGCATCGACTACGATGACCTCGTCTGGGCGACAATTCTGTCGAGCAATATCGGTGAGCGTTTCTTTCAGAAAAGCAGGCCGATTTCTTGTCGCAATGATGACAGAGACACTATGTGCCAAGCGAACACTCCGATGCGAGTAGCAGGCCATGACCCCGGCCTAGTACTTGCACTCTTCAGAGAGAACTTATCCATCGACCACCGCCTACCAGCCGTCGCTTACTCTATTCGTACGGCTGCCACCCTGGCGGACACAGACGCTATCATCGCTGTTGACCGCTCTGTTTGGACGTGCCTTCCATCAGACAGCAGCACGTTACTGTCAGCGCCTGGGGGCCACTCACGCAACTGTCATGCCATCATCATCGGGCCTAGTGATGACAGGCACATACGTCCAACCATACACTTTGATGCCGTCCGGAAACCAGCACCGGCGCCACCAGCCAAGAAAGTACTCAGGGCAGATGATCTGCTTCCGTGGAATCCTGTTCAGATAGGCACCCCACCACGCAAACGTACTGGCTGACATCACAACATACTTGCATCGTGTTATCACCCCGAGGTCCACGGCAGGAGGATGTCCCTGAATTACCCGCTTCTTCGGCAGCCAATCCAACCAGCGTGCGGCGCGCTCCGGCATGTCGGAGAGAATCACAGGTTCAAGGTGGGGAGGTAATAACTCAAGAGCGCGGCGGTAATAGGAGGGTGGCAGAACCCAGCCCAGAACTGGATGACCTAAGCCCGAGTCAGAAGTGTAATAGTCACCAAAGCGCAGGTGAATCGCGACCCGCTCATGCTCAGGAGCTTCAATGGAACGTTCCAGTTGAGCAATTGCCGCTTCGACTTGGGGACGAAAGGTGAACTCACCTCGAATGGATGGCCACTGGTCCGAAAAGTACGTCTCCGACTGAAACCAGCCGTCCAACACCGTCAAGGCACCGAGTGCCGGCATCACAGGGTTCAACGCCTCACCATAGACTCCATCACAGTATCGGCGGTACGATGGGGACACAACATTGCGAGTTAGTCGAGCGCTGCCGGCAGAGAACACACGCGTTGTGAACCGACTGAAGCCGATACCAAAAGGAGCATATAGGTAGTTATAGCGTCCAGTAACAATCAATTGTTGTGCTGTGCGAAGAGCGACCGCCCTCGCTGCTGCGTACTGGAACATCTGGTTGCCAAGTTGGGCCTTGAGTCTTAGCAGAAGCATATTACCGCGATGTGGGAAGTGAGCTGCCAATGAGAGGCGTAAGGTTGAACTCTTGACGAAGCCGTGGAGTTAAGAGGCGATGGCGGACTAGTTCCCTCACAAATCGTTTCCTGCTATCCCATGAACGATAAGAGATGCCACTGTCATTCTCGCCAGTCCCTGTGACGTAGACTGCACCGCGAAAAGGCAGTGGCTCAAGCGGCCTTCCGAGGCGAGCGAACTCATCCACGACAGCCGTGTGCCCGAAGCGTGTGAGAATACAGGAGTCATCGTAAACATCGCGAGGTAGTTCTGCAGCCTCGCAGCGAACAATAGCAGAGGTGCCGCAGTGGCGATGAAACTCGTTCTTGATAATCAGGAATGAGCGACCTTCTGTGTAAAAATAGCCTTCGTCGAAATACCACCCCTGTTGGTTAGAATTGCGGGATACGAACTCTCCGAGCCGGCTGCTCACACAGTCATCCGCATCCGCAATCATAATGTGCGCTGGCATCCATCGACGAGCTGCTGCGAGGCCAATGCGCACCTTGAGCCACTTGTCACTCATTCGCGAGGGGGTGTTGGGCGCCGGAACTGGGAGGTCGCACTCGATTACATCTAGAGCGCTGGATTGCGGTAAATGGGAAGGAGGTTGATTACAGACAAGGATTAGTCTGAACTCGCCCGTCATGTTCAGCAGGGATGTAATTGTCCGTCGTGCCAGCGCACTCACCCGCTGCCAGTCTCTAGAAGCTTCCGGACTCTGGAGGGGTACTATAGCAATCAGCATTAATATGTGCTTTGATACGCTTTAGAGTGATGTCACACGGCTCGCTTCATCACGGCGCTTATGGACAGCAGTCCGGATGCGTCGCGGAAGACACGTCATGGGCACGGAATAGGTTCGAGAGTCCGGATCTCGACGGCTAGCCCGTGCACCGATGACGCAGCGATTGCCAAATCCTATGCTGTACGGGTTTTAGTGACAACCACTGTGGATTTGCGAGCAGCACCTGGGCGAAGGTTGGCTTCGCATTCACGCTACGCAATCGATACCGATCGTAGCTGAGCATATTCGTCAGCCATCTTGTTAGCTGAGGATCGATCGATGGATTGGTCGAAAGGGTCTCAGCGACAATCTGGCGAATTTCACTGGAGGCCTGATCCGCCCGGGTGGATTTTTGGCTCGGGTGCAATCGGAAACGGGCGAGCACCCGAGGCAGCTTTCGAACGTTAGCACCAGCCAGGAAACACCGTACCCAATAGTCGTAATCAAACGCCAAGTCGTAGCGTGTATTGAATTGGCCGACGCGGTCCCACAAGGGACGCCGCCAGAACACCTCTGGTTGTACCCATTGGCGACGGTTCCACCACACCTCGTAGATGTTTAGAATCTCTTCCAGGGTGGAGATGTCGCCCTGGTGATGTCCAGTGACCTTTCCGTCGGCGTCAATCCACTCGACTTGCCCATAAACGATGTCGAGCTCAGGATCTTCTTCGAATGCCGCCAATACTGCTTCGGCGGCACCTTCGGCGAGTAGGTCATCGCTGTTCAGAAATCCGATGATGTCGCCACCCATTCTTTGGAAGGCGCGGTTCAGGGCATCTGCCTGACCAGAGTCAGCTTCGGACACGACGCGGTCAAATTCCGTGCAGTATTGCTGCGCGATCTGGAGCGACCCATCGGATGACAATGCGTCCTGGAACCAGAAACGGACATACGGCCGATTGCGGGCGACGGATTGTAGGGTCGCCCCAAGGTATCGACCACCGTTGTAGTTAGGAATGGCTATCGTTATCAAGATGTTAGCGGATTATCTCTTGATCCGGAAAGGAACCAACGGCGCAGCATACCAGCGGTGGCGCGACGTATGAGGAAGCGGCGCTCGCGGGTAGTACATGATCGCAGTAATCGCCCAATGGCATTTGCGAGTCCAGCACTAGCATTCCGGGAATTAAGGTCCCGCAGCCACACCCAGTAGCGTGCGTCGTCCAGGTGCTGCATAGCCGCACTCCGCTCCTCATCCGAGAGACAGTACAGAAAACGTTCTGCGATCATCACATCTTCTCGTAGAAATTCCCCTTTGCTGCCCTTGGATACCGTCTTGCTGGCAGGGTGCAAGCGAGCCTCCGCAAGTACTTCGGAAATGACCAGTGGTGTGATACCCTGCGCCATCAAACGTAGCCCGAATTCAAAATCCATACTGAAATGCAACGAGGGGTCAAAATATCCAAACTCATCTAACACGCGCCGCGACATAAAATTTGAAACCTGGATGGCCACAGGGGCCACCCCTTTCCATCGTGTAAGAGTAGCGGCCACAGACACTGCCGCACCAGGCACTAGATGACTCACAAAGGATCCAGCTACATCAATATAGGTCGCCTCGCCGGTAATCCAAAGCGGGCTATCTCCCGTCACAAACCGCTCCACCACTTTCTGGAACGTTCCAGCAGCATAGCGATCGTCACTATTAATATACGCCCAGATCTCGCCACAACTCCTCCGTAAGCCCTTGTTCAGAGCATCACACTGGCCTTTGTCCGGTTCGGATATCCAATACGATAAGTGTTCACCGTACTTCTCGAGAAGTTCTTGACTTCCATCCGTGCTACCACCATCAATGACCATGTATTCCAACGCCGGATAGTTCTGTAGTAGCACTGACCGGATGGTTTCTTCAAGAAACACTCTTTGGTTGAACGAGGGGGTAACAATCGACAGCACTGGGGCTCTTGGTAACGCCGCGTACACCGACGGAGGCACCTCGCTAGTCCATGGAAAACCTGTATGTCCCGGAGGCGGCGGAGGCAGCGAGGATAACAATCCATCCATTCTTTCGTTCCCGTTGATCTTCCTGTGGCCACAGAGTTGTCGACCACCCTTCCAGCCACCCAGACAGAACTAGAGGGCTGCCCTTCGTCAGGAGACTTCCACTCGATGGTGCTCCAATAACAGCTATCGCAGCCAGGATGGACTAGTGCCCCCTTCAAGCCTAGAAAGCAAGTGGTCCAGGTGTTTAGTAGCGATCAGATTAGTGTACTTGTAGAATTGCTGTAGACTATGCGGCACTAGCGACGCACTGGCGCGTTGGTATTCATAGAGACGGTAACCGTATTGTAGAAGCAGATTACACAGCTCGGCTCCAGAGCCCGCACGACTGTCTTGAACCTCAATTAGGAGCGATGGTGCATCCCCTCGCATCAGTGACACGGGCGCACCACGAAGAAAAGCGTGTTCGGCACCTTCGATATCCACCTTTATTAGTATGGCCGAGTGCAAGTATTCGTGTTTCTGGGTGAGGTCGTCCCATGTAACGGTGCGCACTGACTCCAGGTGAAACTCTCCATCATGCGGACTGCTGCTAATTGTGTTCCAGGCATCACGACCGTCGTCCAACACGGTCATGATGTCAGTACCCGCGTTGGCACCTAGCGCGAGCTGATGGCATATCACGTTGAAATAGCCACCTGCGGTTATGTTTGCTTGCAAGCGTTGGAACGTCCGGCTACTCGGCTCGAATGAAACGACTCTGCCCGCCGGACCGACGATATGAGCAGCCAGTACAGAGTAGAGGCCGATATTTGCACCAACATCGATGAAAGTATCACCCGGCCGAACCACGCGATTGACGAAGTCACGCTCGCTGAATTCGTAGCCAACAGAGTACAGAATCCGACACAGGTCTGAATCGGTGTGTAGAGTTAGCCAGACGTCGGGCTGCATTTCAATACGAACAGCATCCCGTTCACGCGAAAGAGATTCCCAGGAAGCTTTACGGCCGCTAGAGACCGAGCCACACCAGCGCCGCAGTGCTCGATCCAGGGTACTGGGTAATAACTTCGCCGACACCGATGACGCTATTCGGCGGACCCGGGCCTGACTCAGGATGTTAGACATAAGACTCCAAAGGCTGTGTGGCTGTCGACCATGAGAGGGTCGGTGCAACTGGTCCTGGTCGTGTGGTAGTCGCTGACACGGCGGAAGAACCGTGGTACTGGACTAGAGTCACTTCTATAGTCTCAGGTAGATGGACGATCCAGTATTGATTGTGTACGCCTATTCGCGGTGCAATGTAATAGGTCCCTGTATTGAGCAGACGAGAAGGAATGATACAAGAACACATATTCCGTCCCGGTGCAACACCTACGTGGTTCGCGTTATCAGTATCGTAGCTGCGAAGTACAGTAAGCCCTTCCGCAGTCAACAAATCAAATCCTATGCACAAGTTGGCCGGCACTGCGGTTACAGCCACCTCTAAGGTGACGATGATGTCTTCCGCGGTTGACGACACTATGTGGCCGGCACGTGAAGAAGCACTAATCGAAAGAAGCCGAAGGTCATCATCGCCTGGTGCGGAAGATGGATCCCAAGATTGCGAGGAACCAGTGGCAACCGTAGAATGCAAGTAGTGACGTATAACGGTGTCGATGGAACCATACCTAGCCACCGCACCTCCAGCGAGATAGAGCGCTGAGGTGCACAAGGAACTGATAGCAGTCATGTTGTGACTAACGAAGATGACGGTACGTTGGTCATTCGCGGCCACATCCTTCATTTTGTTGATGCATCTGTTCTGAAAGGCTGCATCACCTACCGCTAGCACTTCATCGACTACGAGAATATCGGGTTCAAGATATGCGGCGACGGCAAACGCTAGGCGCAGGTACATGCCGCTCGAGTAATGCTTTACGGGAGTATCGATGAACTTCTCGACTTCCGCAAAGGCTACGATCTCGTCGAATTTGCGCTGGATGTCGACTTTACTCAAACCCAGGATGGAGCCATTCAGAAAGACGTTCTCACGGCCTGTCAGTTCCGGATGAAATCCTGTACCGACTTCCAAAAGGGAACCTAGGCGACCGCGCATGCGGACATGGCCCCTGGTGGGCTCGGTAATGCGAGAGAGGACTTTCAAGAGCGTGCTTTTGCCGGCGCCGTTTCGGCCGATTACGCCGAGCACTTCACCTCTCTTGACCTCAAATTCTACCCCCTTCAGCGCCCAGAACGTTTCCTGGGTGTGCGCCGATGGGCGCCTTCTGAAAGGTTTGGTGAAGACGTTCTGAAGCAGTTCGCGAAATGTGCTGGGCTTTTCCGGAGCACCGATGGTGAACTGTTTCCAGAGATCGGCTACTTCAATGACAACATCGCTCATGAGTGAATTAGATTATGTCCGCAAAGTTCTTTTCCATGCGCCGGAAGTAATACATACCGGTGACCAGCAGCAAGACCCCTGCAAATATTGAGCTGGTGAGGACAGCCGACTCCGGAGGCCGTGTGCCTGCCACAGACCACCGGATGCCCTCGATCACTCCGACCATGGGATTGAGGGCGTATAGGACTCGCCACTTCTCCGGTACAATACTACTCGGATAGACGATCGGTGTGAGATACATCCAGATCTGTGCGAGGAATGGAATCACGTACCGTATGTCGCGGTACTCGACATACATGGCTGAGAACCAGAGGCCGACACCCAGTACAGTTACGGTCGCGAGTAGAAGGAAGAGCGGCAGGAAGAGAATCTGGGGTCCAGGAAACACCTGGTAGTAGAGCATCACGGCGAACATTAACAGGAGGGCGATCAGAAGGTCGACCACGGCTGCCAGGACTGTTGAGATGGGAATTGCCAAGCGCGGAAAGTAAACTTTCTTGACCAGATGTGAGCTTGCAACCAGACTGTTCGAGGATTGCGAAAGTGCATTTGCGAAGAAGCTCCAAGGGACTAGGCCCGCGATGCTGAATACCGGATAGGGAATCCCATCGGAAGGGATTTTTGCGAGCCGGCCAAAGAACAGACTGAACACCAGCATGGTGAACAGAGGTTGTAATAGGGCCCAAGCCGCACCAATCATGGTCTGCTTGTAACGCACCTTGAGTTCGCGCCAAACGAAGAAGTACAGCAGCTCGCGGTACTCCCAGAGTTCGTGTAAACGGAGCGATGCCCAACCCGTGGTTGGCTCGATTATGATCTCTGGCAGGTTCTCGTGTTCAGCCGCAGTCATTGTGAAGCTTCCACCCATCGCGTGCAAAAAGTGCTAGAGGGGACCGTCATCAGGACGCGAGGTTTGGTTTGTGACGGCAGTGACATTTACCCTCTTCGGAACGACGCTAGCCGCTCCGCGTTCTGAAATCCCAACAAACATCGCGCGAGTTGATACGAGTACGGCAGACCCGGCGTCGGCTCGACCCAGCGAACGCCCGTCGCGGCGGCCCTTCCAGCGATCCTGACGGCGAAGTCCGCATCCTGACGATACGCGCTGCGCGCCGATTCCAGCCGCGCAGTAAACAGCGCCCGGCGGTAGAGCGGCGACATGCGCCCCGCCGATTCCAAGTGTGCCGCGAGCCGGTCGGTCAACGCCATCCGCTCGCGAATGGTCCGCAGGGGATCCTTGCGGCTGACTGTACCGGTTCCATGCTGGCGGTACACCACACCGGGCTGATTGTGGAGCGCGATTTGTTTCCCGGCGAGCATCATGCGTAACAACATCTCGTGTTCCTGGCAGCAGGGCTGGTCTTCTTTCCACCCTCCGGCATCCTTCAGGGCATGCCGGCGCAACAAAAGCCCACTGGTTTGAATCCGTCCCCAGCGGATGTACTGGTAGGTCAGGTCCAATGGTTCCTCGAATGGGAACGGCGTCTCTTTGCCAGTCTGCTCGTCGCGCAGGATCACCGGAGAACAGACTCCGTCGCATCGAGTCAGAGCAAGGAATTCCATATCGCGAGCGACCTTTTCAGGCAAGAGGTAGTCATCCGCATCGAGATACTGCACCCATTCCCCGGATGCCCTGTCGAGCAGGCGGTTGCGGGCCGCATTGCCACCTGCATGATTGCTACGCTCCAGACGGACACGCGTACCGAAGGATTTGACGACGGAGACACTCGCGTCGGTTGAGCCGTCGTCCACCACCAACAGCTCGCACTGCGGCCAAGTCTGCGACAGCGCGCTTTCGATCGCCTGGCCGATCCAGCGCTCGGCGTTATAGCAGGGGATCAGGATGGAGACCGTGGTGCTCATGCGGCGCGGAGAGAAGACAGCAGCCAGGAGACAGAAGCGAGAATGGTGAGCAGAGCGCGGCTCCCGTGTGGCTGAGCGATCGCTTGCGGAGGCTGTGTATACAGCGAACGGGTGATCTCGGCGACACGCTCCCAACCGTAGCGTGAACAGGCCTCGGCGGTGCGGCGAGCGATGCTTACCAGATCGGCCTGGGCGCTGCGCGCCAGACTGCCTGCGAGCGTCTCGCGCGTGGGATGGAAGAACAGGCCGGTGGCTGGCTCGGCGACCTCTTCCAGGACCTCCAGGCGCGGCGCAATTACCGGTTTGCCGAACGACATGGCCAGCAGCAGTGAGCCGGAAGTCAGAATATTGCGAAATGGGAGCACCGCGACGTCGGCGGCAGCGAAGTAGACCGGAATGTCCGCGTCGGGGATGCGCCGCGCAATCATGCGGACACCTGTGGAGGCTTTCGCTTCGAGTTCGCGGCTGTAGGCCTCGTCCAGAGGTTCGCCGACGATCAGGAGTACGTCGGCGGGATGCTGGGCGTGGTGCGCGGGCCAGGCTTCGAGCAGTTCCTCCGTCCCTTTGTAGCGGCGCAGTTTGCCGAAGTGAAGATAGACGCGGCCTTCCAAGGGAAGTTGCAGCTTGTGGCGCGCCTCCGACGCAGGAGGTGGATCGCCATAAACCCCGCGATAGTGGCCGTGCGGAATCACGACAGCTTTCTCCGCAGGCAGGTTCCAGGTAGCCGTGAGTTCGCGGGCGGCGGAGCGGCTATGCACAATGACTCCGTCGACGCGCGCTGCCAGTTGCTTCAGAACCCAGGATTCGAGCGATGGGAAGCGGCCTTCGTGCGCTCCCCGATTGTGGACCGTCCACACGACGCGAACGCCACGCGCCTGCACCATGGCGATGTCGGCCAGCAGACGCAACCCAAAGAGGGCGTAGGTCACGGCGTTGCGGCCCGGGAGATAGGGTTCGGGCCAGTGCAGGTGCAGGACCGCGGGAGGCTCGGGCAGGTCGAGGATGGCACGGATCAAGGGGAAGCCACGGCGGTATCCATGGGGGAAGTGCACGTGCACGCCTTGCTTTTCGAGAGCCTGGGCCAGCAGACTCTGATAGGTGTTGCCTTCGCGCCAGTCGGGCATCATGAGCACCTTCATGCGGCGCGCAACTCCTGGAAGAATTGCTGACCGGCGAGGTCGCGCATGCCTTCGGCATACATGAGATGCCGGATCGCGCCGACGTAGTGGCGGCAGGGCAGCCCGCGCAGGCCTTTGCCGAGGTTCACGCGGTAGGTCTCCGGCAGCAACTCCACACCGTAACGGGAGCTGAGGAGCGCGAAGATCGTTTGCTCAATGCGCCAGAAATGGCCATGAATGCCGGAGTAAGTGAGCAGCTCTTCGATCCAGTCGAGGCGCAGGGACGCTTTGTGGATCAGACCCAGACCGGAGTTGAAGCGCTCGATCAGATCAATGCCGTATTCGCGGCGCGCGGTTTCGATGTCGACCGTGTAGGCCGTGTCGATGTCCGCGTTGACCGTATTGCGGCGGTAGGCCGGATCTTCGATGCGGCGCAGTAACTCGGCCGGCGTATCGAAGAAGAGAATGTCACTATCGAGCAACAACATACGGTCCGTGGTGAGGGAGGCCAGGAAGTCGAAGACTTTCAGCGAAAGCGTGTTGCGGCCGCGGAATTCGAGGCAGCGGGGCCACGCGCCGAGCATTTGAGCGGCGCGGGCATCGGCTTCGGCACGGCGGATGAGGGTCGCGCCGGGAAAGTGGCGTCGCAGGTGCGCAACGGCCTCCGGCGGCAAAGTGCCATCGTCGTGGATGGCGAGCCGGTAGCGGCGGCCCGAGTAGTGATAAAAGGTCTTGAGCGTCCAGATCAGATTGAGCCAGTCGTCTTTCGAAGTCAGGACGTGGATCTCACAAAGACGGTCCGTGGTGTCCGGAATGGGCGCGGTTTCGAGAATCCGCGGGCGGACATGGTCGCGGTAATAGGCCGCTCGCAGTCCGTGGCGGAACTTGTTGCTGATCTGATAAATGAACTTACCTACGCCCATGCAGCCGGGGAGTTACTTCTTGTGATAGTAAGCAGCGTAACCGTGATAGGAGTAGACCGAAGTTTCGGTCGCGGCCCAATCGTTGAGAATCGTGCCGAGCACCGGCGCGTCGAGCTGGAAGCGGTGCCGAATCGTCATGATGCTCTCGCGCGGGATCACTCCGTCGGTCAGCGCTCCGCGCGCGGGCGAGGGCCTGGGCCAACAGGGTTTGATAGGTGCTTCCTTGGCGCCAGTCTGGCATCATGAGGACGTGCAATCCATCACTCACACATCCTAATAGAGCAATCTATTCTTGAATAGGGCATCGTTAGAGAAACGAAACACTAGATCAAACTCAGGAAGAAGCTTCTGGAGTGTGTGAAGATCTGCTTGGCCTTCGTACAACTCCCGGTTATTGTATTCAGTGTACAGATAACGAGTCCGAGCCAGGGCCGATCTGCCGCCCTGAATCAGATCTACTTCTGCGCCCTGAACATCCGCCCAAATAAAGTCTATTGATGACACCCCTTCCTCGGAGCACCACGTATCGAGCCGTTTTGTCTCAACCATAATAGTGTCGGCAAAAGTGCACCACGGGTGAACGCGCAGATGTTCCTTGGGTTTACGTAAGGATCCAGATTTGTCCCAGCCACTCAGTGGGACATCCACTGCAGGTGATGGCCGCCCACTGCTGACATGGAATTGACGTGAGCCATCTACGTCGCATATTGCCATTGCAAACAGCTTCACTCGTTCTGAGCGCACGCGGTCCTTGAAAGCCTGCAACGCCCGTGGATCCGGCTCGAATGCATAAATCATCGCACTCGGAAGCAATTCCGCGAACCTAAGAGTCTCACTTCCATCATTACAACCAATTTCGAGTATTACAGGATCGGGCTTCCCGAGAAGGGACGGCAGCGTGTTGATGTCGAAATCCTCGGCAACAACTGGCGGCTCGCGCCGCAGAATCCTCAAGAGCTCTCTTGCAGTATGTTTCACCAGCGACACACACACCTCCAGGTTCCAGCACGCGCGATCATAGAAATAGGACAGCTTGTCTCTAAACAAACAGGTAATTATACGAACCAAAATCAACACGCCCTTGCCGAGCCCATCTATCGACATCCACCGGTGTCACCACTTGCTCTGTAATGCCTGCAATTCGGGCCTCGTACCCATATTGCCAAAAGGTTTCAAAGGTTTGGACGAAGTGCTTGTTGATACCACCTGGGAAGTGTTGATTAAGAGCCACCTCTACGATCCATGTAGGGCGCGGCAGTAATCGCAGAGTGCTGGTGGCACCACACAGAACATCGTTCTCGAAGCCCTCAACATCCATTTTGATGAGTAGTTGGCCTGCGAAACGCTGTTGGACGATGGTGTCAAGTGTTGTCGTAGGTACAAGCTGAAAGTGCTTCGTGCTTGCGCCCGCCCATCCAGGAACGAAGGAGGCCCCCGTACCACCTCCGTATAGGGACTGTATTCCGCTAGAAGAAGAAAGGCCGAGAGGGAATACTTCCACATCCTGAAACCCATTTCGCAGCAGATTAGTGTAGAGGAGTTGGAGGTTTGTTCTCAAGGGCTCAATTGCGATGACGTGTTTCCCTCTACTCCGGGCCAGACAGCTATAAAGACCGATGTTGGCGCCTACATCAATACACACGGATGCCTGGTCGAGGTATTTCAGGAAGATCGTGATTTCAGTTTGTTCAAAAGTACCTGCTGCCATCGCGTCGTTACCTGCAAGTTGGAAGCCAAACGGCGTGGCCTTGGGAACAGCTATCGCCGTGCGCTCGTCACGTATTAGTCGGTAGGCATTAGCTACGCTCGGGAATAGCCTATCGACTACGTGCCTGATGGAAGTTCGTGTGAGGGAGCGGATCGTCATGGAATCAATGGCGTACGCCGCTATGAGTTAGCTGAAAAGGTGGAAGGACATGATGCCTCAGCTACCCTACTTCTTGTGATAGTAAGCAGCGTAACCGTGATAGGAGTAGACCGAATTGTCGGTCGCGGCCCAATCGTTGAGAATCGTCCCGAGCACCGGCGTCGCGTCGAGCTGGAAGCGGTGCCGAATCGTCATGATGCTCTCGCGCGGGGTCACGCCGGAACGGACCACCAGGATCACCCCGTCGGTCAGCGGTCCGAGGATCCGCGCGTCGCCGAAATGCAAGACCGGCGCCGTGTCGATCAGAATCACATCAAAAGTTTCCTGCAAACGAGCGAGTAGCTCCGGGATGCGCTGCGAAAACAGCAGGGAAGCCGCCGCCTTTGTCGCCGGGCCGCCGCCGGAACCGCTGGCGAGCAACGAGACGCCGATCGTCCCGGTGGGCTGCAGATAATCCTCGAACTGGATTTCTTCCACCGGCAGAGGGCTCAGGATCAGATCCCGCAGGCCGGGGCCTTCGTTCAATTGGAATACTTTGTGTAAGTTGGACTTGCGCAGGTCAGCGTCAATCAGCAGGACGCGCTTGCCCATTTCGCACATGGCGAGTGCGAGGTTACTGGCGGAGGTCGTTTTGCCTTCGCCGGGACCGGCGCTGGTGATGAGGAAGGTCGCTTTGCCTTTGCTGCCGGTGCGGAGGAACAGCGCCGCCAGGGTGAAGCGGAAGGCTTCGGCGGCGATGGAATACTGCTCCTGGCGCATGACCAGCGATGTTTCCTCGCCGTTTTCCACGGCGGGACGCAGCCGGCGCAGGAGCGGCGCATCAGGCAGCGCCCACTTGCGGCCGTTCGGCGATTCGAACGAGGGAATCACGCCGAGTTCCGGAACATCCAGCAGGTTCGGGGAATGGCCGGGAGTCGCGACCAGCGTACTGAGCTTCTTGGCCCACAGGAATTCGCGCGCGGCGAAGGCGCCACCGAGGAGCGCGGCGAATGCAAAGCCGGCCATCGCGATGTCGCGCTTCGGAACGGGCTTGTAGGGGAGCGATTCGCCGGCGGGCGGATCGATGACGCGGACGTTCGCATTCGGCGCCGAGGACGCCATGGAGATCTGGTTGAGTTGCTGCAGGAGCGTGTTGTAGGTCTGGCGGGCGAGCTCGGATTCGCGCTTCAGCATTTGATACTGGCTGCTTTTGTCGGCCTGGTTGGCGAGCGCGCCGGCTTGTGCTCCATAGGCGCCGCGGACCGAACGTTCGCGCTGCATGGCGATGTCATACTCGCCTTGCATGCGGCGGATGAGGATCTCTTTGTCGCGGCTGATCTGGCGTTCGACGGCGCTGATCTGTTCTTCGGCCTGCTTCACTTTGAGGTGCTCAGGCGTGTAGATGGTGAGTAGCTGGGCTTTCTGGCGCTGGAGTTGATCGAGCTTGTCCATGGCGCCACGGAGTCCGGCATCTTCGAGGAATACCGCGTCGCCCGATTTCGCGGTTTCGAGGCGCGATTGCTTGGTGATGCGATCGGTCTGCGCGGCGGTGAGGTCGGCCTGAAGCTGCTGGAGACGGCCGTCAAAGCTCGGATTCTCGACCGGGGCCATGCCGCTGCCACGAACGTAGCCGCGGACTTTCTCGTCGGCCTGTTCGGCGATGGTGCGGGCTTCCTCGAGTTGCGATTCGAGCCATTGGGTGGTGCGCGAAGTGTTGGTCGACCGCAACTGGCTGTATTGCGACATGTACTCGGCGGTATGCGTGTTGAGGAAGGCGGTGGCGATTTCCGGGGAGATCGATTCGCAGGAGATTTCGACGAGGCGGGTTGCGCCGACGCCGCGGGCGCGCAGGGTAACTGCCGCCGTTTCCACGCCCTGCTTGGTGAGCTGGACAGGCTCCTTGGCGAGCAGGCCGAACTTATTGCGCACTTTGCCGAAGATGTCGGGTGCGGGCAGCGAGACCGGGGCCAGCTCCATGCTGACACGTTCGGCGGTCTTGCGGATCAGGCGTGCGCTCATCAGGATGCGGACCTGCGTCTGAATATTGCTGGCATTGGCGCCGCCGCCGAAACCGGCATCGCCCATGAATCCTTCATTGAGGCTGAGCAATTCGATGGTGGTGGAGGCCCGGTAGACGGGCGGTTGATAGATGACGCGCACCACGCCAACGCCGAACCCGAGGATCAACGCGGCCAGGATCCACCATTTGCGCCGCCAGAGCACTTTCGGGTAATTGACGTTTTCCGGAAGCTGCTGGACGGACAGCAGGTCGATGGTAGGACCGGGTAGGGGACGCCCGGGTGGGAGCGCCTGCGGACTACGAAACTGGCTGGGGTCGGGCGGGTACATCAGTTCTCCGATGGTGCTCCACACCTTCTTTGGATGTGGATGCGGCTGTCTTTTAGCATACCCTGGGAAGACCCGGAAAAAGTTCTAGTACTGGTGTTTCGGACCGCGAGGTGTACACTATCGGTAGAATTTATCCGATTGAAGTAAGAGAGTCTCTTGTCCACGGCTACTTCAGAATCCCCAACTGCCACAACCGGCATCCCCGGCAATTCCCGGCTGACTGGCATCCTGTTCACGGTGCTGATTCTCATCTGCTACTGGCCGACGGTGGCGATGACGAGCCGCATTCTGGCGTTCAGCGACGACATGGCGCACGGGTTGTTTGCGCCCATGGTGGCGGCGTATCTGGTGTGGCTGAAGCGGGACCGGATTTTTGAGCCGCCGGCTGCGCCGAGCGCCTGGGGGTTGGTGCTGCTGGGTGCGGCGGCCATGTTGGCGATGGTGGCCACGCTGGCGAATTCGAGCACGTTTTCGCGGTTCGCGCTGCTCGTTACCATTGCGGGAGTAATGTTTGTCGCGGGCGGCGCGAAGGCGTTTCGACGAGTGCTGTTTCCGTGGCTGCTGTTGTTCTTCACGTTTCCGGTGCCCGCGGTGTTATATGGCGAACTGACGCTGCCTTTGCAGTTGCTGGCCACGCGGCTCTCGGAACACACGTTTGAAGCGTTGGGGATGAGCGTGGTCCGGGACGGCAACATTCTCGAACTGGCGCACCAGCGTTTGTCGGTAGTGGAAGCTTGCAGTGGCATTCGGTCGCTGATCACGCTGTTCTTTTTCTGTGCGGTTTATGCGTACTTTGCGGAGTCGCGGCGCTGGGTGCGGATCGGGCTGGCGCTAGCGGCGGTTCCGGCGGCGATTGCCACCAACGTGATGCGGATTGTCGCGACGGGGCTGCTTGGGAAGATCAACATGGAGTACACGCACGGCGTTTATCACGATACGCTCGGGTGGAGCGCGTTTCTGGTGGGTTTCAGCATTGTCTTTGTGCTGCACCGGGTGTTGACCAAACCGCAGCCGCCTGTCATTTGAGTTTTTCCGGAAAGGGTTTCATGAACAAGCAGTATCTGGTTCCGGTGGCTTTGGTTCTGCTGGCCGCGCAAGCCGGGCTCACTTACACGCTGACGCGAACGGAGTATCTGCCGTCGCCTGGCTCGCTCGAGGATTTCCCGCGTGCGATGGCGGGATTGCCGCAGAGCCGGGACAGCGTGCTCGACCCGGATGCCTACGAGATGCTCTCGCCCGATGATGTGCTGAACCGGCAATACTTCGATCCGGCGTCGGGGGCGAACGTGCAACTGTTTCTTGCTTACTACAAAACGCAGTTGCGGGCGAAGAATGCGCATGATCCGAAGGTGTGTTTGCCGGGCTCCGGCTGGAATCCGCAATCCTCGAAGGTGATCGAGGTGCAATTGGATTCGAAGGGCGGCGTTCCGGCGAGTCTCAATCATTACGTGGTGTCGAAGGGCGATCAGCAAATCGTGGTGCTGTACTGGTTTCAGACGCACAAACGGGCGGTTGCATTGGAGCAGACGCTGCGGTTCTACCGCATGGTGGACACGGTGCGGGACAATCGCACCGATATGGCGCTGGTTCGCATTGTGACGCCGGTGGCGAATGGGGATGTCAACGGGGCGACCGAGCGCGGGTTGGCGTTTGCACGCGAGTTGTATCCGAAGCTGGCGGGGCAGTTTCCGGCAAAGGTTTATAGCTCTGATCGCTGATGCACAGCCTTTTCTTTGCTCAGTACGAGTAGTACCCATACAACGACATCGCTCCGAGGATATAGCCCAGCGCATGGGAACCGAAAGATTTCATATTTTCCCGATAGAGTGGCGCCGACGCCATTATCAGATACGGCAGACTCATCGCTGTGTATCTACTTGAGTATTGATGTGCCACAAACAGCGGTGATAAGGCAATGCACAACAACCCAGCGTTCACCGCAAGAGTCTGCAACTTGTCCCTGTTGGACCAGATCGTTTGTAGCTGCGACATGAAAAACACCACTCCCACAGATGCAAACAGAGAGCCACAAGCTATTCCGTACGCGTGTAACATCGGAGGTGACAGATAGCGTTGGGCCGCCGAGCGAACAGGATATAACTGCAGTACTTCAAACGCGGCATTCAACGCAAGTATAGACGTCATCACTACGAGCGTCTGCATGGCAGACAGCGATGGCCGCCGGGGCGCGAGCAACATCGAACAGATAGCCACGTACCCCAGCGACAACACACCGTGTGATACCGCTATTCCTTGTTGGAGTGAATGGTGTGATGGTGGCGTTAGCCCTTGCCAGATCACAAACAACGGTATTGTGCATACTGCGACAACACTCACGAACAACACCGCTGCCACTCTTAGCCTGCGCTCCACAATAGCCAGCACTATTGGAATTGACAATAAGAGTAAATATGGCTGACGGCCCCACACGGCGACACCAAGACACGCTCCGCTCAACAGAAACCAGATGGTGAATTGACGGTGTGCTTCGAATGCAGCCAATCCTTTTAGTTGGCAGTACAGGCTTAACGCCACAAACAGCATCGCGGGCATCTCCGACAAGGCCATGCCCGCAGTGACCCAGGTCATCGGCACTACTAGAACGCCACCTATCACGAACCAACGCCTTGAGGGCAAGTATCGTTTAACCGCGGATGCAAGAACTCCAGTGAGTACGCACAGTAGCAGTACGTTGACTAGCCGCATCCTCGGAGGTTGCAAGTGTGTAAAGGGTTCACAGATACGATGAATGACGGCGTACAAGGGTCCTGCGGCGCCGGTGAGGGAGTTAAGAAAGTTCGGCGTGAAGCCATGCTCGTGAAGAAGGGGTACGTAATTGACGAAATACGGTTCGTCGTACAGAAAGCGGTTCGGGGAGTTTGCAACAACGAACACAAACCCAAGCATGACAAAAAGCGGCATGCAGAGTATCACTCGAGGTGGGCGAGCGCGCAAGACCGAAGAGAGGAAGCGAAAGGTCATTTGTAGCATCCCCGAATAGCATACAAACGGATAAGGACTAGATCCATGAAAGCCCGCAGGCCACTGACCATGCCTACGCGTGTTCCTTCAACGTTCGCCCACCGAACTGGCACTTCTACAGAACGGAACCCCAAGAGCGAGGCTAAAAAGAGATCCTCCACGTCAAAGCCAAAGCCATGGAGTCGTTGGCGCCGAAAGATCTGCCGCGCGGCGGTCGCACTGTAGAGTTTGAAGCCGCATTGAGTATCTTGATGTGAGAGACCGGTGAGTAAACGAACTATGATATTAAACACACGACCGGAGAATTCGCGGAAGGGTGATTGGCGGATTGTCACCAGAGTGCGATTGATTGCGCGAGAGCCGAATGCAACATCAGCGCTGGTAGACAGCGCAGCATCCAGGAGCTTGGCGAATTCTTCGATCGGAGAAGAGAGATCGGCGTCGGTAAAGAGACACCAAGCACCTTTCGAATTGAGCATCCCGTTGCGAACAGCATATCCCTTTCCGCGGTTGCCTGGATTGGAGATCAGCTTCAGTGGAGTAAATTGCGCGGAGTACTCGGCCACTAGACGTGCCGTCGAGTCCTGAGAGCCATCATCAACCACCAGAATCTCAAAAAATTGCCATGGGCGGGTCGAGGCCCAGGATTGAATCGCGGTTAGCGTCGAGCGAAGTCTCAGTTCCTCATTGTAAGCAGGAATAATAATTGACAGAGAGTGCATCTGGAATTCGCGACCGAGCGCGGGTTGGCGTTTGCACGCGAGTTGTATCCGAAGCTGGCGGGGCAGTTTCCGGCAAAGAGCTAAGCAGGGTCAGCGGAGGGCGACCCAGATCAACGTGGTCGCCAGGCCGGGGATCAGGACCCATGCGGTGCGGCCGACAGCTTGTTTGCGGCCACTCTTGGCTGGGATTACCAGCACATCGTTGGGCAGCAGCGGCATGTCGTTGGCGCGGCCGCTCATGACGGCGCGCAGATCGACGGGGATTTCGGCGCGGCGGGCTGTGTCGAGCACCGGGCGGAGGATCTTGGCTTTCTCGGGCGCGGCGTTCGGGCCCAGGCCGCCGGATATCGCCAGCAACTGGACGATGGAGATCGATTCTTTGTCGTTCAACGGGAAGGCGCCGGATTTGCCGGCCTCGCCGCTGACGTAGACCATTTCTTCAATACCGACCCGGAGAATGTCGTAGGGCTTCAGAACGAGGTCTTCGGAAGCGTTGGGGTTCTCCAGCAGCCGGGCGATGTTCACTTCGGCGACGCTGACGTTGCGGGCGGAATCTTCGGTTGCGTTCGGCAGCGGAATGCGGCCCTGGTCGAGGCGGCGCGTAATCTTGATCCTGCGGCTGGCGTTGGGCGCCGGACCGCCGACGCTGGAGATCAGCTCCATCAACGTTCGCCGGCCCACCAGCGGATAAATGCCGGGGCTGCGGAATGCGCCGAGCAGGAAGATCGGATCGCTGCGATATTGCGTGACGGTGATCGAAACCAGCGGGTTCTGATAGAACTTCTTCAACTGGCGGGTGAGTTCGGCTTCGGCCTGTTCCACGGTCAGGCCGCCCAGCTTCACATTGCCAAGCATCGGGAAGTAGACGTTGCCTTCGGGGTCGACACGGAAGACTTTCTCGTGGATGTCTTCGGCTTGCGGGACGCGGATGCCGATCTGATCGTTGGCGCCAAGCACATAGGTGAGCCGCGCGCGCTCCATCGAACTGTCGAGAGGGAGCTGCTGTACGGATTGCGGCTGGGCCGCGCCGGGCTGCTGCGCCGGTTGCTGGGCCAGTGTGGGCATCGCGGTTAACATCACCAGCATAAGTGCCCAAAACTCACGATACCGGGTCTTCATACGCCATTCGTCCTTGAGGAGGATATCAGTAAGCTTAGCACTTGCTCCAATTTGCCATCGAGTTCGTTGATGCGTTCCTGGAACTGATCGATTCTCGTTTGGAGCTCTCGCTTCTCCGTGCCATTCTTCTCACGACTATCCTTCACAAAGCGGCCGTTCTTTTTGGCGAGCAATTGCTGCACTGCGGTGCGCGCCAGTTCCGACACGCTTCGCTCGCCTTCCACCGACCTGCACAGTCCAGTGAGCCTCTCAAATTCATGTTCCGAGATCCGGAAATAAACAACGCGGTTTCGCGGACCAACTACTGACATATGTATCGGGATCCCTAAGCGGGTCAGGGGCGGCCGGTTCAGAACCGGACCGGCTCAAGCCGGGATGGATAGGTTTCCGTACGTGACGCTGCGTACGGACTTGGGGCGGATCCAGTCGCTTTCGATCTCCGCGGCCAGCGAACGTTGCAAAAGGCTTACGGAGACAACGAGACGGAACTGATTTTTGATCTTCACCACCAGTCCTTCGAGCCCTGTCAAAGGGCCACGGACCAGTTCCACCTGCTGGCCAACCTGCAGGAAAGGCCATGGGCCGGCGCAAACCCGGGAGTTCAGGACAGCTCGCACGGCTTCCAACTCGCGCTCTTCCACGGGAAGCAGCGTCTTGCCGGCGGACACGATGCTCACCACGCCCGGAGCGGACAACACGGGCAGGCGGTATGCCGCATCAAAACGGCTGAACAGATACCCACTGAACAGTGGTGCGTCGATCTCCTTGACCCGGTCGGACCACTGACGGCGGGTCCGGTAGGTGGGCAGGAATGTCTCCAGTCCCTTGGCCGCCAGGGCCGCCAGACTGGTGAATTCAAAATTCGATTTCACCCTTACTGCATACCACGGGAAGATCTCGTTAAGTGATTGATTTTCCAAGGCTTAAATATGATTCTGAACAGGCTTCCGCCCTTTCAGTCCCATCCTCCCGATCTGCGAATTTGGAATTCACTGGGATGATTCAACGATGACTGAGGCACGGACATTTGTCAATAACTTCGGTACTAGACCAATGGGTTCGATTTTACAGATGCCGCCATTTCCTGAGGGCTGGACCGCGGTTCCAGGATCACTGTACCACCCCTTCCGGGTACCGCCCTAATCGAATGCTTTGCTCTAGACGATTGTAAGGCTTGGCAAACAGCTTTATGATGAAGATATTCCTGAATTTAGAGGAGGTGTGTTCGTGCCCCTGCGGCAATTTACCGGTGGCCTTTGCATCTGGCTGCTTCTGGCCCCGTTCCTCAGTGGGGCGCAACAGACCTCGTCAGGCCGGTTGCGCATCATCGTGCTTGAGGGGCAAGGCGCCGTCAATCTGATCCCTGCCAGCACGGCACCCGTGGTGGAAGTCCGCGACGAAAACGACTTTCCCGTGGAGGGCGCCAAAGTCACCTTCACGCTTCCCGAGTCCGGACCCGGAGCGATGTTCGCCAATCAGCAGAGAACGCAGACTGTGGAGACCAACAGCCGCGGGCAAGCCGGCGCCATCGGATACGCCATCAACTCGCAAACGGGCCGGTTCAGCACGCGCGTGACTGCCTCCTGGAAGGGCCGCGAAGCCACGATCCTCATTACGCAGACCAACACAACGCGGGCGGCTGACCTTGAGCCTCCCAAGCGCGGATTCGCGAAGTGGAAGTGGTGGATTATTGCCGGTGCGGCAGCCGGCGCGGCCACGGGGATCATTCTGGGAACCCGATCGAGCCCGCCGCCTCCCATTACGGTCGGAACCGGGCCAGTGGTGATCGGAACACCAAGGTAAGCCATGCGCCACACGATTTTTCTATCGCTTCTGATGGCCGGCGCCGCCATCGCTCAGGACAGTATCGGCGGACCGATGTCGGGAATTGTCTTTGACCGGCAGGCACGCGCCCTACGCCCGTTGATCGGAGTGCCTGGCGCGGCGTACCTCGGACCGGCTGTTGTTTCGAATGCCGACTACGCAGTCGCAGCCCCTGGCGGTCTCTGGGCGTTCTCGGTTGCTGAGGGTCAGGGGCGATTCTGGTCGGCGTTGCGATCCGGAAACCCTGTGGTGCACACCCCGGCGTTGCTTGAAAATGCGCAGAAGGCGTCCTTCAGTGCGAAGGCGCGATTTGCCGTTCTGTGGAACGAACAGGCTGTCCAGCGGGTGGATCTGCGCGACAACAGCATTCTCGCCGCGGCAGTGCAGCAGAGCCCGGGGGAGATGCTCACGGCCGCCATCAACGATCTTGGAGCGATCGCGCTGGCAACCTCCGGCGGTCTCTACTATTGGCCGGCGGATGCGGTTTCGCCAATGCTGGTGGCCGAGCAGAAGCAGTCGGCTGTGACCTTTTCCAATGACGGCCGGATGCTGTATGCGCTCGACCAGCAATCCGTTTTGATGTACGACGTGGAGACCGCGGCGCGCAGCAGCATTGCGTTGGGCAGCACTCCGGCCGCTGCCAATTCCGCGGATGGCTCCACTGGGGAGGCTGTGGCAACTGGGGAGACTGCGGGATTTGAGCCGGCGGGACTGGGCGTGAGCCAGGATGGGAAGTTGATTTTCGTACCTGACGCCGCGACCACGCAGCTTTTGATGTATGATTCGGCGGGAGTCTCTTCGACCCTGCAATTGGATTTTGCGCCGGGCGGATTCCTGCAATTGATGCCGCAGGTTTTCCTGCTCAATCCGTCGTTCCGCAACCGGGAGCCGCTGATGGTAGTGGACACACGCGAACAACCGCGGATCTTATTGATTCCGACCATTTCATCGGTGGAGTGAACCGTACATGACTGCCCTGAGGACAACATTTTTTGCGGTTCTTTGCACCTTGCCCTGGAGCCCCCTCCTCGTCGGGCGGCTTGCGGCGCAAACACCAGCAGTACCGGTGCAGGTAAGCGCGACCATCGGAGGCGTCACCTCGCCCCTTGCGGAGAACAGCAGCATTACGCTGACGGCCAATGCCGTTGGCAGGGATGTGCTGGCCACGCTTACCGTGCGCAACACCAGCAGTGCAGCGATCAGTTTGAATACGCTTTCGCTCATTGGTTCGGGCGATTTCACGGTCGCACTGTCGCCGACTTTTCCGGCAGCGGTGCCCGCCGGTTCGGCCACAAACTTCACGATTCGCTTTCTTCCATCGAATGGCAACCGCCAGCTTTCGCAAGGAACGCTGGTTTATACCGAGGGCACGCAGACGCGGTTGTTTGTCTTCAATTTGATTGGCTTGTCGCCCGATTTCGCAATCACGTCGATTGTGCAGCCCGATGGCAATCTGCAGGCGCTGCCAAACGGTGGAACTGTCAGCTTTCCGGCAACCAATCCCGGATCCTCGCGTTCGGCGCTCGTTACGATCACGAACTTCGGATCGGCGCCGGGCGTTCTGCAGTCGGCTGCCGTGGCAGGCCAGGACTTCACGTTGACGAACTTTCCGGTGTTCCCCTACACCATTCCGGTGGGGCAGGAAACACGCCTTGCGATTACCTTCACGCCGAGACTGCGCGGGACCAGCACCGGAACCATGACCATGACCCTTGCGGACCGGTCGTTCTTCTTCGCGCTGCAAGGAATCGGGGCTTCGCCTACCAGTCAGGCTGATTTCAACGTCACCTACTTCATTGAGCCGGATGGCGTGCCGACGCCGTTGCAGAACGGGGGGCGCATCCTCTTTGCCACCACGCCGGTGAACACGCCACGGCGGGCCACACTGGTAATCACGAATCGCGGTCCGGCGGCTGGTGCTGTCAATGGTGCCAGTCTCACGGGCGGGAACTTCGCGATTTCGGGAACCTTCTTTCCCACTCCGCTCAACCCCAATCAGGAACTTCGTCTCACCATCACCTTCCTTGCGCAGACTCGCGGCACGAGCTTCGGCACGCTTTCCTTGACTTTGAATGACACCGTGAACTCGTACTCACTCGAGGCACTGGCAACGGTGTCGAACATCGCGATTGCGTATGCGCTCGCCACCGATGGCAACGCGCGCAACCTCGGTGAGAATGGCCGTATCGTCTTCAATCCCACAGCCGTCAGTGGCGCCAGTATCGCGGAAATCGGCATTGTGAATCAGGGCACGGGGCCGGCCACGTTGAACGGAGTGATCCTCTCGGGCGCGGACTATCAACTGCAATCACTGCCGCTGTTGCCGGCAACCATCGAAGCCGGCCGCAGCCTCACGTTCCGTATCCGGTTTTCGCCCCGCCAAACAGGCACCTCCACAGGCAGCCTCAAAATCGATTTCTCTGACCGGGGGTTCAGCTTCGCGATCGAAGGCACAACCGCCTCGCCGGACTTGCTGCTGCGCTATGTAGAACCTCGAACCAGCAACCTGTTGACGATTGTCAACAATGGCGTGATCTCGGTCCCGAACACGCCGGTCGACTCGACGCAATCCGTGGTTGTTCTGATTGGCAATCGTGGCGAGGGCCCAGGAACGGTGAATCGCATCAGCCTGAATGGCGCTAACTTCCAGTCAATGGCTTTCGAACTTGCGGAGTTGCCGACCTTCCCTGTCACGATTGATCCGGGCCGCGAGCTTCGTTTTTCGATCCGTTTCACGCCGGCGCAGGCACAACGATTCGTGTCGTCGCTGATCATTGATGCCGGCGACCGCAGTGTGAATGCCACGCTGGAAGGGACGGGCGTTGCCCCGCTGCTGGCCTATGATCTGATCACCGATCAGGGCACCACGACGATTGCGCCGGGCAGTCCGATCCCGGTGCGCGATACGCCGGTGGGCCAATCCACCAGCTTCCAGATTCGCGTCCGCAACGCTGGTCAATTGGAAACGCAGATTTCCTCGCTGGTGGTTGTGGGGAACGGCTTCACGCTGCCGGATCCGCTGATTGTGCCCTTCCGTCTGCCTCCGGATGGAAGCCAGCGCTTCACGGTGACCTTCACACCGCAGCAGCCAGGCCCGGTGACCGGGCGCCTGCGGATCGGGAATGAACTTTTCGAGCTGCTGGCCAACGGCCTGGGGCCCGCTTTGCGATTCTCGTTCACGAATGCCGCGGGGAACACCACGCTTCCCGAGACGGGCAACGGCGTGGTGGTGTTCAATCCGGTTTCGGTGGGCGACCGCACACGCGTGCAGTTCACGATTACGAATAACGGGACGCAATCGGCGAGCATTGCGAGTATCAATCTCGCCTCACCAAGCCCGGTGTTTGCGATCGAAGGATTGCCTGCGCTGCCGTTGACGCTGGAGGCGGGCGGATCGGCGACGATCACGCTGGTGTTCACGCCGAACGCCGCGGGGACTCTCAATGCGACGCTACGCGTCAACACGACGGCGTTCACGCTCTCCGGTGTCGGCAATCCACCAGCCGCGCTTCCGGCTTACAGCTTCGATGGGCCGAGCGGTGTGCAGGCTCCGCTGCAACAGCCTGCCATTGGGCTGACACTGGCATCGCCTTATCCGTTGCCTTTGCGCGGCACACTGACTCTGACGTTTGTGTCGGAGGTATTCGGCTCGAATCCGGCGGTCCAGTTCGCAGTGGGAGGCCGGACGGTGAACTTCACGATTCCGGCGGGCGCCACGCGGGCGTTGTTTGACAACAACGCGGCCTCGGTTCGTGTGCAGACGGGCACGGTTGCCGGCAACATTGTGATTACGCCCGCGTTTGCAACGCAGGCTGGTCTTGATCTCACGCCCGGTACGCCACAATCGCTGACCATGACGGTGCAGCGGCTGGCGCCGCGGATTCTGGATGCCGCGGTCGGCTCGCGCACTGCGAACAGTTTTTCGCTGGTGCTGACGGGCTACTCGACGACGCGGCTGATTCGAAGCATGCAGGTGCAACTGGCTCCGATTGCCGGTCAGACGATTGCCAACAGCTCATTCACGGTGAATCTGGAGTCGGCGTCGCTGGTGTGGTTTGAGAGCCAGGCGTCGCAGGCGTTCGGCGGTTTGTTTACGCTGACGATTCCGTTCACGTTTGCCGGCGAGGCGAATCAGGATCTGGTGAGCCGGATCCAATCGATTACGGTGACCTTGACCAATGACGTTGGCGTGTCGAACAGTGTGACGGCATCGCCGGCGGGTGGCGGGCAGTAGGAACGGGCCAGCATGGACGGTTCTTCCGCAAAGCGCCGCACGACGGTGACGCTCCCGGCCGCCACGCTCCACTCGATGAAGCGGCTGGCCAACCGCCGGAAGGTCCATCTGAACGTCATCCTGAACGAGGCGCTTGAAGAAGGGCTACGGCATCAATTGGCGATGGAACAGGCTGAGGCCTTCGTCCAACGCATGGGCCGGGCGTTCGGCGGACTCACGGAAGAGGAACTCCTCATGGTCAACGGCATTGATCTGGCCGGGAAGAAGTGAATCTCGAAGGGCTTTGCTGTTCGACACCAGCGTGGAAGGCTGGTTTTCCCGTAAGTTATTGAGTTAGTCAGTCGCGAAGTTGATCCAGAACACCAACCGTGATACCAGGGACAACCGTCAAGGCGGCGTCATTGGTGAGAATCGCGGAGGCGCCCCATTGGAGCGCGGTGGCAACCTGGAGTGCGTCGGGTGTGCGCAAACGGTGTTCGGCGCGGAGCCGCGCGGCAGTATCGGCAATCGCAAGGTCCGGCGCCACCCACTGCAGATTCGGAAACAGCGAGAGCAGACCGAAATACTGGTTGACCAGTGCCTGGTTGGCCGCCCGGTAGGGATGGACCAGCAGTTCAGTCATGGTGATGGTGGAAGTGACCGCGGCGTGCAGGGGGCGCTCCAGCCAGGCGAAGACTTCGTTTCTTCCAGAGCGGATGCGGCCTACTCCCGGCTGCCGCTGTCCCAACTGTCGCGTTCCTTTTGCAGATAGTTTTCCGGATAGGACTGTCCCGCCAATCCGCGCAGGGCCTGGGACCAAGATTTGGGGCGCGGGAGAATCACAACGCTATTGCCGCGGACCACGATCAGCAACTTGTCGCCGGGACGTACCCCGAGCGCTTCGCGTGCTTCACGGGGAACCACGATCTGGTTCTTTGAGGAGAGGGTCGCCTCTGGCATCGCTTTACATCGTACCGGAACGTAAAGTGACTTCGGAAGGCGCTCTTTCCAGATTCCCTTCCGGATGCTACACTGCCAGTGCAAGAGCATTCACCTCCAGCCTTCTGACCATCACCCTCACCGGCTGACGATGAGTACACGCCCGAGCAGCGCAAGATCGTTGATGCCCAACTGGATGAAGCGGAGAAAGGTCCCCTGCATGGCCCTTTTCGCGCTGGCAAGCAAACCGCGGCCTACCTGAAGACCTTCAAAGCACAGGGCGCGGGCAACCCAAAGATCAAACTCGATGAACATCCTGCTTCGCCAGTGGGCACTTGAAGCGCTGGCCGTAGCCCCGCTCACATCCAGGCATCGACATGAGTCTTAGTCTCGGCGCGGCAGACTTATACTAACTCCGTAGAACTGGTAACGCAGACTTCAGTCTGCCGCCTCGACCCTACCGAGGCCCGTGCCCGGGGCCGGCGAATCGCCCCTGGTTGGATCATCAGCGCTCGACCACCGGCAATCTTCCGTCCGGCTCGCCAACCCCGCCTTCGCCGCGCATTTCGTTCACCTCGCCCTGCGCCGAGACGATTCTCGGCGCGGCAGCCTGAAGGCTGCGTTACCGGGTCATGGTCAGGTCGCGGACCAGGGGATTGTGGCGGTCACCGAACCAGCCGGTGAACATCAGGATGTCGCCGGCCCGCACAGCCGCTTTCAACTCTTCCACGCGGGTGTGGGGATCGCCGTCGGATACAAAAACGACGCTGAACCCTCTGGGGTAGAGCCAGTTCAGCCATTCCGGCCGGGCCGGTTCCTTCTTCAGATTCCGTAACGGGGCGCAGAAGGCGTGATAGCCGGGCCACTCGTGATCCGGTATCAGCAGGATATCCGGATGCGCTTCCTTCACCTTCCGGAGAATCGCGGCGGGCAGAATGTAGTAGCCCCAGCGGTTGGTATCCACCTGGATGTAACTCACCCCCCAACGGCGCTTCGCATAGGCCACCTTTTCAATCATCAACCGGGCCGGATCCCAAACATTGTGCTGCTGCCCGTCGCGGAACTGCTGTGGGCGGATGGTTACCCCGACCTTGAGGCCAGCATCGCGATAACGCTGGAAGAACTTATCGATAATTCCGGACAATTCGGGCGCCAGTGTTTCGGCAATGCGCGGATCGCCGATGTAGGTGATCTTGTGGTCATACTCCTCGCCTTCCAGATCCCACACCACCATGCCTTGCCCACCTACTTCGCGGATCGCGCGAATGCTCCGGTCCGCATAGGCAAGCACCATGGAATGAAAGCGTTGGATGCCGTCCGGGGTATGGACATTGATGCTCTTTTCGTTGAACCAGCCGCGAGGATTGGTGGGGGAACGGTGCCCGACGCTGGCCATGTGCAGCATGCCGATGGGCCGGCGATCGGGCCAGCCGGCGATGAAACGGCGGTCCCAGATGCCGGTTGTCCAGAGAATGAACAGGATCGCCAGCAGTACCCCGGCTACAAAAAGAGTACGAAGGTTTGATGGAACAGAGGGCATGGTTTGCGCTTATGATGGAGAGACCCTTACAGTCTTACAGAAGTCCGACAGGAAGTACCACGCGATGTCGTCACTGCTCGCTGCTTCGCTTTCCATGGAACGCCGCGATTGCCCGCGCTATCCTCTGTCCGTGCCGGTGCAACTGCTGCCAGGATCGAAGAAGAAGAGGCCCAACGCACTTCAGGCGGCCCCGGTGTCGCTGACCGGGTGGGCTGTGAACATGAGTTCTTCGGGGCTCTTGTTCACCACATCCGCCCCGGTGAAGATCCATTCCACGGTGAATCTGGAGGTCGCCTGGCCAGCGCGGCTGCACAACCGGTTGCCGATGGTGCTGCGGATCCGCGGCAAAGTTGTACGTGCAGCAAACGGAGAAGTCGCCATCCGGATCACCCAACGGGAGTTCCGGGTCAAGCGTACCAGTGCAATCGGGAAAATTGAGTAAAACGTAATCTTGGAATCGGGGCTAGTCCGTTACAATTTGGAAGGGACACGCCAAGTCCAGGTCGCTCTTGGGTTCCGCCCGGCTCTGCCGGTTCACACCATCAGCCGTCTTTTGCAGCACTGGATAGGCGGGAGATAGGACAGATAGGACACTGACATGCTGGTCTTATTCGACCTGGGCTTTGTCGCCTTCTTCTTTTCCTTGGTTCTGACGCCATTCGTTCGCCGGGGCGCCCAGCGCTTCGGCCTTGTCGACAAGCCGGACCAGACGCGCAAGTTCCATGCCAACCCGATCCCTCGCATTGGGGGAGTCGGCATTGTGGCGGCCTACCTGTTGTCCTGCGGCTTCATTCTGGTCGCGCCGTATCAGAATGTGCCTTTCGACATTCAGCAGGCACTGCGGGGCGGGATCAGCCTGCTGCCGGCCGCACTGGCGATTTTCGCAACAGGTCTGATTGATGATGTGGTCCATTTGCGGCCGTGGCAGAAGCTGGCGGGTCAGATTTTCGGCGCTGTGCTTGCCTTTCACGCCGGATTTGGGATCTACGTTTTCCGGGACACGGTGCTTCCCTACCCCGTGGCGATGCTGGTGACGGTGTTCTGGCTGGTGGGCTGTTCGAACGCCTTCAACCTGATTGACGGGATGGACGGATTGGCGGCCGGGGTGGGGCTCTTCGCGACGCTGACGACGCTGGCCTCGGCGCTGGTGCACAACAATCTGGAACTGGCGATGGCGACGGTGCCGCTGGCGGGCGCGCTGCTCGGGTTCCTGCGCTACAACTTCAACCCGGCGTCGATTTTCCTGGGCGATTGCGGGTCTCTGGTGGTGGGCTTTCTGCTGGGGTGTTTTGGCGCGTTGTGGAGCCAGAAGTCGGCGACGGTGCTGGGGATGACGGCGCCTTTGATGGCGATGGCGATCCCGCTGCTGGACGTGGGGCTTTCGATTGTGCGGCGCTTCCTGCGGGGGCAGCCGATTTTCGGGGCGGACCGTGGGCACATTCACCACCGTCTGCTGGCGCGCGGGCTGACGACACGGCGCGCGGCGCTGATTCTGTATGCGATTTGCGGGGTGGGTGCGGCGTTCTCGCTGGTGCAGGATGCGTTTTCGCACAGCATTGGGAGTTTGGTGATTCTGCTGTTCTGCGCGGTGGCCTGGCTGGGGATTCAGCATTTGGGGTATGCCGAGCTGGGGATTGCGCGGCGGGTGCTGTTCAAGGGGACGCTGCGGAATATCATCAGTCTGCAGTTGCACTTGCAGGAGTTGGAGCGCGATTTCGGGGAAGCCACGACGCTGGACGGGTTCTGGAAAGTGCTGGTGAAGGGTTGTGAGGATTTCGGGTTTGGCGGGGTGCGTTTGAACGTGCAGGGCCGGGTGCTGGAGAAGTTTTCGGTGGCGGAGCCACCGTCGAGCCTGTGGCAGTTGCGAGTGCCGCTGCCGGACTCGCAGTACGTGAATTTGTACGGACGGGCGAATGCGACGACGCCTCCGGCGGCGCTGGTAGGATTAGCGCAGGTGATTGAGCGCTCGATTCATGATAAGCTGCGCTCATTCGAGCAGGAAGTGCTGCGTGACGGGTCGGTGGCGGAAGAACCGGCTGCGGAACGACCCTAGTACCAGTACTTTTTCGGTCCACTAGAACCGATGGAAGGATTGACGTAGTGCCTGTAGGGTGGTAGTCTGAGAGGGTCCCAGAAGACAACTTAGAATCCATACACATCGGAGGTGTAGTTACATGCGTTCAATACTGGCCCTCGCATTGGGCTTGTTCAGTTTGCAGACCGCTCAAGCGGGCTTTGTGAATTTCCAGTTCACTTCGTTCCCAACCCCAGCCTTGCAGTTTAGGAACAA